>NEUO01000002.1 GCA_002304315.1 Verrucomicrobiia bacterium Tous-C4TDCM
TGGGTCGGCGGCATCACCTCGCTCTGCGCCGCGCTGATGGCCACGCAGCAGAGCGACATCAAGAAGATCCTCGCCTACTCCACCCTGTCGCAACTCGGCTACATGGTCATGGCCGTCGGCCTGGTCGCGGGCGAGGCCGGCATGTTCCACCTCTTCACCCACGCCTGGTTCAAGGCCCTGCTCTTCCTCGGCTCCGGCGCGATCATCTACGCCTGCCACCACGAGCAGGACATCTGGAAGATGGGCGGTCTGCTCAAGAAGATGCCGATCACCGGCTTCACCTTCCTCATCGGCACCGCCGCCCTGATCGCCGTGCCCTACGTCACCGCCGGCTTTTGGTCGAAGGAGGAAATCCTCGCCGCTGCCTACAGCGGCAACAAGACCTTGTTCGGCATCGCCGTCTTCGTCGCCTTCCTCACGACCTTCTACATGACCCGCGCCTTCGTCGTGACCTTCCTCGGCAAGACCCGCTCCGAGAATGCCGACCATGCCCACGAAGTCGGACCGCTGATGTTCGTCCCGCTGCTGGTTCTCGCGGTGCTCGCCATCGTCGCCGGCTTCCCTGCCGTCTCGAACGCCCTCGGTGCCTTCCGCCCGATCCACGAGGGTGGACATGCCGAAGGTCACTCGCTGATCCTCGGCGCTTCCATCGGTTCGCTCGTCCTCGGCCTGATCGCCGGCTTCGCCCTCTACAACGGCAAGGACAAGGACCCCGTCTCCATCCCCTTCTTCCGCGACCGCTTCAAGATCGACGCCTTTTACGACAACGTCCTCGTGAAATACTTCCAGGACGCTTTCGCGGCGATCGTCCACTTCTTCGACGAGTTCCTGATCAACGGCCTGATCGTCGGCGGCTCGACCCGCATCGCCGAAGGCTTCGGCGGCCTGTTCCGCCGCGTCCAGGGCGGCAACCTCCAGGGCTACGCCTTCGCCTTCGGCCTCGGCGTCATCCTCGTCATCTACTTCACCGCGTTCTAACATGCTCGCCCTCCTCGTCCTCCTTCCACTCCTCGCCTTCGTCGCGATCCTCGCCGGCGCACCCGCCCGCAAGGCCGCTCTGGCTGCCGGCGTTGCCAACCTCGTGCTCGGCCTCTGGGCCGCGACCTGCTGGGAAAACGACCGGCTCTGGTCGATGTCGCTGCCAGTCCTCGAGAAGCCAGCGCTCCACCTCGCCTTCGCCTTCACCGACGGCATGAGCGTGATCATGGTCCTGCTCTCGGTCATCGTCACCCTCGCCGCCCTGCTCTCCGGCAAGGCCCCGGAAGGCCGCGAAACCCTCTACTACGGCTCCTCCCTGCTGATCTCCGCCGGGGCCATCGGTGCCTTCGCCGCCACCGACCTGTTCTTCTTCTACGCCTTCCACGAACTCGCGCTGATCCCGACCTTCCTCATGATCGGCATCCTCGGCCGCGGCGACCGCAAGGAGGCCGCTTGGAAGATCACCATCTACCTCGGCTTCGGCTCGATCATCCTGCTCGCCGGCCTCGTCTGGCTCGCCAACCTCGCCGGGACCTTCGACATCCCGACCATGGTCCGCGCCGCGCAAGAAGGCTCGCTGGCCATCGATCCCGCCGCGCAGAAAGGCATCGCCGCCCTGCTGATCGTCGGCTTCGGCGTGCTGGTCTCGCTCTTCCCCTTCCACTCCTGGGCCGCCCCCGCCTACGCCAGCGCCCCGGCCCCGACCGCCATGCTCCACGCCGGCGTGCTGAAGAAATTCGGCCTCTACGGTCTGCTCCGCATCGCCATCCCGCTCGTCCCCGAAGGCATGAACGCCTGGCTGGTTCCGCTGCTGGTCCTGCTCGTCGGCAACATCCTCTGGGTCGGCCTCGTCACCATCAACCAGAAGCGCCTCGACCTCATGCTCGGCAACTCGTCGGTCATGCACATGGGCTACATCTTCCTCGCCATCGCCGCGCTCGCCGCCGCCAAGGCCAACGGTCAGGTCAACGATCTCGCCCAGCCCGCCGCCGTGCTGCTGATGTTCGCCCACGGCATCTCGATCGCGATGCTCTTCGGCCTCGCCGACCGCATCGAGCGCAACACCGGCACGCTCGAACTTTCCGACCTCGGCGGCCTCGCCAAGTCCGCTCCCGGCATGGCCTTCCTGTTCGGCATGGTCGGCATGGCTTCCATCGGCCTGCCCGGTCTCGCCAACTTCGCCGGCGAGGTGATGGTCTTCCTCTCCGCTTTCCGCAACTACGATCCCGCCGCCGGCCTCGGCCCGGTCCAGATCGCCTGCATCCTCGCCATCTGGGGCGTGGTCATCAGCGCCGTCTACATGCTCCGCGCCTACCGCAAGATCTTCCAAGGCCCGACCGTCCGCGCCACCGAAACCGCCGCCGACCTGACCTTCGCCGACCGGATCCCGGTGCTCCTGCTTGCCGTCGCCCTCCTAGCCGTCGGCCTCTATCCGAACCTGCTGCTCAGCCTCCTCAAGTGAACGCCGCCCTCAAAAGACCGGCTATGGGAGCGCTGACTTTAGTCGGCGTGTCTTTCATCCAGTGCCCAGCCAAGAAATCCACGCTGTCTAAAGTCAGCGCTCCGTCCTGCCCCACCTCCGCTTCCCCAAGTGACTTTCCACTGATCACTGATCACAACCGAGCGTAGCGAGATGGAGCCACACTTTACTCCGCACTCTTGGCTCAAATCACTCGGCACTTTCCCCATCTTCCCATGCCCGCCTACTACCTCGAAGCCCTGACCGTCTTCCTCGGCCTCGTCCTGCTGATGGTCGAAGCCTTCGGTCCCCGTGACTCGAAGAAACTCGTCGGCTTCACCGCCGCGGCCGGCCTCGCGTTCATTTTCATCCTTTCCTTCTTCGCCTACGGACCCGAAGCCGCCGACCCCGGTGACAAATGGGACAGCTATGCGCTCTGGAACTTCTACGCCTTCGACTCCCTCGCCCGCTTCTACAAGGGCTTCGCTCTCGTCTGCACCATCCTCGTGGTGCTGATGTCGCTCGACTACCGCTCGATCCTTTCCCGCTTCACCGACGACCAGGAGTCCGAAAACGGCACCGGCGAGTATTTCGCCCTGCCCGTCTTCGCATGCGTCGGCATGATGTGGATGGCCTCCGCCAAGGACCTCGCCGGTGCTTTCGTCGCGCTCGAGTTGGTCACGATCACCTTCTACATCCTCGTCGCCTACCTCCGCCGCAACGTCGGCTCGCTCGAAGCCGGAGTGAAATATCTGATCCTCGGCGCGCTCAGCACCGGCTTCCTTGTCTACGGCATTGCCTGGATCTACGGCGCAACGGGCACGATGAATCTGGAGGAAATCGGCCGCTCACTCGCGTTGGTCACTTTTGAAGGGCACATCGGAACCAACTTGGTCCTTCCCGCAACCGAGGGGCTCGCCGACAGCGTCGTGGTTTCCCTCAACACCGCCTCACCTACCCCGCTACTCTTTGGCATCGCCCTGGTCCTCATCGCCCTCGGCTTCAAAATCGGTGCCGTCCCGATGCAGGCCTGGATCCCCGATGTCTATCAAGGCGCTCCCACCCCGACCACCGCCTTCCTCTCGGTCGGTTCGAAGGCCGCCGGCTTCATCCTGCTGATCCGCTTCCTCGATCCCCTCCTGCAACCCGGCTCGCCGGTCGCCGCGCAGGTCACCTTGATGCTCGCCATCATGGCCGGGGCCACCCTGCTCTTCGGCAACCTCGCCGCGATCGGCCAGAGCAACTTCAAGCGTCTGCTCGCCTACTCGTCGATCGCCCACGCCGGCTTCCTGATCCTCGCCCTCGCCGCTTGGAAACCGGCCAGCGAAAGCGACCTCGGCTCCGCCCAGAGCGTCTCGTTCTACCTCGCCACCTACCTGCTGATGACCCTCGCCAGCTTCTTCATCCTGGCCCAGGTCCGGATCCAGGACGGCTCGGAAGAGATCAACGCCTTCAACGGCCTCGGCAAGCGCAACCCCACCCTTGCCATCGGCATGACCCTGATCATGGCCGCCCTCGCCGGCGTGCCGCTGACCGCCGGCTTCGTCGGCAAGGCCTTCGTCTTCATGCTCGCCGTCGATGCCGGTCTCTGGTGGGGCGTTGCCCTCGCCGCCATCGGTGCCGCCGCCGGCTTCTACTACTACTTCAAGATCATCCGCGCCATCTGGTGGGAAGCCCCCGCCGACGGCGCCAAGCCGCTGGTCCTGCCGCAGATCACCCGGACCTGTGTCGTCGCGATGACCGTCGCGACCCTCGTCCTCGGCGTCTGGCCGCAGCCGATCCTCTGGCTGCTCAATTAAGGAGCAGGGACACTCCTGTCCCGTCTCCCAACCGAACGACCTCCGGCGATGCCCATCCCCCACGCCCGCCGGATGAACCTGATCGCGCTGGCGCTGTTCATTGCCGCGCTGGTAAGTTTGGTGGCTTTCCACCTCCTTCCCATCCACCCCTCCGACGCTACCACGGAAAGAGAAGCCAGTCGCGGGTGGATCGTCTGGGCAATGATTTATTACCTCTATTCATCCGGGACGCTCTTTGATTTGTCGGTTCCCGAGATGATCGCATACGGTGGACTTCCGGTGTCGATGCTACTGGTCGTAGCCGCACCGTTTTTGGTTCAATTGCTACGCGGATCCCGTCCCATTTGGTGGATTATGGTGATCATGAGTTCGGCGTGCCTCGTACCCACATCCTTGCTGATCTGGCAGTATTCAGAGGATCCCGATAACCTTCTACCGCGGTTCGTCGGTCTATTGATGAGCTCCATGTATCTCAACTTCCTCGGCCTCCTCTTCATCCGCCGCGAAGTCCCCGCTGCGCCCGAAGTCGACCCGGCGTAAACCCCGACTGGACGTGTAATGGACCGCGGATCTTTAGTCCGCTTGGACGGTTGGGGATTTCGAGCGGACTAAAGAGCCGCGGGCCAGTACACGCCACCCCCGTTCCACCATTGCACCCCGCCCCCGGCCTGCTAGAAATCCGCCGTGGCCGATCAAGGTGACGTCAGGGCGGTTCTCGAATACGTCCCGCGGTTCCGCGGGAAGATCTTCGTCGTGCTGATCGAAGCCGGCCTGCTTCCCGAACCCGCCATCGCGGAAAGCCTCCTGGATCTCGCCGCGATGGAAGACGTTGGCGTGAAGCTCATCCTCGGCGTACTCGGCGGCGACTTGAAGGACCTCTACGACTGGACCCTCGAGTGCGAGATCATGGCCGCCCGCCTGACCCGCCCGCTCGGCGAACCCGGCGCGATCGAGGAAGCCAAGGCCATCCTTGGCCGCGGCCAGACCGTCGTCGCCGACGCCTCGTCGAACGACCCGCTCGACCCCCAGGTCGTCGACTTCACCCTCGGCATCGGCGCGGTGAAACTCATCGCGCTGTTAGAAGAGGCCATCCTCATCGACGGCGAGCCCGTCCCCGCCGTCCGCGCCGCCGATGCCGATGCGCTCGCCATTTCCGGCACCGTCACCGGTGCCCACCTCCTGCAAGCCGCCGCCGAAGCCTGCCGCCGCGGCGTCCCCCGCGTCCACGTCCTCAACGGCCGCCGCCAGGGCGTGCTGGTCGACGAACTCTTCTCCAACGAAGGCGTCGGCACCATGATCCACGCCGACAGCTACCGGCAAATCCGCCCGCTGCGCGAGGAGGACATCCCCGAGCTGCTCGGCATGATCGGCCGCTCGGTCCGCCGCACCAAGCTGGTCGCCCGCAACTACGAGGACATCGAGGCGAGGATCGGCGACTACCGTGTGATGACCATCGACGACAACGTCGTCGGCTGCGTGGCGCTCCACGACTACCCCGGCGAGAACGTCGCCGAAGTCGCCTGCCTCTACGTGAAGCTCAACCACGAAGGCCGCGGCTACGGCGTCGACCTCGTCCACCACGCCGAAGCCCTGGCCCGCGAAAAGGGCATCCCCCGCGTCTTCGCCCTGACCACCCGCGCCGCCGACTTCTTCGAAAAGCGCGTCGGCTACTCCCCCTGCGATCCGGACGCTTTGCCGACGACCCGCCGCCAGCAGTTGGAAGAAAGCGGCCGCGATTCGAAGGTCTTCGAGAAGCGCCTTTGATTCCCACCGGGTGCGCAAGCCTCCGGCCCGCAGAATGGTCCCCAGAAACCCGCCGCCCATTCCAGCCCGAATCGCCCCATCGTGAACACCCCGGTGCTTCTGCGGGGCAGAGCCTCCGCGCACCCGGTGGCCTCCGGCCCGCAGAACGGCCCAACAAAGCCCCCCGCCCATTCCAGCCTGAAGCGCCCATCGTGAGCACCCCGTGCTTCTGCGGGGCAGAGCGTTGTCCGAAGAAATAGAATGCAGCCAGTCGGACCATCTCGCGCTGCTCGGTTCGCGCACCCGGTCCGGCCCCCCCGCTGCCCCCTCCACTTTCCCGTTTCCCTCCCGCCCGATGCATGCCAGCTTCCTAACAAGCTCATGAAATTGAAATTCTGCGGTGCTGCCGGCACCACCACCGGATCCCAGCACCTGCTCGAAGTCAACGGTACCCGCATCCTGCTCGATTGCGGGCTCTACCAAGGCCACCGATCGGAAAGCTACGAGGTGAACTGCTGCTTCCCTCATTTCGACCCGAGTGAAATCGACATCGTGGTCCTCTCCCACGCCCACATCGACCACAGCGGCAACCTCCCGAACCTCTGCAAGCAGGGCTTCTCCGGCAACATCTACGCCACCTTCGCCACCCGCGACCTGTGCCAGATCATGCTGGCCGACAGCGCCCACATCCAGGAGCAGGACACCGAATGGCTCAACAAGGACCGCGCCAAGGACGGCCTGCCGCCGGTCCAGCCGCTCTATCTCGAGGAAGACGCCGAGCGCTGCCTGCGCCAGTTCATCAGCATCGGCTACGAGCGCCCGATCCCGCTCTGCGACGGCGTGACCCTGACCTTCTTCGACGCCGGTCACATTCTCGGCGCGGCCCAGGTGCTGCTCGAAATCATCGACAAGGAAGACGGCAACAAGAAGAAGCGCTTCCTCTTCTCCGGCGACGTCGGCCGCGGCGGCAACGAAATCCTGCGCGATCCCGTCGCGGTGCCGGACGTCGATTTCGTCCTGATGGAAAGCACCTACGGCGGCCGCGAGCACGAGCTCCCGACCGGCGCCAACGATGCCTTCGGCGAAATCCTCACCGAGGCCCTCAAGCGCGGCGGCAAGGTGATGATCCCCGCCTTCGCCGTCGAGCGGACCCAGCAGCTCCTCTACGTCCTCAACCAGCTCTTCCACACCGGCAAGCTCCGCCGCGTGCCGGTCTACGTCGACAGCCCGCTCGCCGTCAACGCCACCGAGATCTTCCGCATCCACCCGGAATGCTTCAACGAAACCGTTTACCGCTTCCTCTTCGATGAGAACGATCCCTTCATCTTCGAAGGCCTCCACCTCGTCCGCGCCGTGACCGAATCGAAGCGACTGAACGACTCGACCCACGGCCCTTGCATCATCATCTCCGCCTCCGGCATGTGCGAGGCCGGCCGCATCCGCCACCACCTCAAGAACGGCCTCGGCGATCCCAAGAACACCGTCCTCTTCGTCGGCTATTGCGCCGACAACACCCTCGGCCGCGCCATCCGCGACGGCCGCAAGACGGTCAACATCTTCGGCAAGCCGGTGCAGGTCCGGGCCAACATCGAGACCATCGACTCCTTCTCCGGCCACGCCGACCACTCGGAACTGCTCGACTGGTTCCACCGCATGACCGGCCCGAAAAAGCGCGTCTGGCTGGTTCACGGCGAATCCGACCGATCGAATGCCCTGCGCGACGCCCTGACCGACGAGTTCGGCGGCGCGGTGGATGTCGCGGTGCTCGGCGAGACGGTCGAGATCTAGGTTCCGCCCGACCTGTCGCCCCATTCAAGTCCGATGAAACGTCTCACGCTTCTACTCCATGGGGTTCTTGTTCTCGCCGCGTGCCGCGAGGAGCCGGTCCGGGTGGCTTCAAAACAGGTGGATCCACCCGCGCCAGCCGCGGAGGTTTCCAAGTCCCCGATCAAAGTCGTCGTCACAGGAAATGTCTCGAAGGGCGGTGCCCACCTGCTTCCAGCCGGAGCCTCCATTGAGGCGGCCTTCGTGGCTGCCGGCGGCTGGGCTGGTGAGGGCGGGCTGTCGCCCGACGACGGCCAACCGCCAAGTTACTGCAACCTTAAACCTGCCGGCGATCCGGCCTTAAAGCCGAGGAAGGTGCGGATCGGGGTCGACAAGGTGACGCGTAGGATTGCAGTGATGGATCCGGAGTGGAGTGGATACCAGCTCAGCGACGGAGACATCCTGACAGTGCCCGTCGTGTTCTTCTGACGAATACCCATCCCCGGGGTGCCACATCCCGGGAACCGCGGGATCCGACGAGGGCGAAAACCGCCGTGACAGCCTGCATCAAAACGCTTCTCGTGACCGGGGAAGTAGCAGGCGAATCTTGCCCTCCAGGCTAAATCCCGCTGCCATCCCCTGTATTTCAAAACCGCCCGCGCCAATACCCATGAAATCCCTGCTCCTGACCTTCGCCTTCGCCGCCACCGCCCTCGCCGCCGATCCGCCGACCCCGCCGGTCCTTCCCATTGGCTCACCGGTCCCGGACTTCTCCCTGCCGGGCATCGACGGCAAGACCCACAAGCTTGCCGACTTCTCCACCGCCAAGGCGCTCTGCCTGATTTTCACCTGCAACCACTGCCCGGATGCGATCGCCGCCGCCGGCCGGATGCAGGAAATCCACGAGGACTACCAGAAGAAGGGCGTCGCGGTCGTGGCGATCAACAGCAGCAACCCGGCCGGCCTTCGCCCCGATGAACTCGGCTACGGGGCCTTCGGCGATTCATTTGAAGAAATGACGCCCTTCGCCAAGGACTACGGCTGGACCTTGCCCTACCTCTACGATGGTGAAACCCAGGCTCTGAGCATGGCCTGCGGCGCCCAGTCCACCCCGCACGTTTTCGTTTTCGGTGCCGACCGCAAGCTGGCTTACACCGGCCGCATGGACGATGCCGCCCGCAAGTCCGGCCCGGTTGAAAAGAGCTACCTCCGCGATGCGCTCGACGCCGTCCTCGCCGGCAAGCCGGTCGCCACCCCGACCACCCGCTCTTTCGGCTGCTCGACCAAGTGGGCATGGAAAAAGGACCAGGTGGCCGCTGACCAGAAAGCCTGGGAAGCCAAGCCGGTGACCGTCGGCAAGCTCGACGTCGAGACCGCCAAGAAGCTCCGCGCCAATGCTGCAGGCAACATCCGCCTCATCAACTTCTGGTCCACCACCTGCGGCCCCTGCGTCGCCGAGTTCCCGGAGCTGATCGACACCTACCGCCGCTTCCAGAACCGCTCCTTCGACATGGTCACCATCAGCCTCGACCCCGTCAGCGACGAGGCGAAGGTCCTCAAGTTCCTCGAAAAACAGCACGCCGCCCTGTCCAAGCGAACCGAGCCGGCCGTCGCAAAGGAAGGTCGCGCTGCCAACAATTATCTCTTCGCCGGCGAGAATCCCGACCTGCTCGCCGAGGCCATCGACGCCGAATGGACCGGCGCCCAGCCGCACACCGTGCTGCTTTCGCCGAAAGGGGAAATCCTCTGGCGTCACAACGGCCAGATCGAGGTCGTCGAACTGCGGCGCCAAATCGTCAAGGCGCTCGAGGGGCTGCCGTGACCTCGAGCGCCTTGGACTGCGGCAGCCTGCTGCCGCTTTGTTGCCACAGCCTGCTGTGGAGCCAGGCTGATTCGTCAGCAGGCTGACGAGGGAGAGCGGCGGCGGGCTGCCGCAGTCCGAAGCCCTCAGCAAGCGCCCCAGAAATCCCCGCCCTCGACATACCCGGCCTTCGCCGCCAACCCCGCAACCTCTTCTCTCCCCCCGGGCACGCCGACCGCCGAAAGCAGCACTGCCTCCCGCCAGCGGCGGCCGAACTGCTCCAACCCCGCCACCTCCGCGCCGTGGATCGTCTCCCCGATCCGCCGCGGATGGACATCGAAGAATCCGCACACCGCGATGTTCTTCGCCTGCAACTCCAGCGCCAGCGTCTTCCCGATCGGCCCCGCTCCGGCGATCACCACGCCGCGCTGCTTCACCGCCGGAATTCGCGACAGGAAATGGGCCCGCATCCGGTGACGACAGGCATCGCCATAACGCGGATCGCTCCGGGTCAGCCGCCCCGGCGAATCCCTCCACTTCAGCAGCGTCTCCGGCACCTTCCCGAAGACCGCACCGCGCTCCAGCATCCGCAGATACAGGTCGTGGTCCTCCGCCCAAGCCACTTCCCGATAGCCGCCCGCCGCCTCGACCGCCGACTTCCTCATCAGCGAGCTCGGATGGACCATCGGATTCTCGATGAAACGCGCGCTGGCGATCCGGACGGGCTCCATGAGCGTGTTCACCCAGTCCACGTGTCGGACCATCCCGTCGCCCAGCGGCGAAAAGATCTCCACCGCGCAGCCGATCACGTCCAATTCCGGCCTCTCGCAGGCCATCGCCCACTGCCGGCTCAGCCGCTGCGGATGACTCACGTCGTCGGCATCCATCCGCGCCAGCCACTCGCTCGTCGCAGCCCGCCCCGCCGTCGACGAAGCGCCCACCACCCCCGGCAGACCTTCGTTCGAAAGCAGCCGTATCCGAGAATCCCCGCCTGCCAGCTCCTGCACGACCTCGGCAGATCCATCGGTCGAATGATCATCCACCGCCAGCAGCTCCCAATCGCCGAAATCCTGCGCCAGCACGCTGGCCAACGCCTCGGGCAAGGTCGCCGCCGCGTTACGGAACGGCATCACGATGGAAATCCGCGGCCGCATCATTCTCCCAGCCCGCGGGCGAAAGCTCCGGACTCGTCGAACACGATAAACATCGGACGACAGCAGATCTCGCAGTCATAATCATACTCCGCCGGCAACTCCTCCGGCGGCGGCATCACGACCTCGAAGGTCTCAAAACAGGTCGGGCACTGAACCGGCACGGTCTCCATGCACGGAGTTTAGTGGCAAATCGTGCAAATCGCCAGTTTGACGTCAGCGATTTTAGTGTTAGACCAGTCTGTCGGCGAAGTTCCGACAACCGCCACTAAACCAATTACAAACTCCATGAAAATCCATCAGTTCCTGATCGCAGCCGCCCTTCCTTTCGTTTTCGCCTCTTGCGGTGAAAAGGTCGAAAAGAAGACCGAAGAAGTGAAGGCGTCTGCCGCCGAAGTCGTGGACAAGGCCAAAGACGCCGCAGTCGCCGAAGTCGACAAGGCCAAGGACGCAGCCACCGCCGAGATCGACAAAGCAACGGACGCCGCTGCCGCCGAAGTCGACTAAGTGAAGGACGCCGCTGCCGAAACCCTCCAAGACGCTGCCGATAAGCTCAAGACCGAGGAGTAATCTGCCCCTCTCAACGCCCCGTTGTGCCATCCCGGCGCGGCGGGGCTTTTTCGTTGCCACGACCCGCGTCTCCCTCTCCCGTTTCCCCGCTTGCAAAGCCCGCCCCGGCGCAAGACAGTCATTTCGTCCGAAACGACAACCTTTTTGCCCATGAAATCCAGCATCGCTTGGCTCGCCTTACTCGCGTCCACCGGCCTCGGCCAAGCTCAGGGTCCCGCAGGCCCAGCTCCCGTCGCTCCCTCGGGGGCCTTCGAGGTGAACGCCATCGCGGCCAAGGTCAACGGCCGGGTGATCACCAAGAGCAAGGTCGGCTTCATGCTCTCGCCGATTTTTGCCCAGCTCGCCGCCCAGTTCCCGCGCCGCGGTCCGGAGTTCGAACGCCAGGTGCTGGAAGCCCGCGAGAAGATCCTGCAGGAGTTGATCGACCGCGAGATCATCATCTCCGAATTCAAAGAGATGGAAAAGAAAGGGGCCAATCTTCCCGATCACGTGGTCGACAAGGAAATCAAGCGGCAGATCCTCTCCAACTACGGCGGCGACGAAAAGCGCTTCCAAGAAGAACTGAAGCGCGCCCGGATGAGCACCGACGGCTACCGCAAGATGACCCGCGAGCAGTTGATCGTCCAAGCCATGCGCGCCGAGCACTTCGCCGACGCCCCGCCACCGCTCCCCGGGGAGGTCTCGAAAGAATACGCGGAGATGAAGGACAAGATCCGCGACACCACGAAGGACAAGATCACCTTCTACAAAATCTTCCTGCCCCGCCAGGATGCCCAGAACCCGCTCGCGAACCCTGATAGCCAACTCGCGCTGGCCGAACAGCTCGCCGGCGAGATCAAGGCCGGTGCCGACGTCGCCGAACTCGCGAAGAAGCACTCCCGGGACGCTTTCGCCGACAAGGGCGGCTTCCAGGAGAACCTCCCACGCACCGACCTCGCCACCGAGTTCGCCGCGATCATCTTCGCCGGCAAGGAGGGCGATGTCCTCGGGCCGCTCGAAGACCCAGCCGGCTTCACCGTGGTCAAGATCGTCGATATCATGCCCGGCCCGGCACCTGCCTTGGACGAGGTCCGCGAGATGGTCGAGGAACGTGTTCGCACCAAAAAGAACTCGGTCGCCTACGAAAACTGGATCGCCAAGAAGCGCAAGAGCGCGGCGATAGACCGGAAGCTCTGACACCCGCTGCAGCCACCCCATGCCGCGCATCCTCATCACCCTGGGGGACCCCGCCGGCATCGGTCCGGAAGTGGTCGCCAAGGCCCTCGCCTCCGGCAAGCTCCCGGCCGGTTTCGATTTTCAGGTCCTAGGCGACGCGGCCCACGGAAGCCCCGGCTCGCCCGATGCCCGTTCGGCGGTATCCGCACTTGAGGCGCTCGAAGCCTCTGTTCGAATTCTTAAGGCTGACCCCGACGCGGTCGCGGTCGTCACCGCTCCAGTCTCGAAAGCGAGCCTCCAAAACTCTGGGTTCCCTTTTCCGGGACAAACGGAATTTTTCGCAGAACGTTTTGGTGTTCATGATTTTGCAATGTGCCTAAGCGGTCAGAACTTGAGCGTCGGACTTGCCACGATTCACATCCCGCTAGCGAACGTTTCAAAGGAATTGACCCTAGAGCGAATCGTCGCTTCCGGCCGACTTCTAGCCGGTTTCGCCCGCCGCCGCTTCCGCCGAGACCCACGGATTGCGGTGGTTGGCTTGAATCCCCATGCCGGTGAAGGTGGCCGCTTCGGCGACGAGGAAGCCCGGGTCATCGCACCCGCCATCGCAACACTGAACCAAGAAATGCCGGGGGTCTTTTCCGGCCCCCACGTCCCCGACGCCATCTTCCGACAAGCCGCCGAGGGACAATTTGACGCGGTTCTGGCGATGTATCACGACCAAGGCCTGATCCCGTTCAAGCTTCTCGACTTCGACACCGGGGTCAATGTCACCCTCGGTCTCCCCAAGCCCCGGACCAGTCCCGACCACGGCACCGCCTTCGACATCGCGGGAAAGGATATCGCCCGGCCCGATTCGATGATCCACGCCATCCGCCTCGCCTGTGAACTCGCCTGACCCCGCCATGCTCTACGACACCACCGCCGATGTGATCCGCAAGGCCCTCCGCGGACTGGACATGGCTCCCTCCCGAGCGGCCGCGCTTTGCGGCCTGCCGGAGCGCGAGGTCATCCTTGCCAGCCGGGAACCCGCGGACCTCGACATTTTGATCCGGCTGGCCCCCGCACTTGGACTCGCACCTCCCGCATTGGCCGGACTTCCGGACTACCAACCACCGGCGTGCCCGCTGGAGGAGATCACCCGTCTGGAGTTGATCTTTGGGGATGAAACCGTCAACGCTTGGCTAATCGATGCCGGGCTCGGCGAACGGATTCTTTTCGACACCGGAGACGGCAGCATCGACGCCCGGGCGCGCCTCGACGACCTGCCGCGACCCGTGCTTGCCGATCCGGGGCTCGACGTCTTCATTACCCATAATCACGGCGATCACACCGGCGGATTGCCCGGCCTGAAAGATCTGATCCGCCATCTCCGCGGCCCGGGCCGAGCGGATCCCATCCAAGCGGGTGACCGAGTGGTCTGTTCCAAACTGACGATCCGCGCCATCGACCTCCCCGGGCATTGCGACCGGGCACTGGGATATGTGATCGAGGGTCTTCCTGTCCCGGTCTGCGTCACCGGCGATGCCCTTTTTGCCGGCTCGATCGGCGGCTGTGCTCCCGGCGAACCCTACCGGCAGGCTTTGGAATCGCTTCGAAAGGAAGTGATGACGCTCCCCGACGAAACCATCCTGCTCCCAGGTCACGGCCCGGCGACCACGGTCGGCAGCGAACGGAAGGCGAACCCGTTCCTGGCACGGCCGGTGTAGCGGCCGTCTACCTGTCCTTCGTAGCCTTGGTTGGCGGAGAAGGATGACCGCCGCACTTTGTTAGCGAAGCCACCCCTACCGCTCGCCTCACGCCCGGTATAGAACCCGCCAATCCGCCGCCTCACCACCACCGGCGGTCGCAGACCGCCGCTACACTACCGCTTGTAGCTGCCGTCTATGACCGCCGCACTTTGTACACGAAGCCACCCCAACCGCCCGCCTCACCCCCGGCGTAGAACCCGCCCACCCGTCGCCTCCCAGTCACCGGCGGTCGCAGACCGCCGCTACATTCCGTATCACTACCTCCGCGGCCGCGAACTCATCACCAGTCGCATGATGGCCAGCGGAACCAGCGAAATCCCCACCGCCGCGGCGGCAACCTTCCAGCCGGGATAAACGCGGGGCCGATCCGCCGAAAGTCCATCAAGCGCCTCTCGCACCACCTGCTCCTGGGTGACGTAAAACCACTCCCGTGCCCCAAAATCGGTCCCGGGCGCGCGCCCGGCAACCTCGCCGAACTCGGTGTGCACCGGACCGGGACAAAGCGCCGTCACCCGGATGCCGTGCTCGCGGACCTCGATCCGCAGGGCTTCGGAAAAACTGCTGACATAAGCCTTGGTCGCGGCATAGACCGCGAAGTCCGGGATCGGCAGCAAGCTGGCCAGCGAACTGACGTTGAGGATGGACCCGCTCCGCCGTTCGATCATCGTCGGCAGCAGCGCGTGGGTCAGGTGGGTGAGCGCCTCGACGTTCAGTCGCAGCATCGCCTCCACCTTCATCCAGTCGGACGTCACGAACTCGCCATAATCACCCATGCCGGCATTGTTGACCAGCAGGTCGGGCACCAGGCCCTTGGAAAGCAAATGACCCACGGCCTGAAGGCGGGCGGACGGATCGGTCAGATCCGCCTCCAGCGGCAGGACGCGCAGGCCTTCATGATCCCGCTCCAATTCGCCCGCCAGCTCCACCAGCCGCTCCGCCCGGCGGGCGATCAGCACCAGCGTCCCGCAGCGCGGGGCGAGCTGCCGGGCAAACTCGGCTCCGATGCCGGCGGAAGCACCGGTCACCAAAGCACAGGAGTAGCGGGTCGGCGGCACCAGCTTAGGAAGCGAGTTCGGCCTGTGGCTGCTGCACATGAACGATCCGCAGCGGCAGGCGCATCAGCAGCTCGCCGTCGCAGCCGAGGTCGACCGAGTAGATGCCGGCATTCGCGAAGCGGAGGCCCTGCAGGTTCAAGATCACGTTGCGGGTCAGGAACGGCGTATTAGGCGGAAGCTGCACTTCGAATTCCGGTTCGATCGGCATGTTCTGAGGATCGAGCGGCTCACCGTCTTCATTGATGATGTTGATCGACAGCTTGTGGCGGCCGGAATCTTCCTGCGTGAAGCAGAAGCGCAGGGCCAAGCTGCAAGACGGGTGCACCACGGGCAGCGCCCGTGCGGCGAGGGTGTCGAAGGTGCCGGAGATCACCAGCTTGCCGTTGTAGTCGGCGGCGAAGTCACAAAGGGTGGCAATTTGAATGTCCATGGTTGGATAGTGCTTGGGTCGTTGGGAGCTATCCTCCGGTTTCGGAGGCGGAGGGTATTTGGCGGCAAAGCGGTGCCGCGTCCAGCCCCGAAAGCGTGACGCTGCCGTTACTCCTCCGGAATCTCGTCTGGATCGACCGGCAAGGCCCGCGGGACCTCTTCCACAGCGGGCTCATCCGCCCCTTCATCGGTCTCCAGGATCTCGACCTCCTGCGCGCGCAGAACGCCCTCCTCCGGGGTTGCTTCACCCACTTCCACGGCGGCCGGAATTTCCTCCTCGTCGATAATCTCCAATGCCTTGGGTGCTGGCGCGAGGATCTCCTTGAACTCTTTCTTCAAGGGCTCGAAGAACGACTTCACGATCGGAGCCGCATTCTTGCCACCGCTCGGATTCTCACCCGGGCGGCCTTCATACACCGCGGCGAAGGCGAAGCGGGGCTCGTCGTAGGGAAGGAAACCGGCGAACCAGGCGAGGTTCGTCTTGCTCGATATCTTCCACTGGGCCGTGCCGGTCTTGCCGCAGAGCTCGGTGAAACTCAGATCCGCAGAGCCACCGGTGCCGCCCTCGACCACCCGCCTCATCCCTTCACGCACCACTTGGATGGCGTCCGCGTCGATCCCCAGCCAATTCCGACGTTCGGGGACGGCCTGGCGGATCACCCGGCCGAAGGGGTCCTGCACCTGGTGGATCAAGTGCAGCTTCGGCAGCACGCCGCCGTTGGCGATCCCTGCCATGGCCTGCGCGACCTGAAGCGGCGAGACTTCAAGGAAACCCTGTCCGATCGACAGATTGAAGGCATCCCCATCCATGAAGCGGCGCTTCTGAACAGACAACATCCACTCATTGGTCGGCAGAAAGCCCGCGGTCTCGCCGATCAAATCGAGGCCCGTCTTCTCCCCGAATCCGAAGCGCCGCGCAGTGCCGAGGAACGCATTCGAACCGAGCCGCATGCCGACCTTGCCGAACCAGATGTTGTTCGACGAGGCGAGCGCCGACTTCACGTTGATCGCCCCCCCCGCCTTCTTGTTGTGGTTGTTGAAGGTATGACCGCCCAAGGTGATGGAGGCCGGGCAATCGATGGTGGTGTTCTCCTCGATTTCCCCGTCGTTCAGCGCCGTCAAGGCGACGATCGGCTTGAAACAGGAGCCCGGTGGGTAGGCCGACTGGAAAGCACGGCCGTAGAGCGGCGTCGCGGGATCGTCCTTGAGCGCATCGTATTCCTTGGTGCCGATCCCCGGGATGAACATGTTGAGGTCGAAGGACGGCCGGGAAGCCATGACCAGCACCTCGCCGGTGTTCACGTCGATCAGCACGAAGGCCCCGCGGCGGGCCTTGTCACGCAGCACTTCCTCGGCGTGCCTCTGCCATTCCAGATTCAGCGTGGTCACCACCGCGCCGCCCGGGCGGGGGCGCCTGACCTGGTCTTTCAGCAGCTCGCGTCCCTGCTCGTCGTAGAGCAGCTTCTTCATCCCCGGTTGGCCGGTCAGCTCCTTGTTGAAAAGCGCCTCGAAGCCCGCCCGGCCCTCGGTTTCCTCCCACAACGGCTCGTTGAAATTGATCGGCCCGGTCGGCAGTTTCCCGACGCTGCCGGTGTAGCCGATGATATGGGCGGCCAGTTCTCCTTCCGGATAGTAGCGCTGATAAACCGGATGAAGGATCAAGCCGCTGCTCAGACCTCCTTCGATCTTTTCTTTCTGCTCCTTGCCGATGTGAGTGGAGATCAACAACGGCAGCCAGCGACGGTCGTTGTAATGATTCCAAAGCTCGTCGTCGGTCGGCTCGCTGATCGTCGGATAGAGCAACTTGGCGGTCGCCAGATGCCCTCGCGCCCATTTGATCACAAAGTCCCGGTCGGCCTTTTCGAACTGCCGGAATTGCAAAGCGAGCTGCCAGGCGACGCGGCTCTGGGCGAGCGGGGCACCATTGCGGTCTAGGATCGGCCCACGCGGCCCGGGGATCGCCAGCGTGATGGTCCGCGCATCCTTGCGGGTGAAGATCGAACCATCACCGGCAGTTCCACCGGCGGCCGGTGTGGTCGGCAGTGACGCAAGGTCCTGCGCCGGGGCGACGGAAGCCGCGAGGATCCCGGATATGAGGGTGGTAATGAGCTTACTCACGGAACGTAGAAGCAAACGCTAGGCCCGATTTGAGATCAAGGCAACGCTCAATCCCATGCCGGGTCCTCCCAGTCCGCCGGGTCGTTTCCGATGCTCCGGACGATCTCCGCCGGCAGAAAAATGAACTCGTCCTGCCGCTTCTCCGCCGGATCCAGATGGAATTCACCGTCTTTCCAATATCCGCTATTCACCCCCGCCGCCCCGGTACAGACTTCACCGACATGGAATGGAACACCGTCGCACTCCTGATCCTCCTGGCCCTGTTCGCCCTGTGGAAACTCGACTTCATCGCCACGATCCTCAATCTCAAGGCCCTCTCTCCGCAACTTCCCCAGGAATTCGCCGATGTCTTCGACGCCGAGCGCTATTCCCAGTCTCAGGCCTACACCCGTGAGTCCGCCCGCTTTGAAATCATCCACTCGACGTTCTCTCTCACCACCCTGCTGATCTTCTGGACCCTCGGCGGCTTCGGCTGGCTCGACCAGATCGCCCGCGGCCTGATCTCCGGAGATATCCCTGCCGGACTGGCCTTCCTCGGGCTGCTGTTCGTCGGGCACACCTTGCTTCACCTGCCTTTCTCGATCTATGACACCTTCGTGATCGAGGAGAAGTTCGGCTTTAACAAAACCACCCCGAAGACCTTCGTCATCGACCAATTGAAGGGCCTCCTGCTCGCCGCCGTGCTCGGACTACCGCTGCTCGCCGGGCTGCTCTGGATTTTCGGAAAAGTCCCCCACGCCTGGCTCTGGGCCTGGGGCTTCTTCGTAACGTTCCAACTCTTCCTTACCTGGCTGGCCCCCACTTTGATCCTTCCCCTGTTCAACAAGTTCACTCCCATGCCCGACAGCCCGCTGCGCCAAGCGATCCACGCCGTCGCCACGAAATGCGGCTTCCCTCTCGGCGAGATCTCGGTGATGGACGGATCCAAGCGCTCCACCAAGGCCAACGCCTTCTTCACCGGCTTCGGCAAGACCAAGAAAATCGCGCTCTACGACACGCTCGTCGAGGAACAGACCCAGGACGAACTGGTGGCCGTGCTGGCCCACGAGATCGGGCATTTCAAACTCCGCCACATCGTGCAACGCCTCGCCGTGTCGGTCGTCCAGGCCGGCGCGCTGTTCTTCCTGCTCGGTCTGGTGATCGACGGCGGTAAATTCTCCCGCGAGCTGTTCGACGCCTTTGGAGTGGAGAAGATTTCCCCGCACGTCGGCTTGGTGCTCTTCGGCCTCCTGTTCGCACCCGCCAGCCGGCTGTTAGGCATCGCCGCCGCCGCGTGGTCGCGGAAGCACGAGTTCGAGGCCGACGCCTTCGCCGCCCGAGCCACCGGCAAGCCCGAGTCCCTGGTCACCGCGCTGAAAAAGCTTTCCGCCAAGAACCTCTCCAACCTGACGCCCCATCCCTTCCGCGTCTTCCTCGACTATTCGCACCCGCCGGTGCTGACCCGCATCGCCGCGCTGCGGCAGATGGCGGATGGCAGATTGTAGATGGGAGATTGTAGATGGGAGATTTCCCGTTGCCGTTCTGCCTTTCATCTACCATCCACCATCTTCCATCTTCCATCCACCATCTTCCATCCACCATCTTCCATCTTCCATCTTCCATCTTCCATCTTCCATCTACCACCCACCATCTACCATCCGCCTTTCATGTACTCCGCCGACCCCACCCGCTACGACGCCCGCATGCCCTACCGCCGCTGCGGCGATTCCGGCCTGCTTCTTCCTGAAATCTCCCTCGGCTGCTGGCATAACTTCGGCCACGTCGACGACCAGCACGAGGCGCGTGCGATCCTCCGCCGTGCCTTCGACCGCGGGATCACCCATTTCGATCTCGCCAACAACTACGGCCCGCCGGCCGGCAGTGCTGAGGTCAACGTCGGCCGCTTCCTCGCGGAAGACTTCGCCGCCCACCGTGACGAGTTGATCATTTCCTCCAAAGCCGGCCACGACATGTGGGCGGGACCCTATGGCGAATGGGGCTCGCGCAAGCATGTCCTCGCCTCGCTCGACCAATCACTCAAGCGCCTGCGCCTCGACTACGTGGACATCTTCTACTCCCACCGGCCCGACCAGGACACGAGGCTGGAGGAAACCATGTCCGCCCTCGCCACCGCGGTGAACTCCGGCCGTGCGCTCTACGTCGGCCTCTCGAAATACCCGCCGAAGATGCTCAAGCAAGCCGTGAAGATCCTCAAGGACATGGGGATCCGCTGCCTGATCTATCAGCCTCCTTACTCCATCCTCAACCGCTGGCCGGAAGCTGAAGGCATCCACGACTGGCTTGAGGAAAAGGGCATCGGCTCCATCGTCTTCAGCCCGCTCGCCCAGGGCATGCTCACCGGCAAATACGTCGATGGCATCCCCGACGGCTCCCGCGCCGCCCGCAGCGAGGGCTTCCTTCAAGCCTCGCAAGTCGAAGCCCACCTCGAGAAAATCCGCGCCCTCCACCAGCTCGCCGGCGAGCGAGGTCTCAGCCTCCAACACCTCGCGCTCCGCTGGGTGCTCGACCAGCGTGCCGTGACCTCCGCCATCGTCGGCGCCCGCACCGTGGCCCAGCTCGACGACTCGCTCGCCGCCCTTCAAGCCCCGTCGCTCGACGAGGAGTTGCTGGATATCATCGATGCAATTTCACCCGCGGTGAAAAGCGACGATGCGGAGGCTTGAACCATGGAATCGCCCTACCTTCCCCCAGCCTCCCCCGAAACCCCGGATCCGGACCGGGCGAGGAAACGGCGTTTTTGGAAGAGGATGATCTGGGCCGCGGCGATCGGCCTGTTGCTCCCCCCGGTAATTGGAGTCGCAGGAACCGTCATCGGCATGCTACGTGCATTCTCCGAATTGGCGGCGACCGGCGGCGCCGATCCCGAGCAACTCGCCAAGCCGATTGCCACCTCGCTCATCGCCACCCTTTTCGGCCTGCTGTTTTGCGTCCCCAGCGGGATCGTCCTGATCCTCTCGATCATTCGCTTCCGCGCCTGCGCCCCATTAGCCGCAAAGGAACGACCCACGGATTCCAAGCCACCGATCACTTCCCCGTGAACCAGTATCCGCGGAGGTAAAAGACCTCCCGCGCCAGGAAGCTCACCTTCGCCCCCAAGGAACGATAGCGCGAAGTCGGCGTCGGCGAGGTCACCGCTTCAATCCCGAGGCCCGCCGCCATCGATGCGGCGCGCTTGAGGTGCAAGGGATCGCTCACGATCACCGCCGTCCGCAAGCCCTTCGCCCCCATCACCCGCTTCGCCTCCTGTAGATTCTGCCCGGTTGTCCGGGAAACGTCTTCCGTCAGGATCGCGGCCGCCGGCACCCCGGCCGCCAGCGCATAAGTCCGCGCCACCGCACTCTCGGATTTGTCCGCCGCAGTGACCCGCCCGCCGGTGAAGAGAAGATACTCCACCGTGCCGGAGCGATGCAGGCCGATTGCATGATTGATCCGCTCCGCGAAGACCGGCGACGGCTTGTTTCCGTAAGCCGCCGCGCCTAACACGATCGCGCAGTCCGACGGCTTCGCGCGGTCTTGCCCGCCAAACACCGAGATCCAGACCGCCACCGCGGCAAGCCAGATTCCCACCGCGAGGAGCGCAATCCCGACCCTCTTCCGCCAGCGGCGGATCCATCGCTGTTTCACTCCTTCAGCCACAACTTCTTCGCGGAGTAATCCAGCACCGCCGCGTGGTCCACGAAAAATTGTCCGCCGACCACGCCATCGATCTGCTCCAGCACGTTCTTCGGGAAATGCTCGAGGGTGAGCACATAGCACTCCGGCGGCGCGAAGCTCTTGCTCTCGTTGCCGAATGTCTTCGGCTGCACCGTCCCGATCACCGCGTTCCCGCCCGCCGGGCCTTGCGCCGGGACCGCCTTCATCGTGAGTTCGAATTTCTCCAGCGACGCCTGCTTGATCAGCGGAATGGATGCCCCGTTATCCACCAGGAACTTCCCCTGCTTGCCGTTGATGGAAGCCACCACGAACATCTCGTTGGTCCCGGATTCGATGGTCAGCGCGAAATAGCCCTTGGCCGCCAGCACATCGCCCAGATCCACTCCCTTCAGCCGTTCCGCCTTCGCCGCCGGATCCTCCCAGGTCTTGACGAAAAGCTGGTCGCCGCTCGACAGCGAGTTGATCGCCACCTTCACGGTCTTGCCGTCCTTCAGCTTCAACTCCACTAGGGTATCGGTCCGGGACACGATCTCGGCATCGATCTTCTTGCCGTTCTTGCCGGTGAACTCGCGTGCCGGGAGCAAGCCGGTCAGCAATACCATCAGGAGCAGGACACTCTTCATGGATCGGAATAGCGACAGGGAAGACCCGGCTTGTCAACGCCCCGAGCCCCATCCTCTCGGAGAATCCACAACTTCCGCGTTGCGGATCCGGGCACCGGGCCTAGCATCTTCATGATGTGCCGGATCCCCCTCCCGTCGCTGCCACTGCTCTTCCTCGCCGCAAGTGCCTTGGCCGCGCCCCTTCGCCAGCCGAATCCCGCGCTGAATGTCCCCCCGTCGCCGCCGCCGACGAACTACTCTTTGGTGGACGCCTTTCCGGGCCTGAACTTCGACGCGCCAACTTGCCTCGCCTCGCCACCCGCGCCGAGCACTCAGCTCTTCGTTTGCGAGAAGGGCGGAAAGATCTGGGTCGTTCCCGATGTCACGGCGGCAACACCCACCAAGCTGCTCTTTATGGATGTCGCCGAATTGGTGAACGCGCGCAGCGGAGTCGAGCGCTTCCGCACTGTCGGCGAAGCCGGCCTGCTCGGGCTGGCGTTCCATCCCGACTACGCGAGCAACCGGCGCTTCTTCGTCTTCTACACACCGGGCCTCGGCACCGGCTCCACCCCGCCGCTGCACCAGCGGCTCTCGCGTTTCATCCGGCATCCTTCGAATCCAAACGCCGCGGACACCACCAGCGAGACCGTCTTCCTGGAGATGCGCGACCAGCAGGACAACCATCAAGGTGGCGATATCCACTTCGGCCCCGACGGCTATCTCTACGTCAGCTTTGGCGATGAAGGCGGCCAGAACGACGCGCGGTTCAATGCCCAGCGCATTGATAAGGATTTCTACTCGGGCATCCTCCGCATCGACGTGGACAAGAAGCCTGGCAACCTCGAACCGAGCGCCCATCCGAACCCCGCGGAAGACCCGGTCAGTTCTCCCGTGGACGCCGTGAAGCGCGATGCCGGTATCGCCCGTTATTCCATCCCCTCGGACAATCCTTTCGTCGGCGCCACCACCTTCAACGGCCAGCCGGTAAGCGTGAACCACGTCCGGACGGAGTTCTGGGCCGTCGGCATGAGGAACCCGTGGCGGATGTCCTTCGACGGGCCGGACCTTTGGGTTGGCGACGTGGGCGGCTCCAAGCGGGAGGAAATCAACAAGGTCACCGCAAGCGGAAACTACGGCTGGATTTATCGGGAGGGAGCTAGCGAAGGTCCGTGGGATTCCAGCAGCCCGTCGCACGATCCTCAGCCTCCGGGCTTCACCTCCATCGCGCCGGTCTACCACTACGCTCGCGGCAGCGGCACGCTTCAAGGCGACTCCGTGACCGGCGGCGTGGTCTATCGTGGCACGGCCATAAGCGCGCTGGTGGGAAGGTATCTCTTCGCCGACTACGTTTCGGGGAACGTCTGGTCGATGAATACCGACGGCACGAATGTCGCCCGCATCACCGGCCAAGGCGGGATCTCGGCATTCGGCAAGAACCCCGCGAATCAGGACGTGCTCCTCGCCGACTACAATGATGACAAGATCCTCCGCCTGACCTCGAGCGAGCCCGCGGGCTCGTTCCCCGACGCCCTGTCTGAAACCGGGCTCTTCTCGGATCTCGCCGCGCTCACCCCAGCTCCCGGCCTCGTCCCTTACTCGGTGAACCTGCCCTTTTGGAGCGACCACGCAATCAAACGCCGCTGGTTCACGTTGCCGGATCCACTCGCCACCTTCACGTGGTCGAAAGATGATCCTTGGACCCTGCCGGCCGGCACCGTCTGGGTGAAGCATTTCGACATGGAGATGCAGCGCGGAGTCGCGGCCAGCAAAAAGCGGATCGAGACCCGTCTGCTGGTCAAGAACGCCAGCGGAGCTTACGGCGTCAGCTACCGATGGAACGCGGCGGGAACCGAGGCCACTCTAGTCGCCGACGAAGGCGTGGATCTCTCTTTGGCGATCACGGAAAACGGAACTCCCGTGCCGCAGACATGGCGCATCCCAAGTCGCGCCGAGTGCATGATCTGTCACACCCCGCAAGCCGGCCACGCGCTGTCATTCAACACCCGCCAGCTCAATCTCTCCGGCGGAATCCCCGGCCACACCGGCAACCAATTGACGACGCTCTTCAACGAGGGCTACTTCTCGACCAACCCCGGCTCGCCCCATTTTCTCCCGCGGCATCTCAAGCCGGGCGAGAGCGACTACTCGACGGAAGCGCGTGTCCGCTCCTATCTCGCGGTGAACTGCGCCTATTGCCATCAAGCGGGCGGCACCGCACTCGGCCAATGGGACGGAAGTTCCCATCTCGCCCTTGAGCAAACCGGCCTTGTAAACGGCACTGCCACCCAGAACGGCGGCAACCCCGGCAATAAGCTCATTGTCCCCGGGGTCACGATGCAGTCCATCGTCCTCCACCGGGTCGCCGCGACCGCCGGCTTCACCCGCATGCCGCCGCTCGGCAGCAACGTCATCGACAACGCCAACGTCGCCCTCCTCACCCAATGGATCAACGGCGAACTCGCCACCCGCCAGACCTACGACGCGTGGCGGACAGAGAACTTCGAGCCCGACCTCGACCCCGCCGGCGCACCGGAAGCCGATGCCGACGGTGATGGGGTGACGAACCGCAACGAGTTCCTCGCCGGCACCGGTCCCCGCGACGGTTCCAGCGCTTTCAGGCCGACGCTCTCCTCCACCGCTCCTTCGCTCCGCTTCAGCCTCCCCGCGAACCGCTCTTTCCGCATCGAAGTGTCCAGCAACCTCGATACTTGGGCCCCTTGGGACATCCCCCAAAATCAAGGTCTCCCGGTCGCCGGGGGGCTGGTCGAAATCACCTTCCCCCTCACCGATCCACAGCGCTTCTTCCGCGTGGAACTGAGCGAGAATTAATGATTTCGCGTCGGCTGCGGTTTTGCGCGGCGTCGGCGAGCAAGATGTAACCCCAATCATTTTGCCTTTCCGTAGATTCGGCCTAGCGTCCCCGCCGATGTTCCGTCCGCTGGTGATTTCCGTTGCCCTGTTCGCCGCCGCCGAGGCGCAGACGTTGACGCATCGCTGGAACTTCAATTCCACCGGTTCGACACCCAACGGCACCATCCTCGCCGACACCATCGCCGCCGCCCCTTGCACCGTCGTCGGGGTCGGAGCCACCCGCAATGGAAGCGCGCTGACCCTTCCCGGGACAACCAATGGCAACTTCGCCGCCACGGCCATCTCGGCCTACCTCGATCTCCCGAATGGCATCGTTTCCTCCAAGACCGACCTCACCGTCGAGATCTGGGCCACCGTGGTCTCGTCCAGAAACTGGCAACGGCTTTTCGACTTCGGCCGCATGGGCACCGCCGGCACCGGCGAGATCCTGAACAATGCCGCCGCCCCCGGAGCCGGCACGGCCTCGAGCGACGACCTGATGCTCTGCGTTTCCCGCGACAACAACCTCGCCACCCAACGCCTCGCCGCCCGACTCAATGGTGCCGGAGAGATTCAGAACGACAGTAGCCTCACCATCATCTCAGGCACCCGTTACCATTTCGTTGCCACCTTCCGCGCCGGCATCGGTGCCAACCCGGCCACCGGCGGGCGCTTCACCTGGTATCGCGATGGCGTCGAGGTCGGCTTCCTCGACACCAACTTCCGCCTCAATCAGATCGAAGACGTTAACAACTGGCTCGGCCGCTCGCAGTTCAGCAACGACACCAACGCCAACATCGCCTACGATGAAGTCCGCGTCTATTCGGGTGCCCTGTCCCCCGCTGACATCGCAGCCAGTGGCATCGCCGGCCCGAACGCCGTACTGATTCCGGTTACCGCCGCCGACAGAATCACCCTCGGCACCGGCACCAAGGCCGGCATCCCCGTGCTCGCCAACGACTCCGGCCAAGCTCTGCCATCCACCATGGAAATCACCACACCTCCCGCCAACGGAACGGCCAGCGTGACGCCCGACGGCCGCATCCTCTACACCCACACCCTTCTCACGACGAGTTTCGACTCCCTCTCCTACCGCGTCCGCGGCGGCAGCGGGCTCTCGAACATTTCCACCGTCGCCATCACCGTCCTCAACTCACTTAAAGTCCCCAGCCCCCTTCTCAACGTCCCCGCCGCCCCACCTCCGACCGCCTACTCGCTGGTCAACGCCCTCGGCACCCTCACCTTCAACGAACCGATCTGCCTGGCCACCCCGCCCGGCGAGACCCAACGGCTCTTCGTCTGCGGAAAGTCCGGTGTCATCCATGTCGTGCCCGATGTCACCGCCGCGACGCCGACCTCCAGCGTCTTCTTCGACCCCGCCGCCACGGTCAATGCGCGGTCCGCCGAGGACTTCGTGCCCGACCCCTTCGGCGAGTCCGGCCTGCTGAGCCTTGCCTTCCACCCGGCCTACGCCACCAACCGGCAGTTCTACGTTTTCTACACCGTCAGCAAGACCAGCGGCGGGAACTTCCAGCGCGTCAGCCGCTTCACCGCACAAGCCGGCAACCCGAACGTCGCGGACCCCGCTTCCGAACAAATCCTCATCGACCAACGCGACGATGCCTCCAACCACAACGGCGGCGACCTGCACTTCGGGCCCGATGGCTATCTCTACATCTCCGTCGGCGACGAGGGGAATGCCGACGACGCCCTCAACAACAGCCAGACCATCAACAAGGACCTCTTTTCCGGCATCCTCCGCATTGATGTCGACAAGAAGCCAGGGAACATCGAGCCGACCAACCACGCCGCGGTCCCCAAGATCTCGGGCAGCGCCCGGTTCTCGATCCCGCTCGACAATCCCTTCGTCCACACCTCCCTCGGCGGCACCTGGAACGGCACCTACAATGGGTCCAATGCCAACCAGACCACCGTCCGCCGCGAGTTCTGGGCGACCGGCCTGCGGAACCCGTGGCGCATGAGCTTCGACCCCGCCACCGGCGCGCTTTGGTGCGCCGATGTCGGCCAGAACGCCTACGAGGAAGTCGACATTATCACCCGCGGCGGGAACTACGGCTGGGCCTTCCGCGAAGCCGCTCACAACGGCGCGAAAAGCGCTTCCGCCCCGGCCATGTTCGACACGCTCTACCACGTCCCCCCCGTCCACGAGTATCCGCGCGGCGACGGCTATTCCATCACCGGCGGCCAGGTTTACCGCGGCACCCGCATCGGCGCGCTGGCCGGAAAGTATGTCTTCGGCGACTACGGCACCGGTAATATCTGGTCGATCAATCTCGACGGCAGCAGCCGCCAGCGCCTCCTCGGCGAAGCCGGCATCGCGGCATTCGGCATCGATCCCTCGAACCAGGACCTGCTGCTCGCGGATATCAGCGACGGCATTGTCCGCCGCCTCGTGTCCACCACCAATCCCGGCACCTTCCCGACCACCCTCTCCGCGACCGGACTCTTCGCCGACCTGAGCGATCTTTCGCCCTCACCCGGCCTCGTCCCCTATCAAGTGAACCTGGCCTTCTGGAGCGACCACGCCATCAAGTCCCGCTGGTTCGTCGTTCCGAACGGCACCTCGCAATTCACCTGGTCTAAGGAAAACCCCTGGACACTCCCCACCGGCACCATCTGGGTGAAGCACTTCGACATGGAGCTGCAGCGCGGCGTCCCGGGCAGCAAAAAGCGCATCGAGACCCGCCTGCTGGTCAAAAATGCCGGCGGAGCCTACGGGGTCAGCTACCGATGGAACGACGCCGGCACCGAGGCCACGCTGGTCGAAGACGGCGGCGTGAATTTCCCCCTCGCCATCACCGAAGGCGGCACCCCCGTCCCGCAAACCTGGCGCATCCCCAGCCGCGCCGAGTGCATGGTCTGCCACACCCCGCAGGCCGGCCACGCGCTGTCCTTCAACACCCGCCAGCTCAACCTCGCCGGCAGCATGAACGGCTTCGGCGGCAACCAGCTCTCCACCCTCTTCAGCCAGGGCTTCTTCTCGAACAATCCCGGCTCGCCGAATCTCCTGCCCCGCCATGTCGGCCCCGCCGAAAGCGCCTATTCCATCGAAGCCCGCGTCCGCTCCTACCTCGCCGTCAATTGCGCCTATTGCCACAAGTCCGGCGGCACCGCCCCCGCCTCCTGGGACGGTCGCGCCGAGCTCACCCTGACCCAGACCACCCTCGTCAACGGCAGCGCCACCAACATCGGTAGTCTCCCGCTCGGAAAGCTCGTCGTGCCCAACTCCACCGCGAATTCCATCCTGCTCCATCGCGCCGCCGCCACCGCCGGCTTCACCCGCATGCCGCCCCTCGGCAGCAATGTCATCGACACCGCCAATGTCACCCTGCTCACCAATTGGATCAACGGCGAGCTTGCCACCCGCCAGACCTACGATGCCTGGCGGATCGCGAACTTCGAACCCGACGCCGATCCCTCCGGCGCACCCGGCCAGGATCCCGATGCCGACGGCATCACCAACCAGGACGAATTCCTCGCCACCACCCATCCCCGCAACGGTGCCAGCGCCCTCCGCCCGCAAATCTCCGGCGAACCGCTCAAACTCCGCTTCCCCGTCCCCGCGAACCGCTCGTTCCGCATCGACACCTCCACCACCCTCGGTCAGTGGACCCCCTGGGACATCCCCGGCAACCAAGGTCTCCCCGTCGCTGGCGGCACGATCGAGTTCGCCCTCCCCCCCGCCGATCCCGCCCGCTTCTTCCGGGTCGAGCTGCTGGAAAACTAATCGTGTACTGGACCGCAGCCGGAGCGAAGCGGAGACAGACTGCCAGAATTCAACGACCCAAACCGCAGTCAAACTTCAGTCCGCTCGAAATGCCTTTCTCCGCGCAGACCAAGTAGACGAGGTCCGGTCGTGAGCGCACCAAAAGACGCGACTCTCGGCCCCCCCATCCCAATCCTTGCCCTCATCCACACCGTGTGTATCATGCCGCGGTGACGAGTCGCGAGATCATCTCCCGATTGAAATCCGACGGCTGGATTCTGGGAAACATCCGGGGCTCCCACTATCAATACAAACACCCGGACCGAAGCGGCCGCGTGACCGTTCCTCACCCGAAGAAGGATTTCCCCAAAGGCACGCTCCGAAGCATTTTCCAACAGGCCGGGTGGCCCTGCCCCCCTTGAAACCATGAGATTCCCCATCATCATCCATAAGGACCCCGACTCCGACTACGGCGTGACGGTCCCCGATCTCCCCGGGTGCTTCTCCGCGGGGACCACGACCGATGAAGCCTTGACCAACTCCGTCGAGGCCATCGAATGCCATCTCGAAGGCCTGCTGCTCGACGGAGAGAAGCTTCCGGCCCCTCGAAGCGTCGAACACCATCAGGCTGACAAGCGCTTCGCCGGCGGAGTCTGGGCTTTGGTGGAGGTCGATGTGTCAAAGCTCTCAGGCAAGGCGAAGCGGGTGAACATCACCTTGCCGGAGCGGGTTCTCGTTCAGATCGATGCCTTCGCCGCCAAACGCGGGGACACCCGCTCGGGCCTTTTGGCGCACGCGGCGTTGGAATACGTGGCGGCGCATGATGACCGCTAGATTCTGCGCCCAGAGTTGGCTCCCGTTGCTCTTTCCAGCCGAAATTACACGCAGTTTCATTCCATCCACGGATAATACTTTGTCAGGAAACGGCGGCAAGAATCCCGGTTTCCTTCGCAAGGATGTTGCCCTAGTTCCCTGACCTTCGCGCTGAATTCCTCCGGCGGCACGCCAACCTGGATCAGATGCTCGATGCACGTGGTGGCATCGTATGCCGTCCAGTTGAGAAAGTCGTCGTCGTCCCAAAGCCCTGGACTTCCCCAGAGCTTCTCCAGCAGGCTCCGCAAGACCGCGGGTGCTTCGACATGCTCTGTGCTCGCGATGGCCTGCCCCAGATTGGAAACCGGCCGATCTTTCGCGAGTTCGAGCGCACGGACCAGGAGGTCGAACGCCTCGGACTGGGGAAGGTCCCTCGCCACAGAGCCAGCGATGCCTGACCAGTCGTCCTCCCCTCCGTTCATCATCACAAAGCGGAGCATCACTGGAAAATCCGCCTGTCCTGCAAGCCATGAGCACGATCGGCAAAAATCCAGCTGGTCCTCATACGCCCATCCTCCCCACTCGCGCTCCAGTTCATCCGCAGAGATTCGTGCCGAGCCGTCCATGAAACGGGAAACATCGAAGCTCATCTTTGAATCTTCCGAATGGTAGTGGCGGGTATAGCGACCCTCCGCCTTCGAAGGCATGCGGACCGCGCCCATCGTAACCGCGGCAGGATAATCATCACCGAACCGCTTTTTGAGATCTTCAGGAGTCATCGGACCGGAGAATACAAGCTTTGGCGCTTCATTTTTGCGAGTCGTGATCGCCCAGCCCTCTGCGAACCCCACCGGGAAAAGAATCGCGGGGTCTGACAGCCGTTCTCCCGCCTTGCCCCCCACCCCGGCTCTGCCCACACTCCGGCCGCGCCGCACCATGAATGTCAGCCCTTACAAGCGTTTCGAGAAAGCTTTCAAACGCGCCTACCTCAAGCCGCTCATCTTGATCCGCTACGGCACCCTCCGCCCGGAGCGCGCCAAGCTCCATGGCAGCGAGCACTGGATCTACATCGACGCCGCCGACCCTTGCGCCCGCAAGAAGGTCATCGAGGAGCCCCTCCGCGGCAAGGTCTCCGACAACCTGATCTTCTGGCGCGACTTCAACCGCCACCTCAATCCCGACCTGATCGTCGACGTCGGCCTGAACTACGGCGAATGCCTGTTCGGTACCGACTACGAGTCCAATGTCACGCTCTTCGGCTTCGAGGCCAACCCGCGCCTGATCCCGCACCTCGAAAAGAGCAAGGCCGACCACCCCGCCGGCCCGCGGATGACGATCACCAACTGCCTGGTCTCCGACGCCCCGGCCGACGACATTCCGTTCTTCGTCAATCCCGACTGGAGCGGCAGCTCGTCCGCCGTCCGTGAAATGAACACCCGCCCGCAGACCCTCGAGTTCAAGCTGCCCGCCCGCCCGATCGATTCGGTCGTCCCGCTCGATGCCGCCCGCGGTAAGACCCTGCTCTTCAAAATGGACATCGAGGGCTACGAAAGCAAAGCCCTTCGCGGGTTCGTCGAGACCCTTGCCTCGGTCGCCCGCTCGGTCGGCTTCATCGAGTTCGACGCCCAGTATATCACCTGGGCCGGCCAGTCGCCGCCGGAATACCTCGGCTGGCTCCAGCAGCGCTTTCACACCTACCGCGTGGCCAGCATCAAAGCCAAGACGCTCAAGAAAGTGCAAGGCTTCGCCGACCTGCCAAAACTCCACGGCGACCCGAATCGCGTCCACACCGACCTCGTCCTCGTCGGTAAGCAGTCGCCCGACAACTGGCTCGCCCCGGAGTGGTCGATCATCGAATCCAAAGCAGGCGTCGCGTGATCCCCGAGCTCCCCGCTGACACCCTGGCCGAAGTCCTTTCGCTGGCCGACGACCTCGACGCGCTGCTGACCCGCAAGCCGCGGACCAAGACCACCCCTTTCGACGAGCGCCGCCAAGCCCTGTTAGAGCGGCACCTCCCGGGACTGCCGGTCCTCAGACCGGCCGGTTCGTTCGAGCCCCTCACCTGCATCGGCGACAGCAACACGATGTTCTTCGCCGGGGCCGAGCGCCTGCGCTTCGTCCGCTACCGCCGCAGCGCCTTCTGGAAGCCGCACTGGATCAACCGCGGCCTCGACCTCCTGCCCTGCTTCCGCGTCTTCCACGTCGGCCCCGCCACCGCTTGGAAAGCCGGCGACCCCGGTTCGTCGACCCGTTCCCGCGAGAAGATCGAAATCCTGCTCAAGAAGGACGTGAAGCCCGGCAGCCGCGTGCTGCTTTCGTTCGGCGAGATCGACTGCCGCATCCACATGGCCAAGGCCGTCATCGCCGGCGGCCGGATCGATGACGTGGTCGAAAAGACCGCCGCGAAGTTCATCCAGCTCCCGCAAGCGATCGCCGCCCGCGGCTTCCGGCCGGTCGTCTGGGCTCCGCCGCAGATCATCCCGAAGGACGAAAGCCTCACCAGCCCGACCTTCCCCTTCATCGGCTCCTGGGAACTCCGCCGCGACATCACCTACGCCTACACCGCGAGGCTCTGGGAGCACTGCGGGAAATCCGGCATCCCGATGGTCGCCCTCGCCGGCCTCTATCATCCCCCCGCGGAAAAGGCCGACATCAAGCTCTTCCACGACAGCACCCACCTCTCCCAACGCCTGATGCCACTGGCTCTAACAGAACTGCAGAAGGCCGGAGTGCTCTTCCAGCCATGTAGCGATCTACCTTAAGGAGCGGGGACACTCCTGTCCCCAGCTGACCCAGGCGCTGACGACAAGAGTGTCGTCGCTCCTCAACCCATCCGCCCGTCTTGCTCTTCAACTCCTACACCTTCCTGCTGGTCTTCCTGCCGATCGCGCTGCTCGGCTGGAACGCCCTGCGCCGCGCGCCGTTCCGCGTGGTCCTCGGCTGGCTGGTGATGGTGTCCTTTGTCTTCTACGGCGTCTGGAATCCCGACCCGAACGGGCCGTGGAGCCCGAAGTATCTGCTGCTCATCCTCGGTTCCTGCACCGCGAACTACTACCTCGGCCGTAGCTTGTCGGCGCTGAAGCATTCGCGCCCCGGCAAACTCCTCCTCACCGCCGCCGTCACCGCCAACCTCGCGCTCCTCGGCTACTTCAAATACGCCGGCTTCCTCGCCGGCATCACCAAGTCACTCACCGGCTGGCCGACGACCGTGCCCGAGATCGTCCTCCCCCTCGCGATCTCCTTCTTCACCTTCCTCCAGATCGCCTACCTCGTCGATGCCTACCGCGGCGAGACCGAGGAGTATCACTTCACCGACTACCTGCTCTTCGTCACCTTCTTCCCCCACCTCATCGCCGGGCCGCTGATCCATCACCGCGAGATGATGCCGCAGTTCCGCAAGCGCCATCACGGCTGGCACCGCGACTTCCCGGTCGCGCTCGGGATCTTCCTCTGCGGCCTGTTCAAGAAGGTGGTGATCGCCGACAACCTCGCCCGCATCGCCACCCCGGTCTTCGGCCTCGCCGCCGCCGACGGGCGCGACCCGACGATGGCCGAAGCCTGGGTCGGCGCGGTCGCCTATGCGCTCCAGCTCTACTTCGATTTCTCCGGCTACTCCGACATGGCCCTCGGTGCCGCCCGCCTGTTCGGCATCCGCTTCCCGCTCAACTTCCACTCGCCCTACAAGGCGGACTCCATCGTCGAGTTCTGGCGCCGCTGGCACATGACGCTGTCCCGCTTCCTCCGCGACTACCTCTACATCCCGCTCGGCGGCAACCGCAAGGGACCGTCGCGACGTTACGTAAATCTCTTCCTCACGATGCTGTTTGGCGGCATCTGGCACGGCGCGGGCTGGACCTTTGTGATGTGGGGCGCGCTCCACGGGACCTATCTCTGCGCCAACCACGCCTGGCTCGGCCTGCGGAAAAAACTCGCCTGGCCCGCCTTGCCGAAGCCGCTGGCGATCGCCGTGACCTTCCTTGCCGTCCTCGTCGGCTGGGTCTATTTCCGCGCCCACGACTTCGCCAGCGCCAACCGCATGCTGGCCTCGATGGCCGGGCTGAACGGCTTCGACGGCTGGCCCGACAAGGCCGCCCGGGTCGTCGCCAGTGCCGAGCCGCTCAAGCTGCTGCCCGCCCTGATCGGCGTCTGGCTGTTCCCGAACACCCAGGAAATCTTCGCCCGCTACCGCCCCGCCCTCCGCGTCAAAGGCGCGCCCTTCCCCGCTGCTGGCCCCCGCCATCGATTCCGTAGGCCGACCTTTCGCCAGATTTTGCGAATCGCTGCTCTCTTCGTCCTGCTCATACTTACTCTGATACTCGCATCATTGTTTCCCGAGCCCCTGAACCATCTATTTCGCGGTTCAATTCTTTTCTCCGCTATCTGCACCGGCATTTATTACTCGTTTCGCCGCCTGCAATGGCGGCCAACCTGGCCCTTCGCGCTAGCCACCTTATTAGTGCTGGTGGTGATCGGCCTGCAATTCGACAAGATCAGCGAGTTCATCTACTTTCAGTTCTGACCCGTGCGCGCCCTCAAACGCTACCAGACCTTTTTCCTCCTGCTGATCCTCGGCATGGCGGTCGGCGGCTTCGCGCTCAACACGACGGTTAATCCGTGGCGCGTCACGCCGACCCCGTGGACCTCTGAAAAGCTCGAGCCCTACCGCGCGATCGAGATCAGCTGGAACCGCACTTCGAAGGCCGGCCTGGTCCGCTCCGGCACCTGGGACGCCGCGATGTTCGGCTCGTCGCGCGTCGACATCGGTCTCGATCCGCAACACCCCGCCTTCGACGGTATGCGCTGCGCCAACCTCGGCCTCAACGCCGGGCTGCTGGTGGAGAACCACGCGATGTTCCGCTATTTCATCGAGCGCCAAACCCCGCGCCTGGTGATCCTCGCGATCGACGCCGGCGACCTCAGCACCCCGCCGCCCAGGGTCAACAACACCGACTTCCCGCTCTCGCCGCTCGATCCCGCCGGTAACCCGCTCGAACGCGAGCTCCGCTACCACGTGGGCATTTCCACCATGGCCGCGTCCCTCGCCACCGTCGGCCGCTCGCTCAAGGACCAGCCCGCCGAGCACTCGCCGCAGGGCTTCCGGCTCGATGCCTCCTTCCCGCCGAACCAGCGCCTGCTGATTTCCTCGCTCTACCTCTCGACCACTTACCGCATGGCGATGGCCCACACCGCGCACGGCGGCCTTTCGAAAGAGAAGATCGCCCTCGTCGAGGACATCATCGCCGCCTGCCGCGAAAAGAACACGCGGCTCGTGATCTTCTTCACCCCCAACCACGCCCTGTTCCAGCTCGCCTACCGCGAACTCGGCGATCCCGATCCCTACTTTGCCAAGGACCGCCGCGCCCTCGCCGAGCTTGCCGCCACGGCCAATGCCGCCGCTCCCGACGCCCCTCCGGTCGAGATCTGGGACTTCCTCGACGGCCATCCGCTCAACGCCCCACCCCTTCCGCCGGCCGATGATCCCGGATCGCACCTTGACGGATGGATCGATCTCTTCCATGCCACCCCCGACATCGGCCGCCGGATGCTCGACCGCCTGCACGGCCCGGGCTCCTACGGCGAACGGCTTACCCCGGAAACCATCGACGCCCGCGTGGAGCAAGTCCGCACGCAACTCGAAGCCTACGCCAACCGCCACCCGGACGACCTCACCTTCTTGAAGAAGTCCCTCGCCAAATTCCAATCCGCCCCGCTGAAGTGACCCGCGTCGTCGTCGCCATGATCAAAGGAGGTCTGGGCAACCAGCTCTTCGCCTATGCGGCCGCCCGCGCCTACGCCATCCGCACCCGCCGCGAGCTGTGGCTCGATGACGTGTCCGGCTTCACCCGCGACGGCTACGGCCGCGCCTTTAAATTGGGCCAGTTTCCCGTCGCCGCTCAACTCGCCCCGCCCCGCTGGCGCCTCGGCAACCCGAAGTGCCTCAAGCACAAGGCGATCCGCTCCGTCAACAAGCTGCTGCCGAACCCGCTCCGCTCCTATCTCGCCGAGGAAAGCGACAAGCCGGAAGACCAGCTCACCGGCTTCATCAGCAATCGCCAGATCGTCCGGCTGAACGGCTACTGGCAGAGCGAAAAGTACTTCGCCGAACGCGCCGCGACCATCCGCACCGAGCTCCAGCCGCCGCCCTTCGCCGAAGGCAGTGCCGACGCCGATCTCGAGGCCGAGCTGTCCTCCACGCCTTCCGTTTTCATCCACATCCGCCGCGACCGCTACTCGCCGCGCCTCGGATCCGGCTACTACGATTCCAGTATCACCTCCGCGCTCTCGATGCTCGGCGGCTGCCAATTCTTCGTCTTCGGCGACGACCTCGAATGGGCGCAGCAGTACCTCGACTTCCACGGCGCGCCGGTCCGCTACATTTCCGACGGTAGCAGCGACGAACTCCGCGACTTCCGCCTGATGGCCGCCTGCCGTCACGCCATCGTCGCCAACAGCTCCTTCAGCTGGTGGGCCGCCTGGCTCCGCCGCAACGCCGACAAGCGCGTCTGGACCCCCAACAACCCCGGCTGGCCCCTCAAGCCCGCCTCGGAGTGGACCAAGGTCCCCAACCGCCTTGAGCATTAGGGGCCGCAGGGGGAGCGCTGACTTCAGTCGGCGAGAGCATCCTCACCCCCGCCCCGCCAGTGCCTCCACCAGGTGCCGCATCTCGTCATCGAGATCCGCGGGATCATACAAGGTTCCCGCCACTTCCGACCGGACCAGTTCTCGAAAGCGCCGGCGCAATCGGTGAATCGCCACTTTCAAGGCCCCGCTGCTCATCCCGAGCCGCGCCGCCGTGACTTCCTGCGACTCCCCGATCTCGCCCGACGCCAGCCAGGGCTTGAGGGCGGCGAACTGTTCCGCCCGATGGCTCTCGTCGCGCTCCAAAGTCGCCAGCGCCCGCTCGACGATCAACAGCGCCCAGCCACGGTCAAAGTCGCCATCGGGCATTGAAACGAGGTGATCCGGCTGCAGTACAACCTGCTCCAACCCGCCGCCGCGCTTCTCGCGTCCCTCATCCCGCCTCTGGTTGAGCAGATGATGCTTCAACGCCCCTAACAGGTAACTGCGGAACCGGCCCCGCCCCTGCTCCGACTCGCCGAGGAAATCCCCCGCCAGCACCTTCGCGAAAAACCCGTGAGCGACTTCGCGGGCAGCATCGCGGTCCCGGCCATCGCGAACGAGGAATGAAACCACCGGCTCGTAGTAGAGTTCGCACAAATCGCCCAAAGCGGCCCGCGCTTCGACGGAGTCACCCTGCGCATTCCGGACCAGAGTCCAGCGGGTGGTGTGGAACGAACGGGTCACGGCCGATGTGCTTGAGGAGGTTTCAGAAGAGACCCTTGAAGAAGTCGATCTCATCCTTGAAGAAGCCGGTCTTGACTGCGAAGGCGATGAGAATGATCACGCACAGCGTTCCCACCAGACGGAAGGGCAACGGGCCGGGTGCCGGAAGCACTTTGTCCGGCTTGCTCCAACGGCGTCGGGCTGCGCAGGCCGACGACCATAAGGCAGCGGATAACCAGGCCAACGTGTAGAGCTGAGCGAGTGATACCGGAAGAATCGACGCTGTGCTGCCCTGCGGAGCCGCAAAGGCCATCGTCAGCCCGACCAGTGAGAAGACCAGCCACAGGCAGAAGGGTGCTGCGCCCAGCCCGAGCCGTGCAGCGTCGATCACTGTGCCCACTATTGCGAAGCCAGCAATGAGCGGATCAACCGGACTCCTCCAACGCCCAAACCGCATGCGAATGCTCCCGTCCAGCGTGCTGTCCCAACGCTCTCCTGCCAGAAATTTCAGACCAAACCAGGATGCCCAGCAAATCGCAGCGAGGACCATCGCCACTTCCGACAGCAACCACAGGTCGGGCGACATGCTGATCCCACCCACCTCTCCCAAGGCCCGCCCCGGCTCCGCCGACATCCACCGGTGCTCCGCCAGCCAGGGCTCGCCGAGCCCGATGCCCGTTACATTGACCGGCACCGCGGCCTCACTCGCAGGCGGAACCATTCCCCTGCTTTCCCAAGTTCCGGCGACGCTGAACACGATGGCCGCGCGCAAAAAAATATCCCTCGCCACCTGCCTGCCACCCCGTTCCTCAGGCGTCGGCCCGCTTGCCGCTTCAACCTGCGTCTTCATCTGCCCGGCACTGCGCTGGCGCCATCTCGGATCCTGCTTCAAGGCCTGCTTGACGATCTCATCAACGCGGGAATCCGCCGCTGACTTCGAAGACGGAGAGACAAAGTCAGGCCCGGGCAACTCGCCCGTCAGCATTTCGTAAAAGACCACGCCGAGCGAATAGATGTCCGCCCGGTGATCGACCTCGGACGAGCTCTCCCGCTGTTCCGGTGCCATGTAACTTGGCGTGCCGAGCGAGGTGCCGGACTGGGTGAACAAGGGATCTTGCGACCCCTCCCCCAAGCCCGCGAGATCTGCCTCCGCCGCCAGTTTCGCGATGCCGAAATCCGCGAGCTTCACCCTTCCCCGCGAATCTAACAAAATGTTCTCGGGCTTGATGTCGCGGTGCAGCACACCCTCGTCATGGGCGAACTGCAGCGCCTCGCAGATCCTCGGCACGATGCCCAGCGCCTGCTCCGGCGTGAAGCGGGCCGCCCGCATCGCCTGGCGGAGGTTCACGCCGTCGACGAACTCCATCAGCAGGTAAAAGAAGCCGTCCGCCTGCCCATAGTCGTAAACCGCGACGATGTTCGGATGGCTGAGGCGGGCAAGGACCTGCGCCTCCCGTTCAAATCGTCCCGCGAAGGCGGGATCGGCGGCCAGCGAGAGCGGGAGCAGCTTGAGCGCGGCGGAACGGTTCAGCTTCGGCTGGCGGACCTTGAACACGGAGCCCATGCCGCCGCGGCCGATGAGTTCGAGGACTTCCAAGTTCTGAAAGGCCGCTGCGACCTGCTCAAGATCCGGGCCGGAGTTCTTCGCCGAGGGCTCGGTCGCTTCCGCCGCCCCTGCCATCAGGCAGCGGGCACAGAGACCGGAGGATTCCAGGGGTGACCCGCAATCGGGACAGGCGAACGATGGCGTGGAGGATTCCATATCATCCTTTCCTGAACCGTGGCGCGCCCCGGGTTACCGGAATCCGGTGGGCCAGCGGAATTACTTCGGCGCGATCCGGATGCAGTCCATCGCGACCTCGATCCCGAGGTCCGGGCGGCGCTCGGCGACCCACTTTTCGATATCCGACACCGCAGGGTAGTCGACCGCGCCGACATGGCGGAAGCAGCGGGCGTCGTCGATCAGCACCACGAAAGGCTGCTTCATCTCCGGCGAAAAGATCGCCTCCAGCTCGCCCCACACCGGGCAATTCAGGTCGCCCTGCGCGGTGTCGCCGCCGGAGTAATGGCCGTCGAGCCAGAACAAGGTCGGCGCGTCCAGCTTGGCCACGATCTGCGGCATCACCTTGCCGCTGTCGCCCTGGTGCAGCTCGACATTCGCCACCCCGGCAAAGCGCTGCTTGGCCTCGCCGTAGAATTTTTCCGCCAGCTCGATCGAGTACACGTTGCGGAACTCGCCGCGCATCGCCTCGACCGTGTCGCCCTTGAAGGTCCCGGTCTCGACCAGCACCTGCAGGCCTTGACGCTGCTTGTAATCGAGCAGCATCTCGCGCTTGGCCAGCGGCGGCGGCGGGTCGGGACGACCGTCCTCGATCCACTTGCTGTACTTCCGCTTCTCTTTGAGATTCTTGAACCAAGACATGGGCTGGCCGAGGCTAGGACGGCAGCCCGCGGGGTCCAAGCCGTTTTTCGTGGTTGCCGGTGATGGCCGGTCCCGGTGCATCCTCCGCCGTGCCCTTTCCCTTCTTCCGCCCGAAGGACAGCTTCATTACCTGCCGCGACCGCAACGATGGCGGCGGCGCGCAAATTTCCGCGCGGATCTCGACGATGATCTGCGCCAAGCTGAAGGGCCTGACCTACGCCCACAGCCCGTTGGCGGACGTCGCCCACGTGCCGGCCGGGACGCACTCGGAAGATTGGTCGAGCCGATGGGAACAATTCTTCAACCTCGGTGCCGGCGAAATCAACGCCGCGGAAATCGAAGCCCGCGGCTATCTCGTGAAGCACGTAGTGAAGCCGCATCGCTTTCTCCCCTGTTCGCGCCGTCTCCACGTCGTCGCGCACTGCCACAAGGTCACCGACCATCACCCGGCAGCCTGGGCCGCCATCGCGCCGGAGCTGCGGGAGAAATACCGGCTTTCCGCGAAGCCCGCACTTCCCGGCTACGACGATGGCCACGTGCAGATCGCCGTTCACCTGCGGCGCGGCGATGTCGGGTCCAGCGGGCAGTTTTCGGAACGATTCACTGCTGACGACATCGTGCTGTCGCGCGTCCGCCGCGTCTTGCAAGCGGTTGGCCCGGAACTCGCCACGGTGCGCCTGTTTTCCCAAGGCACCCCTCAAGACTTCCGTGCCTTCTCCGAGCTCGGGGTCCATCTCCACCTCGACGACGATGTCTTTGCGACCTTCCAGCACTTCGTCCAAAGCGACCTCCTCTTCGTCGCCAAGAGCACCTTCAGCTACCTCGGCGGTGTGATCGGCGGGAACGTCTGCATCGGCGAACCCTTCTGGCACCCCTCGCTGCCCGGATGGATCCGGCCCGAGGAACTCGACCGGCCCGACCTCGCGATGCTGCTCAAAGAAAGGGCGCGCAGCGGGCCTCTAACAGCCTGACCAGCTCCGGGTCCATGAACGGGTAGTCGTCCGGGACATCGAGGACCACCACCCGCTTGCCCGCCAGGTGCTTGCCAAACTTCCGGTTGAGCCGGACCCGGTGGACCTTTTCCATCACGAGGATCAGGTCCGCCCATTCGATCTGCTCTGGCGAAAGCATGACCTCGGTATCGGGGCTCAGCCCGGCGGAATCCGTTTCGATTCCGGGCCGGCCGCGGAAGAGGGCCTCGGCGGTCGGGCTCCGCAGCTTGTTGCGGGAGCAGAGGAAGAGGAGATTCCGATCCATCCCTCACTTCACCGGCGAGAAATCCACCGGCTTGAGAAAGAGCGACTTCACGCCATCGGGCACCGTCAGCGATCCACCCGCGGTCTCCTCGGAAGCCTTCTTCGCCGCCACCCAGACCGGATCGGCGCGGAAAGCCGCCCAAGATTTCTCCGCCGCGACGGCATCCTTGTGGGCGAGGAAATAGAGCAGCGTGTCCTCCGCGCCCTTCTGCCCGGCGGTCATCTGGAAATACCCGCCGTTTGTCATGCCGTGCTTTTCGAACAAGCCGGTCGTGTGCTCACGGAATCGCTTGTGCAGATCCGGAAGTTTGCCCGGGGTCGTGGTATAAGTCCGCATTTCGAACAGGCGGTCCGCGCCACCGGCGGACGGCGTGAAAGCGGATGAGAAATCGGTGGCCGTCAGGTAGATTTCCTCGATCTTGCCGACCAGCTTGCCGCTCACCTCCGAAGCGGCGGCGGCTTTTTTCCAATCCTCATCGGCCAGGAAACCCTTCCACGCGGCATCGCGGGCGGCCCGGTCGGGATAGGCCAGCAGGTAAACGAGCAGGCGGTCGGGATTCTCCACCGGCACCCAGTAGCCGACGTTGGTCATGCCGTGCTTCTCGAAAAGCTTGCAGGTGTGATCCCGGAATCGGGTCAGCAGGGCGTCGAGCTTGCCCGGTTCCGCGTGGTAGGTCCGCAGTTCAAAGAGCCGCGCATCCTTGGGCTTCTCTTCCGAGGGGGCGGGCATCACGCTCAATCCGGCAGCAATAACTCCAATCGCGAGGGCTTTCAGCATGGAAGCAATACTCCTCGGTCCGGGCCGCCCTTGGCAACCGGAACTTTCGGACGAATTCACGCCGTGCCAATCAGGCGGCGATCTCGTAATGCTCCGCGATTTGCCGGAAGATCCGGTCGCGACGCTCGCGGGCTTGGTCGACATCGCGCGTTTTCAGCGAGAAGCGAAGCCGCTCTGCGGTCGCGTCCGGCTTGTGAACGGTCAGGTGGCACCACCAGACACCGCGGTTGTTCCAAAGGTGGTGGTTGGGGTTGTCCTGATTGACTCGCAGCGCCAGCTTGGGTTTCCGTTTCATGCGTTTGAGTGACTCGTGACCGGATGGACGAAGCACTACCTTGGAGAGGATAGTGCTTTTTAGGACACGGACTGGGAGGAGTGAACCGGGTTATCTATGCCATGCAAGGACATTTGCTAAGGTATCACCAATCCTCACTTTATGGAGACCTTTCTGCCTTCAACACCTTAAGTTGTCCGATGTAATCCAACGGTTCGTCCTGGCAAGCCTGTGCATCGCCCCCATGAAATTCCTGCGGTTTTCGTAGGCAGGTCGCCTTCGGGGGGGGCGAACTCGTAACGAGGATCAAGCCTGCTCCAGAGCCTTGGTAAAAAGCGACAGCAAACCCTCAGTGTCCTCCACGCCGCAAGAAACACGGATCAGGTGCGCCGGAACGCAGCAGGCTTCCGCCCACTCCAGTTCGGTGTAGTGGGCAAGCAAGGTGTACGGGCAAGCCAAAGTGAACGGCGTCCCGAAGCTCGGTCCCTTGCTGACCTTCAGGGCATCAAACACCTTCGGCGCCTTCCTCGCATTCCTCAGCACGAAGGACAAAAGCGGCCCATAGCCACCTTGGGGCGCTTTGATCTTGTCGAAGTTCTCGCGGGTCATCAGCGACGGATGCCAAACCTGCGCGACCGCGGGATGCGTGGAGAGGAAGCTCGCGAGCGCAAGGCCGTTGGCATTGTGAACCGCCATCCGGCCCGGATAACCTTTGAGATTGGACAGCAGCACTTCGGCGTCCCCCACATAAAGGGGTGAATTGTTGGCACTTTCGTCCGCCAGTCCGCCGAGCAACTGCCCGGCAAACGGCGAGTCCGGCCGAACGATCGCCATCCCGGCCATCACGTCGCCGGTCCCCGACGGCCACTTGGTCAAGCTGGTCGTGACCACGTCGGCCCAGCGGAGCACGTTGACATTCGACGGCCCGACGGACGAGTCGTCGACCACCAGCGGCACCCCGCCCTCGGCGCAGGCGGCGGCCACCCGGGGAAGATCGATCGTCCGCAGCAGCGGATTGCTCGGTGCCTCGGTAAAGACCGCCGCGAACTCGCCCTGCCGGATCCGGCGCAGGGCCTCGTCGAAGGACTCGCCCTCGGCTTGGTTGAGGAACACGACTCCGTTGCCGAAGAGTTCCTGCACCTTCAAGGCATCGACGTATGGAAACTCGATCTGCAGCGTCTTGCGGCCTTCCTTCAAGCCGGGCAGTGAACGGAGCACCGCGGTGATGGCCGCCATCCCGCTGTTGAACACCGTGACCTGCTTCGGATCCACGCCGACGATTTTTCCGAGCCGCCGCTGGAGCAGATGGTTCTTGTTCGCACTGCGATGCTTTCCGTTGATGAAGTCATCGGCCTGGCGGCTGCTGACCAGTTCACCGGTAAAGCGCTGGTAATCGATGGCGACCTGCCGTGCCTTGACTGGAACCGCAAGCACCTGCATCCCGTGGAATCCCGCGGATCGCACCGCGACTTCGCCGCGGCGTTCGATCCAGCGCTGGGCGCGTTGGGCGGAGAGCTTGTTTGGGAAGACCATGACTTCCTCGCCATCCCGGGCGATCTCCTCGGTCGCCATGGCGGTCAACCGTTTCACCAAAGGGTGCCTGAAGAAGCGAGGGTAGCCCATCCGCATGCGCCGGACCACCTTGTCACGGCCTTCCTCATAGCCCAGAACCGCCTTCCAAGTGGGCAAGCACACGGAACAGGCGTGAGGAGAATCCGGAAGCGGAATTCCCAAATCTTCGTCCTGCCAGGCAGGATTAGCCGTCAAATCACGCATGCGCACCCCTTGCTTGCAGGGAGCGGGGGCGGTTGGGCAAGCCGGATTGCGGGAATTCTCGCAATGACTTCGCACGACCACATCTGAGCTGGCGATTGCCAGCTCCAAAAGACGACGCGGACGCCCCCAACCGAAATCCCCGCGAGTTGAGGTTTTCACCCTACCTCGGGGTAGCATCCAAACCTACCCGCGAAGGGGGAGATTTGACGGCCACCGTGCAGGGATCACCTTTCAGAACGTTAGGGTTTTTGTATTTACGTTTTACATATTCTGCAGTGTCGACGCCTTTTCCACGCCATGAACGTCATTTCCAAAGCCAGAAAGCGGCATTTGAATCAAAGCGCTCCAAGTGCTGGTCAACACGGCTTTGCATTGGTGATCTCTCTCACTTTGATGGTGTTACTGACCGTCCTTGCAATCGGGTTGCTGACCCTGTCGACAATCTCTTTGCGAGCCTCCTCACAAGGGGAGGCGATGGCGATTGCTCGCCGCAACGCCCGTTTGGGGCTGATCTTGGCAATTGGCCAATTGCAGAAATCGGCCGGCCCCGATCAACGGATCACCGCTCCGGCCCGGATCGCCGAGGATTCCGCCCCGGCCTGGCTCGGCGGTGTCTGGTCGGGCAAACTTGCCACGGCGTCGGAACCATCCGCAGACAAAGACGCGGACTTCCGCGGATACCTGGTCTCGGGTGGCGAGAACCGCCCATCACCCCAGCCCTCCGATCTCCCCGATTTGAGCTCCGGCACCCTTTTGGTAGGCGAGGGATCCCTCGGCGAAGGAGCCAAACCCGATGGCTTCGTCCGTGCTCCCAAAGTCAACTTGTCCGCGTCCGCCAAGGGTGTCGACGGTCGCTTTGGCTGGGGGGTTTTGGATGAAGGAACGAAAGCCAAGGTGGACCTCGTCAGAAAACCCGGAAATTTTGGCGCGGCTACCCGCCAGGCGGCCATGGGATCTCCCGCACGCTTCGGGCTTGAAAGCATCGATGGCCTGGCTGCTTACGATTGGTTCGAAGGCTCCGACCAAGCTCGCCTGATCACCCTACCCACCTCCCGCCTGATGGCGGGCATGCCATCTTTGCCCCCTCTCCAGCAGGATATCACGACAGTTCATCGCGGTTTGATCACTGATTCCGCCCGCGGCGGTCTCCGTGAGGACCTGAGCCTGCTTTTCGCGGGGACGGCATTGCCCTCAGCGTATTCTTCCAAAAGGCTGTACGACGACCCCACCGTCTTGACCGAGGCCTCGAATCCCTAGTGGTCGCAGCTTTTTGATTACGCGTCCCTCTATCGCAAGACCACCAGCATCAATGGCACCCAGGGAATCCTTGCCACCGTCCCGGCGAACTACAATCCGGTCAAATACGACGCCAGATCTCAGACCAACAAGGTGAGTCCCCAGGCCCCCCGCGGCATGCTGCTCATGCCGGTCGTAGCGAAGGTTCAAATGCAGTTCTCCTTGGTGGCCAAGGATGCCCACGGGAACTGGGGCGGAGGCACTGACCGGGACTTTTCGACCCCAGACGACAACTACATGGTCTACATGATCTACTCGCCGATCGTCACGCTCTACAATCCTTACAACACACCGATTTCCTTCGACGAACTTCGCATCGATTTCAAAGACCTGCCGATCGGTTTCAGGTTCTACCGGAACGGCCAGCCCCAGACCACCCAACTCGCCCATTTCAACCAACTCTATGCCTATCACGACACCAACACCAAGGTCGCGAAGACATTCGGGATCAACTTGCGGAGCGCCATCACCACCAGTCCGGCGGCCCCGGTCGTGATGGAACCCGGCGAGAATCTCGTTTTTGGTGAATCCGTCAGCGGCGACTCCACCTGGAATACGGGCGGAATGTTCGACTGGCAGGACAACCTGACCTCCAACATCCCCCTTGCCCCCGGATACCTTCCGCATCCGCAGTTACGGGGAGTCGGTGGACCCTTCCAACAAGGTGACGGCCCGTGCCTGGTGCGAAGCCGTCGTCCAGCGCGTTCCGGACTTTGTCGATCCCGCGGACTCGCCGCAATCTGCCATCGTAATCCTCACCAAGCCCAACGCGCGCTTCGGCCGTCGCTTTGAAGTGACAGGTTTCCGCTGGATCTCCCCCGAAGAAGTCTGAACAGGGGTCTCCACCGCCACTTGCCACGATCGCTCAATTCGCCATTGTCCCAAGATGCTCCGCACCCCGCTTGCCCTGCTCCTCGGTCTCACCTTCGCGATTTCGGCTCAGGAAACCCGGAAGATATCGCTCAGGACCCTATGCTTTGCCCACACCGACGGGGTCGTGAAAGTCTTCGTGGCAGGCAGCGAACCGGGCACCAGCACCGAGGTTCCGCTCTTTACCGAGACGTTTTCCCGGCCCGTGGAGGTCGTCGCCATCGACGGGAAATTGACCTTCGCCATCTCGGCGCCAACCGCCGGACAAGCCAAGGAACCCACCCCCGCCCTGCCTGCGGTAAAGCTTCCCTATGGGTCCAAGATACTCTGTCTCTTTCTGCCGAATGCGGGAAAAAAGGGTCAGCCCTATCAAGTGGTCGCCGTGGCGGACGATCTCGCTTCCTTTCCCTTGGGTAGCGTCAAACTGATGAATCTCACTCCCGCGGTCCTTCGCTTCGATCTCGGGGAACATGCCGGACCGAAAGGGGTAACCGTCGAGCCGGGGAAAACCGGCATGCTCGCATCTATCCGCAAGGTGAATCATCTGAATCAGTACGATGCCAAAGGCCTCTATCAGATGAAGCCTGGCGAATTCGTCCAGTTTTACAACTCCCGTTGGCGCTCCGTGGCTGCCAAGCGGGATATCGCCATCGCCTACCTGGATCCGCAATCGAAGCAACCGATGGCGAATCTCTACGAAGACGCTCCCGCGTTCGAGATCCCCAAGCAGCCCTGAGGCTGGCGCGGTTTCGGCGAGCCTCTCCAATCTCCTCCGGGGGCTTGTCCGGCATTTTCGGTGCCCATCGGGGGTGACGGCTACCACCGTGGGTGCTTGACACCGAACACGGCAAGAGTCATCACCGCCCTTCAAATATATTTGGATATTCCGAAAGCCCCCGAGTCGACGCCAGATTCAATGTATTTACAATTGAGTTTAGAACGGTAGATTTTCCCAATCCAAGCACGCTCGATGAACCCAATCCGTCCCAAGAACGCCCGGCGAACTTCTTCCTTCCGAATCCACTCCAGCTCCCGCGGGTTCGCCCTGGTCATCTCCCTCACGCTGATGGTTCTGCTGACCGTGGTCGCCGTCGGACTGCTCACTCTTTCTTCGATTTCCCTCCGCTCGTCGAGTCAGGGCGAAGCGATGCAGATGGCCCGCAGCAATGCCCGGATGGCTCTCAGCCTCGCGATCGGCCAGCTCCAGAAATCAGTCGGCCCCGACCAGCGGATCACCGCTCCGGCCAATCTCCTCAGCCCTCAAGCTCATCCCGGGCTGACCGGCGCTTGGGAATCAGCCAAGCTGTCGCCCGATGGAGACCCCGGTTTGCAAGCAGCCAAAAAGGGCAGCCGACAAAACGACGCAGCCAACGGGGAGTTCATCGGTTGGTTGGCCTCGCAGTCATGGGGTGCATCGACGCAGGCACCTGCCACACCTCCCACCCCGGCGGCCGGGGGGCGGACCGCCACGCTTCTTAATCCGCTTTCCGCAGCCAGCAGTGGCACGCCGCTGGAGATGGACATTCTCCCGGTGAGCGACACCGGCGGCATCGCTTGGACCAGCATCGATGAGAGCGTGAAGGCGCGCTTCGACCTTCCTGTCGATAACTCCGGTTTGACCGCAGAGGCTCGCAAGGCCCGTCTCCGTGCCCCGGCCCGCAGCGCACCCGAAGTCATCGAAGGGCTGGGTGATTTCGAACTGGACCAGGAAACAGCCGCCAAAATGGCAAGCTACCGCCAAGGCGAGTTCGTTGGTGGCGACAAGCAGGCTTTTCTTGCCCAGCACGATGCCCTCACGCCGTGGTCGCTCAGCCTGCCGGTCAACGTCGCCGACGGGGGACTGAAAGCCGACCTGACTCGCGCTTTCGAGTCCGCCGCCCTCCCACCGGAACTCGCGGGCCGGTATCTCTACTCGGGATTGAAAACCCCGCTAACCCCCGCCGATCCGCTCTTTTCCAACCTCGGGGCTTACTACCAGCTCTACGCATCCAGCGCTGGGGGGACCCGCCCGCTGACCTCCGCAGTGCCGAAGAACTATCGTCCGACCGTCTATGACGCCCGGACCAGCGCCAGCGTGCCGAGCCTGGCCTCGCTGGACGGAAACGTCGTCGCACCGGTCGTCACCAAGGTTCAGGTGGCATTCTCCCTCGTCTCGCGGGAAGCGCACGGCCAATGGCGGCAGACGATCCCCGACAGGACCAGCGATCCCCTCCGGACCTTCATGGTCTACCTGATCTACACCCCGGTGGTCACCCTCTACAATCCCTACAACGCGCCCATCAATGTCAACGCCCTCAAGGTGACATTCAAGCACCTCCCGCTCGCCTTCCAATTCTTCCGCAACGGCGTCGCTCAAAACACGTCGCCCGCGCTGCTCAGCCAGTTTCACATTTCCTCGGAGAACCGGACCGATTGGGAAGACCAGTTCACCTCCACCCTTAGCAATACCGCCGGCTCGTCTTCGGCCAACCTGCTGCTGCAACCCGGCGAAGCCAAAGTCTTCGGGGTCAATCATCCCAGGGGAACCACTTGGAGCGGCATGACCAACTACCTTTGGCAAAACGACCTCGCTAGCAGCAAGACCCTCAATCTCTTCGCCGGTCCCGGCTGGAACTTCCGCAGCGGATTCATCGTCGACTGGCTCCGCCCCGCCGGCTCCGGCCGCACCTCGGACAACGGCACCCTCGGCGTCTTCGGAGCCAGGGGTGACGACCGCATCAACGTCGCCTGCTCGCCCAAGATGCCCGGCGGTTCCAATGGCCAGTTCTCGGTCGACATCTCGGCGAGTATCGGCAACCGCGACACCCCGCTCGGGAGCTACCTTTACCGCTACGGCGACGAGAAGCGCCTGGTCGAAGCGATGCAAAGCGGCACCAGCCCGTCCTACGGCAAGATTACATTCCCGTTCCGGCGGGAGAAGGACTGGAATCTCAACGAAATTTACCAGCCGAACTCCGACAGCACCCCGATCGAGAACTGGACCGGTCCGAAGCAGTTCGCCATTTTCACCCTCGCCGACCGCACCGCCCAGGACTCGCTTTACCCAAGCAAGCCGGTCGCCCATTCCTCCTTCGCCCACCAGGTCCTGAAAATGGACATCTCCAGCATCCACCCCGCCCAGATGCCGATGGAAATGTCCTTCCTGCCGATCCGCACTGAAGGCGCCAACACCGTCGGTTCGATCGAGGCGGACCCGCTCGACCGGGTTTACCATTTCTCCGGCAGCCGCCTCGCGACCGGCCTGCTGAACTACCCCAGCATCCAGGTCCCCGCAGCGCCGCTGGTGAATATCGGGAGCTTCCGCCACGCGAATCTTGCCAGCAGTGGCCACTTCCCGCTGAATACCCACTCGGTCGGCGAATCCCGGGCCAATCCGCTCCTGCCCGCTGAAAAGGCCCGCCTCGCGACCAGCGCCCACGGCTACGCTCTGAGCGACCACTCCTGGCTCGCCAACAACAGCCTTTGGGACGGCTACTACTTTTCCTCGCTGCGCACCGCCGATGAGGCAAAAGTCTTTTACACCAGCGGCAGCACTCCCCTCAATCCGCGCCTCACCCCACGCTCGCCGGGAGGGACAGCACCCGAAAAAGCGGCCACTCTCGCGGTTTCGGAAAGCGCCTGGACTTCCAATGCCGCCTCCCAGTGGATCAAGGGCAGCTTCAACGTGAACTCCACCTCGGTCGCCGCATGGAAAGCCATGCTCGCCTCGCTGGGCGACGCATCGATCCCGGTGCTCGACCCCACCAGCTCGAAGGAAAGCGAAGTCGATCCGACCGGCTACCCCATGCCGCGCAACCTCCGCGGCCTCGCAGGCCGGGTCTCCGGTGGCGACACCAATCAAAATCGCTGGGCCGGATTTCGCGACATCGAGGAAAAGCAGCTCCAAACCCTCGCCGAGGAAATCGTCGAGCAGGTCCGACTGCGCGGACCCTTCGGTTCCATGTCGGAATTCGTCAACCGTCGCCTGACCTCTGAGAGCGACAAGGCTTCCGGTGCCGGCACCCTCGAGATGGCCATCCGCGAGACCGACATCAACTCAAACTCCCGGAGCGCGAATCCCCGCATGGTGACCGCCGCCGATACCGCCAACTTCGGATATGCCAACGTCACCGCGGCGCTCGGCGACACCGAAGAAGGTGCGAATTCCTTCCTCAGCCAAGGCGACCTGCTGGAGGCCTTGGGCGCTTCCCTGACCGTGCGCTCCGACACTTTCGTCGTCCGTGCCTATGGCGACACCAAGGATGGCAAGGGAAACATCATCGCCAAGGCTGTGTGCGAAGCAGTTGTCCAGCGCGTGCCCCCCTTCGTCGATTCCACCGACGCGCCGGAAAAGGTCCAAGCGGCTCTCGGCGACGACGCCCGCACGATCGGCTCGCTGACCGAACTGAACCGCCGCTTCGGTCGCCGCTTCGAGGTCGTCAGCATGCGCTGGCTCTCCCCGGAAGAGATTTGACAAGCGCCGCCCGCCCGAAACTTTCTTCTGCCGATGAAGTGCTTCCGATTCCTCGCCGTGGCCTGCGCCGCACTCGCCACGCTTGTACCATCCCTCAGCGCTCAGGACGCCCGCAAGGTCAAGCTGCGGACACTCTGCTTCGAACACGTCGGCGAGATCCGGAAGGTCCTGCTCGTCGGGTCGGATGACAAGACCGTCGAAGTCGACCTCTTCACCAGCGGCTTTTCCGACGAGATCGAGGCCACTGTCAGCGGACCCGATCTTCGCTTCGCCGTCGCCACCACCGACGCGTCCGGTAAAGTCACCCTCAAGACCGTGGCAAGCGGCAAGGCGGCTGCCGGCACCCGCCAGCTCGCGGTCTTTCTCCCCGGCACGAAAGAGGGCACGCCCTACCGACTGATAGTCATCGATGACTCCGAAGAAAAGTTCCCCCTCGGCACCACCCTCGCCTTCAACTTCGCGTCCGTGCCGGTCCGCTTCGCAATCGGGGAATACTCCAGCGACCTCAAGCCCGGCGGTCAGGCGCTCATCCCCCAGGCCAGGAAAGTCAACGAGATGAACCAGTGCAACGTGGTCATTTCCTTCGCCGACAAGACCGACAAATGGGTCCCGGTCAACAATACCCGGTGGCTCTCCCTGCCCCAGGAGCGCGCGCTTGCAATCGCTTTTATCCACCCCGTCACCAAGCAACCGACCGTCAACAGCTACCGGGAAACCCCGCCGTGGAAGCTCCCCAAGCTCTGAATCCCGGCACAAATCCGGAAATTTAATGCTACCGGATCTGGCCGGCCGGGTTTAGTTGACCATATGAAACCACGCGGATCATCCGTCATCCTTCTTCTCGCCGTGCTCGGCGGTGGAATCGCCGGGTGGCTTTTGACTCGCACGACGATCCCGGAGGAGGCCCCGCCCGTGGCGGTGAAAACACCGGAAGCACCGCGCCTCTCCGATCCCGCCCCGAAAACCAGCAAGCTCGGCAAACGGGAGCGCAGCATGGTCCGCGACGGCGAAGCGGCCGAAGCCGGGGCCCTGCAGAACCAGCGCTCGCTGAGGTTCTCCGATCGCGATGCCTACGACCGGTTTCTCGCCGCCGCCAAGGGCAAGGGCATCGCCATCCTCGGATCCATCGACCGCCTCAACGCCCTTCACGTCGGCTTCCTATCGCTCGATGAATTGAACGCCCTGCTCGATGGCAGCGAAGAGGCCGGCTTCATCTTCCCCGTCTCCCTCCCGACCCCGAAGACCGAAGGCGTCCAGGAAGGTGCCGTCGGCTTTGGCGAAAGCCTGCTCTCCTGGCTCGGCATCACCAGCGACAATTCGAGCTACGGCAAGGGCTTCAAAATCGCCATCCTCGACACCGGCTCGACCCTCGACGGTGCCCGCAACCAGTTCCTGGTCGCTGCTCCCGCTGACCCTGCCAATTGGAACGGGCACGGCACCGCGGTGGCGGATCTCATCCTCCAGATAGCCCCCTCCGCCGACCTCTACTCCTGGCGGGTCGCGAACGACGAAGGCCAGTCGAACAGCTTCCTCCTCGCCCAGGGCATCCTCGCCGCGGTCGATGCCGGCGTCGATGTGATCAACATCTCGATGGGCTCCTACGGCAATTCGCCGATTCTCCGAGACGCCGTGGAAACCGCCCTCGCAGCCAAGGTCATGATCTATGCATCCGGCGGTAACGAAGGCTACGAGCAACTCGCCTACCCCGCGGCTTATGAAGGCGTTGTCGGTGTCGGGGCGGTGGATGCCAATGGAAGCTATCTCAATTTCTCCAATACGGGCAACGTCACCATGACCGCGCCCGGTCTCGACCTCGTCACCGCTTGGACCGGTGGCGAAAGCGTCTATTTTACCGGCACCTCGGCCAGCTCCCCGATCGGCGTCGGCGTGCTGGCGGCCGCGGCGTCCCAAGGCGGCAACCGTATCAGCACCCGGCAGGCCTACGATCTGGTCACCGGAAACCTCAACGAGGCCGGCGCGCCGGGTCTCGACAGCTACTACGGCATCGGCATGGTCGACCTGGGCAGGGTCCTGCAATCCGGCCAATCCGGCATCACCGACGCGGCCATCGCCTCGAACTTTGTCAGCACCGGCAATGGCGGAAATCCCCAGCTACAGGTGACCGTCCAGAACCGGGGCACCACCACCCTGGTCAATACCCCGGTGGAAGTCACCACCCCGGCGGGAACCACTTCCCTCAACATCACCACGCTCCAGGCCGGCGATATCGCGACTTTCAACCTGCCCTTGTCCTACACTGGCGGAAGCGCCGTCATCCAGTCAAAGGTGCAGGTTTCGGGTGGCATCAATGACCTGAAGCCTTCCAATAACCGGCGGACCGATGTTTATACCCCGCCCGCGACCACTGATTGAAGCGCTGCTGATCGCCGCGATGCTGGGCACTTCCCAGGCGGCGGACATGCGGGTCGCCCCGAATGCCGGCGCGCTACCGGTCAACCAGTTGAGCATTTCCGGGAACGCCTGCGGTCCCGCTGCCCTGCTCGCCTCGTTCCGTTGCGGCAACGAAGCCTGGCAACGGGCAAGCACCGCGCTGGCCGGCACGACCGATCGCGAGCAACTCCGCCACTGGATCCGCCACCACGGCGCACGTCCCTCCACCACCTTGAAAGGACGACTCCGCTGGTCCGCCAATGGCATCAACGTCGAAGATCTGGTTGCGGCGGCCAATGAGATGAACCGGCCGCTGTTTCTCCCGCCGCTCCTCCACGACGATCTGTTCCTCCGCTCCGGGGAGAAGCCCGAGGCTCTGCTCCGCCGGACCCGCGAGCGCTTCGACCGATCTCTCGACAAGGGCATCCCGCCGATCCTCAGTCTCCGCCGCTTCGTCCTCCGCAAAGGCGTTTGGACCGCGGTCCAAGGCCACTTCGTCACCGTCACCGCGGCACCTCGCAAGCTGGCTCGCGGCGAGTCCGCGTTCACGTTCCATTATCTTGATCCCTGGGGCGGAAAGCGCTGCGAAGGAACCCTAGGCCTGCCCCGGCAAGCGATCCTCGCCCCAGCCGGGCAGACTCCTCCCTGCCTCGAAGCCATCGTCCCCGCCGCGCTCATCGGTAGCAACACGGTCCGCCGCGGCGAGATCACCGCCGTGGTGCCAGCCGACGTGATCGGCCGCTGGTGATCGGCGGCGCGTTTCTCAATAGTTCTTGAAGCGACCTTTCGGCCACCACCAGGCCTGCCACATCGCACGTCGCACCGCGGACCGTGAGACCTTGACCTTCGGTCCCATCGCCATGTCCAGCTTCAGCAAGTCGATCGTGTCCTTTCCGATCAAGGCGGGCAGCACCGATGCGGCCCGCAGCCGGCGCATCTTCAGCCGTGAGGAATAGCGGAGTCCCGATTCCAACCAAACACCGGCATGCTTCAGCCAGACCGCGCGAGACTCCAATAGCGCCGCCGGATCGAGCGGATCCGCCACCGGCAGATAGCAACGGCCCTGTTCCAGGTCCTCCGGCATGTCCCGCAGGATGTTCAGCAATTGCAGCCCCATCCCGTAGCGCACCCCGAGCGCGTCGAGGTCGTCCGGAGCGGAATCCGAAAAGCGTTCCCCCAGCGTCAGCAGCCCGATCCGCGTCCAAAAACCGCCCACGCAGCCTGCCACCCTGTAGCAGTAGTCTTCCAGCTCCTCCTCGTTCTTCAAAGCCCGAGGCTTCGCCTTTCCCGCTTCGTCGAAGCGGACCAGGTCCAGACGCTGGCCGCTGATGATGGTCTCGACGGTCCTGCGCACCGCGTCCGACTGCATCTCCTCCAGCAAAGCCAGTTCCGCGAAACAATCGTCCAGCCGTTCTAACAGCACCCTCTCGCCCTCGTGGCTCTGGCACCGGATAAAGGACTGCAACCCGTTGCGCCGCCATCCCGACCCCTTGCCCTTGAGCTCGTCCGCAAAGCCGTCAAGCAGCTCCAGCCGGTCATCCACCGGCACCCCCGCGGTATCCGCCAGCGTGTCGCTGGCCCGGGCCAAAAGGTATCCCGTCCCGGTCGCGGGCCGCATCGGCTTGGGCAGCATCCTCAAGCTCACGTAAAACGAGCGGGAGACGCTGCGGAGCACTTGCCGGTCGATTCTTTCCACCCGAGGGAGAGAGCCTCAGCCGACGCGCCCCATCAAGCTTCAAGTCACAACTCGTTGAGGCGTTGCTGACTCCACTCCATCCCTTCCTTGTACTCCTCGTTCTGTGGCCGCTCGCGGTTGAGCTGGGCCCACACCGCCACCGCTTCCCGGTAAATTGACTCCGCCATCTCTTTTTTCTCTGCCCGCTGCGCCGCATGGCCCAGGTCGCCCAGCAGATATCCAAGGGAACGACGAACTTGCTCGGCCCGGACGAAGTCGTCATCGCTGGACGCCAGCTTTCGCATCAAATCGGCACCGCGGGTCTGCAACTCGATCTCGTCCTCCCGCTTGCCATCCGCCCCGCTCATCCGGCCTTTCTGCCACAGCAACATCGCCAAACGATACTTCGCCGTCGGATCCGCCGATTCGCCGACCGCAATCCGCTCCACCAGCAGGATCCCTTCTTCGATCAGCTTGAGCGCCTGCTCAGGCTCCCCGCGGTCCCGCAAAATACCCGCCATCAACCAGCGCTGCGCCGCCAGTCGCGATCGCACCTCGGCTCGGTCCGGCCACTGTCGCATCAGCTCTTCTAACAGCTTCACCGCCGACTTCGAGGTCGCTTCGGCAGAGGCCACATCACCGGAAAGCAGCGCCGCCTCCGCCATCGCGCCATAGCACCCGGCCAGGTCCAGCCGCAGCTCGAGATTACCCGGATCCTGCTTCAAGAGCCGCAACAGTTCCTCGGAAGCCAGCGTCCGGACTTCCCTCGCATCACCCATCTGGCCGATCCCGTCGAGGATTGTGGCCGAGGAAAAGTAGCACGCAGCCAGTTCCGACCGCAGCACCGCCACATCCGGCCGCCGGTCGGCCAGCCGGTTGAGCGACCGGGTCGCCCCGAGCAAGCGCTCCAGCGCCAGCGCGTCGTTGCCCGCCGCCGCCAGCAACCGCGATGCATGGAAATCCAGCACCGCCAGCAATTGCTGGACGCGGTCGCCATCGACATCGACCTGCGGCAACGCCTGCAGTGCCTTCCGCGCCGACTCGAATGCATCCAGGGCCGAAGGATCGTTCCGCTCCTGGAACGAGAGTGCCAGCAACAGGCGGTCGGTGGCCAGACGCAGGTCGAGGTCAGGGCCGGCGGGCAGTTCGCCGGCGGATTCCAGTGCCTCCTTCAGCCGCTGCGCAGCGGTCGCCGGATCGCCCTTGGCCAACGAAATTTCAGCCAGTTGCAGCCGTGCCCGCGCCCGCTCTTCCTTCAATGCCCCGACCTCCGCGGTCCGCGTGATGAAATCCTGGAAGTAGAGTTCGAGCCGCTTGAGGCGTTGCTCCCGCCCGTCGAGAGGCGGCAATTTCCGATGACCCTTTTCCATCGCCCAGGCAAACAAGCGGTCGCCGGTCGCTCTCGATTCCTCAAGCCGCGCCAGCCACAGATCCTTCTCGTATTGGAGCACCTTCCGCTCCTTTTCGAGCGTCTCCTCAGCCTGAGTCTTCCCGTCTTCCGCGATTTCCTCGGCCGACTTCAACCGTGCCACATCCTCCCGCCGCCCGGCTTCCTCGGACTCCAAACCGGACTTCGAGACCCGCCACAGCCCGGACAACACGATCACCGCCCCGGCCAGCAGCCCCGCCGCCACGTTGGCCCGCCAAGCATTCCGCCGCGCCGCCCGATACTGGTCGAGCACCGCGTCGCGCTGTTTCTCCGCCACCGCCGCCTGCTCCGCCGCTTCAAAGCCGCGCAACACCTCGCCCGCATTCGCCGGCCGCACGGCGGCATCCAGCGACAAGCAGCGGTCGAGGATTTCCCGATAGGCCAGCTCCAGGGGGTTGGCCGCGGCATCCGGCCACTCGAAATGCGGCTGGCCTTCGAGCGCCTTCGCCACCTGTTTCAAATTCGCGGCGATCCCGTCCTTACGGGTCCTCCCCGGCTCCGGCGCGACTTGGTCGAAGGTCGCCGTGCACCGCGGGAAGGCACCGGTCAGCACCCGGAAAGAAATTACCGCGAACGAAAAAACATCCCTCCGGTATCCCTTCTCCCGCAGGTATCCGTCGGGGTCCCTGAGCTGGTCCGGCGGCTGGTAGAGTACCGCGTCGGTGTATTGCAAATGGGTCACCCCCGGCATGTTCCCCAGCGCCCAGTCGGTCAGCACCGCCCGGCCGGAATCATCAAAAAACACGTTCCCCGGCTTCAAGTTCCCGTGGGCCACCTGCCGGTCGTGCAGCCCGGCCAAAGCACGTAAAATTTCCATCACCACCGGCCACGAATCCTCTCCGGGAAACCGCGCCAGCCGATGCTGCAACGAACGCGGCACCAGCACCCCATCCTGCTCATCTTCGAAAAGCCGCGTCACCCGCAGGATCTGCTTGCCCCGGTAGTCCTCGCTCAACTCCTCCACCACCCCCACCGGCCAGCCGCCCTCCTCAAGCCTCAGCGTCGCTTCCTCCAGCAGCAGCCGATTCACCGCAGTCTCAACGTGAATCTTCAGCGCCACCAGCTCGCCCGCCGCATTCCGGGCCCGGTAAACCCGCCCGCAGGCTCCGGCCCCTACCAGTCCAAGCACCTCAAGTTCACGCACATCCGGCAACCGCATGGGCTCACCATGGCGATTCCGCATGATTCCGCCAATCCCTCAGTTTCCGGCTGATTTCATTTCGTCCGTGTGAAATAGTTTCCGCCTCTCACCGCGTATTCGCTGGTTGCCAACCTTTCCCACCCATGAAACCCACCTGCCCCGGCAATCCGCTCGACCGCTATGCGTCCCGCCGCGAGTTCCTCCAAGTCGGCCTGCTCGGCGGGCTGGGATTGACCCTGCCGCAGTTCTTCCGCCAGCAGGCGCTGGGGGCCCAGAAGTTCTACGAAACCCGCGAAGGGGTCGCCAAGGGCATCATCCACATCTTCCTCCCGGGCGGCATGGCCCACCAGGAATCCTTCGACCCCAAGCCCTTCGCCCCGGCCGAATACCGCGGCCCTTTCGGTGCCATCGACACCAAGATCCCCGGTATCCACTTCGGCGAAAAGATGAAGAACCTCGCGGCGATCGCCGACAAGCTGACGGTCATCCGCTCGATGTCCCACGGCGAGGCCGCCCACGAGCGGGGCACCCACAACATGTTCACCGGCTACCGGCCCTCCCCGGCACTGGAATATCCGTCCTACGGGTCGGTCATCTCCCATGAACTCGGCTCGCAGAACAATCTCCCCCCTTACGTCTGCGTGCCGAATGTCCCGAACGAGTTCGCCGGCTCCGGCTACCTCTCCTCCGCCTACGGGCCCTTCGCCCTCGGCTCGGATCCCGCCCGGGCGGACTTCAAGGTGCGCGACCTCAACCTGCCCGTCGGCTGCGACGAATTCCGCTTCTCGCGCCGCCGCTCGCTGCTCGAAACGGTCGACGCCCATTTCCGGTCGCTGGAAAAATCCGACGCCATCGACTCGATGGACGCCTTCTATCAGCACGCCTACAAGCTGATCTCCTCCGAGAAAGCCCGCGAGGCCTTCAACCTCAAGGCCGAGCCCGACGCCATCAAGGACGAATACGGCCGCACCGAAGCCGGCCAGCGGATGCTCCTCGCCCGCCGCCTGATCGAAGCCGGCACCCGCTTCGTCTCGCTGACCGTCGGCGGCTGGGACCACCACGACAACCTCAAGGGCGGCATCGAGAAGCAGCTCCCGCCGGTCGACAAGGCCATCGCCAGCCTGATCCGCGACCTCGAACGCCGCGGCATGCTCGAGTCCACCCTCGTCATGGTCACCTCCGAATTCGGCCGCACGCCGAAGATCAACCCGACCGGCGGCCGCGACCACTGGCCGAACGTCTTCTCCGTGATGATGGCCGGCGGCGGCTTCAAGCAAGGCTATGTCCACGGTTCATCGGACGCCCTCGGCGGCGGGGTCGATACCGACGGCATCACCGTCACCGACCTCTCGACCACGATCTACAACCAGATTGGAATCACCGGTGACAAGGAGCTGATGGCCCCCGGAGGACGACCCATCGAGATCGTCGACGGTGGCCAGGTGCTCGACGCCCTCCTCGCGAAAAAGGCATGAACCTTCTTCAAAATCGTGGCTGGCGCGTCTCGCGCCAGTCCCTTCAGGGAGCGTCTCGCTCCCTGTCTCCAGTTCGATTCGCCGAGCGAATTGCCCACCTCACTCTGGTCTCTTGTCTCTGGTCTCTTGCCTCTCCATCCGCCCACGCCGGCTTCACCCCGGAGCTCAATCTCATCGAGCCCCGCGGCGGCCAGCGCGGGACCGAGCTGGAGATGCACTTCCACGGTGAACGACTCGACGGCTTGCAGGAGTTGCTTGCCTACCAGCCCGGCATCGAGGTCCGCGGTATCACGGTCGAGAATGGCAAACACGCCTCCGCGAAGATCTTCATCAAGCCCGACGCCCCGCTCGGCGAACACCAGCTCCGGGTCCGCACGGGTGGCGGAGTCAGCTACCTCCGCTCGTTCTTCGTCGGCCAGTTTCCGACCGTGAACGAGGTGGACCCCAACGACACCCCGGAACAGGCGCAACGGATCGAACTCAACACCACCGTCCAGGGCGTCGCCAAGGCCGAGGACCCCGACTACTACGTTTGTAGTTTGAAAAAGGGCCAGCGTTTCAGCGCCGAGGTCGAAGGCATGCGGCTCGGCCGCACCATGTTCGACACCTACGTCGCCATCGTCGATCCCAAGGGCTTCGAGATCGCCTCCTGCGACGATGCCGCCCTGCTCCGCACCGACTCCTTCGTCTCGGTCGTCATCCCGGAGGATGGCGACTACCGCGTGCTGGTCCGGGAGGCCGCCTACGAAGGCTCCGATGTCTGCCAATACCGCGTCAGCATCGGCACCTTCCCCCGCCCCACCGCGGTTTTTCCGAACGGCGCCAAGCCCGGCGAGACGGTCGAATTCAAGTTCATCGGCGACCCTGCCGGCGATTTCACCGAGTCAGTCGCGATTCCCGCCGACGCCGGTGGCCGCTTCCTCCTGTTCCCGGCGCGCGAAGGCATCCACGCCCCGTCCCCGCTGTGGATCAAGGTTTCCCCTCTCGCGGCGGCTGCCGAAGTCGAGCCGAATGCCAGCGCCAAGCAAGCCAGTAAGGCACCCGACCTTCCCTGTGCCGTCCACGGCATCATCGGCGCGGAACTCGACAACGACTTCATTTCCTTCAAGGCGGCCAAGGGCGAAAACCTCACCTTGAAAGTGCTCGCCCGCGGCCTCCGCTCGCCGCTCGATGCCTTGCTGGCGGTGCGCGATGCCAAGGGCAAGAACCTCGCCAGCAACGACGACCTGGGCGGACCCGATCCGGTCCTGCAATGGACCGCTCCCGAAGCCGGCGAGTATTTCGCGGTAATCCGCGACCAGCTCCAGCGTGGCGGCCCGGACTTCACTTACCGCCTTGAGATCACCCGCCGCGAGCCTGCGATCGCCGCTTCGCTGCCGGTCGTGGAGCGTAACAATTCCCAGAAGTGGAAAGTCATCAACGTGCCGCGCGGCAATCGCTACGCTGCGGTGGTGAATTTCACCCGCGAGAACATCGGCTGCGATCTCAATTTTGAACCCGAGTCGCTGCCCGCCGGGGTCGCGATGAAAGCCCCGCTGATCCACAAGTCGGTAAGCGCCGGACCGGTGGTCTTCGAAGCCGCCGCCGATGCCGCGGTGGCCGGCACCCTTCACCGTTTCAAGGTGAAGTCAGCCGGTGGCGCCGCGCCCTTGGAAGGCGTGCTGCGCGATGTCGTCAATCACGTCGAGGTCAACAACCAGGGCGCCTACCATTCCGCCGAAAGCGACCGCATCGTGGTCGCGGTGGTCGACGAGGCCCCCTTCCAGCTCGAGCTCGAAACCCCTCTCGTGCCGATCGTGAAGAACGGCACCCTCCAGCTCAAGGTCAAGGCCCTGCGCAAGGAAGGCTACAAGGAGGCCATCACCTTGCGCTTCCTGTGGAATCCGCCCGGCATCGGCACCCCGGTCACGGTCGCCCTGGCAGCCGACCAGAACGAGGCGCTTTATGAGGTGAATGCCAGCGCCGACGCCGCTCCCGGCGAGTGGCAGGTCTGCATCCTGGGCGAGGCGAACACGCCGCAAGGTCCCGTGCAAGTTTCCACCTCGCTGGTCCCGCTGCGGATCTCCGAGCCTTATCTCGGCATGACCCTCGACATGGCCGCCACCGAACAAGGCAAGCCG
>NEUO01000020.1 GCA_002304315.1 Verrucomicrobiia bacterium Tous-C4TDCM
CGCGCGGCTTGCGGGTGGTGAGGGCATTGGCCTCCGCGTCGCCGGGGAACTCCTCCTTGGCGGGATCCCAAGTCAGCTTGCGGCGCAGCTTGTAGCCGATGTTCGCGAGATGGCAGACCGACGCCGTCCGGTGGCCGGTCTCGACCGAACAGATCGGTTCACCGCGGGCCTTGATGCAGTCGAGCCAGTTGCGAAGGTGATCCTTTGGCCAAGGCATTGGGGAGCCCCCGGCACCCCCATCGCCAGCGATCGGGGTTGCGAGGATTTCCGCCGGATCGCCTTCGAGAAGATTCCGATCCACCCGGATCGTGCCTTTCGTGCCCTCGAAGGTGCAACCGCTCGGCCCGCCATGGAACATCTCCACGCCGTTCGCGTAGGTGAACTTCAAACCCGTCTCGCCTTCCGCCGGAGGCTCGACCGACACCGGGCCGCTGGCATCCATGCCCATGGCCCACTGGGCGATGTCGAAGTGGTGGGCACCCATGTCCGCCAACATGCCGCCAGCATATTCTTCATATTTGCGGAAGGCGGGGAAATGGTTGTGGATCCCCTTCGGGCAAAGCTCTTCGTGGTATCCTCGCAGCGGCGCGGGGCCAAGCCAGAGATCCCAGTTCACGTTTCCCGGAGTCTCCTGATCGGGTAGATCGCAAGGCTTCGGCGAAGCGCCTACCCCGATCCGTATCGTTTTCAGATCGCCGATCGCACCCGCGCGGATCAGCTCCACCGCCTTGCGGAAACGCAGTCCGAACTCGCAGCGCTGCTGGCTGCCGGTTTGGAACACCACCTTGTTCTTTTTCACCGCGTTCACCAGCAGACGCCCCTCGGCGATGGTCCGGGTCAACGGCTTTTCACAGTAGATGTCGAGTTTCCGCGCCGCTGCGGCGAGCGCCGGGTGGACGTGCATGTGGTCAGGGGTCATGATCACCACCGCGTCCAGATCGTCGCGACCCAGCAACTCGCGGTAATCGACATAGGTGGCGCATCCTTTGTATCCCCCCGACTTCGCGTCTTCGGCATAGCGCTTCTCCACGACTTCCTTCGCCCGAGCAAGCCGGGTGCCTTCGACCTCGCACACCGCCACGATCCGCACGTCCTGCTGCCGCAACGCCTGATCCATCACGCCGAAGGCGCGCTTGCCGTAGCCGATGAACGCGATGTTCAGCCGCCCGTTCGCGGGTGCGGCTCTCAGTACCGACGGACCAAGGGCAACCGTAGCGGCGGCACCGGTGAGGAAACGACGGCGGGACAGGGAGGTGAGGATTTGCACGGGAGAAACTACGTGATCCGTCACCCGATGTTTCAAGACGGAAGGCCACCTGGGGCGTGACATTCCACCCGCTGGGACCACTGGTCCTCAGACCGGCAGAATGGTCCCCGCAGCCCCCCCCTAAAAGCCAGCATCCCCGAAAGAACCCGAATCGAACTCCATCTACCCCCCCATCCGATCACCCCACCTCTACTCCCCTCCGCAACTTCGTCGAAAGCAAGCAACACCTCACCGGCACCCCGCCAAACGCCTTCGCCATGACCTCCCGGTAAGCCTCCATCTGCCCGGCATAGCGCTCGACCAGTTGTCCGGAGCTCTCCACCGCATCCGTCTTGTAATCGATCACCTCGACGCACTCCACCCGCCCATCGCCATCGCGGATAACATGCAGCCGGTCCACGATTCCGCTCAGCCACTTCCCTCCAAGGATCGCCTCCACCGCTTGCTCCCGGAACAGTTCCACGCTCCGCCCTCCACGCTCGAAAAGCCGACGGATCTCCGACAGTTCTAGTAATTCGCCCACCAGACTCCCCGCATCGTCCGTCGGCAAAACCGGAGCCTCTTCATCGATCCACCCAACCGCCTCGAACGCCGCGTGCACCGCGCTGCCGAATGCCATCCCGGTCGGCGACGCGACGATTCCCGACGATTCCTTCTTCGCGCCGGACGGCGTGGTGCGCTCCCGCTGCGGCACAGCTGCGGCCAGGCGAGGCGAAGGCGACTTGATCACGGTCTCGCGAACTGAGACCTCCCGCCACCACGACGGATCGCCGGATTGGAAGAGCACCTCACCCGTTCCGCCGGACGCTTGCGCGATCCAGTTCGCCATCGAAGCCCAGCCTTCCGGATCCTTCCGCGACTTCGGGACCTCCGGCAGCAGGACGTAAAGCCCGCGCTTGGCCCGGGTCAGCGCGACGTAGAGCACGCACATCGCCTCGTAGCGTTGGTCGTCCGCCCATGCTTCTTCCACCACCGAAATCGCCGGCACCATGCCACGGACCCACGCCGGCGGAGGCTCTAACAACCAGGGCCGCCCTTCATGACTGCCGCGTGCGACCTCGAAGTCGCCGTGATTCGGCACCTGCGAATCCTCAATCTCCGGCAGCACCACGACATCGAAGCCGAGTCCCTTCGACTTGTGGACCGTCAGCACCTGCACCGCCGCCGCGCCCGGGCTCTGCGGGATTTCCAAATCAGCGATCCAGCGCGCCGCTTCACGCGGGGTGCCGGAGCCCGCGGCATCGAATTCCGCCAGCGCCCCGATCACATCTCCCGCCCGACGCCTCGAAAAATCCGAGAGTTCCTCCCACAGCGGCTCGATCAGACCTTCCACCGTCGACGCGAATCCCCGTTCCCGTGCTTCCTTCAACAGCCCCTCCCACACCGCCTGCCATGCCGTGCCGAAGCGTGCCTCCAGCACCGCCGACAGTGGCGACATCGCCACCACCTGCCGCGCGAACGCGTCCGCCGGATCCGCCAGCCAGCGGACCAGATGCAGCAAGGCCACGCCCGGCGCGTTGTCGGCCACCGGCTGGCGGCGGCCTTCCTCGATCACGTCGAAGCCATGCTCGCGCAGCAGCGACGCCACCGCCCTGACTTGCGCGTTCGTCCGCACCAGCACACCGCAGGTTAGATTCCGCTCCCCGACGCCGATCTCCCGCAGCAAAGCCACCAGTCGATCATCCCGATCGTCCTTCGCCACCACTTCGACCCGCGACTCGCCGCTGACCTGCGGCTTGGCGGAGACATGCTCCTCCCACGGCCAGCGCTTCGCCATCTCATCGCCGAACAGCCCGCCGATGGTCGCGACATCGCCGCACACCGCGTTCACCAGATCCAGCACCGCCGGGCACGAGCGCCACGAGTCGGGCATCGTGCGCAGCGCCAGATGCTCGTTCGTGCCGTAGCGCCGCTCGACCTCGTCGAACAAGGTCACATCGCCGCCGCGCCAGCCGTAGATCGCCTGCTTGCGGTCGCCGACGACGAACAAGGAGCCGTCCTCCCGCGTCGCCGCTTCATCGAGCAGCGGCACGATGCCGTCCCACTCCGCCCGGCTGGTGTCCTGGAACTCGTCGAGCAGCCAGTGGTCGTAGCGGGCGTCCAGCCGGAAATCCACGGCCTCGCGCCGCACCCGCGACTCCTCGTCGCGTGTCCAGCGGCCCATCAGCAGCTTGACGTCGTCGAACCCTAACAGCCCCTTCCGCCGCAGACGTCGCTCGCATTCACCGTCGAGGTGCGACACCAGCTCCGCCACCGCCCGGGTGCGGGCCACCGCCGCCGACAGTTCGCAGCCGGCGAGCAGACGGAACAGCTCGCGCCACTTCGCCGAGGCCGCCGGCGAAAAGCGCAGCGTCTTCCGATTGTAGGCGACCTCGATCTCACCCTCGCCCGGCAATGCCTCCAGCAGGCGATCAAACAAAGCCCCCGCCTTGGCAATCCGGCCGCTGCCGACGGTGTGCGCTTCAAAGAGGTCCAACAGCTTCTCCACCGCGTCCGGGCAATCCCCCTGCCGCAGCACTCCCAGCAGGGCCCGCTTGTCACTTTCCCACGCCTCGACCTCCGGCAAATCCCCGAACACCGCCCCGCCGCCCCAGCCTTCCAGCCCGATCCCCGCCTTCCACCAGCCGTGCCAGTGGCCGAGGAACTTCTCAAGATCCCGCAACACCCCCTGCCCTTCCTTTCCCAGCGTCGCGCGCCGGAAGGCCTGCAGGAAATCCTCCGCCCCGCCATGCTCCAGCGCGTCGCCCAGCACCTCCGCGAGGATGTCGGCCATCGCCGCTTCGAACTTCGGCCCTTCAATCAGCTCGAAAGTCCCGCCGGTCAGCCCCAGCTCGTACTGGAACCCTCGTACTACGCGGGCGAAGAAGCCGTCCATCGTCCCAAGTTGGAAAGTCGGCAAAGCCCGCACCACCCGCGCCAGCACCGGTGCCACCGGAAAAATCGTGCCGATCTGTGCACACAGCTTCGCCGCCTCGGCCGGATCCGCCGCGCAGGCCGCCAGCTTCGACAGCACCGAGTCGGCAAATTCGCCCGCCGCCTTGCGGGTGAAGGTCAGCGCGACGATCCGCGCGGGATCGACCTCCTGAGCGCCGATCAGCCCGATCACCCGGTTGCCGAGTTGGAAGGTCTTCCCCGATCCCGCCGACGCGAGGATCATGAGGTTCTTCGAAAGGATGCCCGGCACGCTCATGCCGCACCTCCCTGCCATGCCACGGTTTCATCCAGCGAGCGTCCCAGCGAAAGCACCGCGTAGTCGTCGTATTCCGCCTTCTCCGCCGGCGGCCAAAAGACCCGTTCGCGGACCTTGCCGATCACCCAGCGCGCGCAGGCCTCCGCGGAGTCGCGGTCGGCTTTCGAGAAATCGTCCCACAGCGCAAGCTTCACGTCGCCCTCGGTCGCCCCGAGCGCGAAATAGCCGAGTTTGTCGATGTCCCCCAGCGCCACCGAGTAGAGCGCCACCTGCAAATTCTTCCACCGCTTCGGCTTGCCGTCGGCTCCCGTGCACAGGATCTCCGGCACGTTCTCCAGATGCGCTGGAAAGCGGGTGTTCGCCGTGACGCCCGTACGGTGCGCCGTTTCCACCGCGCCCGCCGCCGCGCCGGTCTTGTAATCGAGAACCCGCCGCCGCCCGTCGTCGTGGCGCTCGATCCGGTCGACCCGGCCGACCAGCGTCAGCCCGTCGATCTCGATCTCGAATTTCTTCTCCACCTCCTCGATCCGCCAGCCCGAGGCCCGCTCGACCGCCTGCACCCGCGCGAACCACGACAGCCGCTGCCGCATCGACTCGCGCTGGATCCGCACCGCCAGCGGGACCTTCGCGCCGAAGCGCTCGGCGATCACCCGTTCCAGCGCCGCGTGCACCCAGGCCTCGATCGCCTCGGTTTTCGAGAAATCCTTCGCCTCCTCATCCAGCGCCCAGCGCTCCAACACCACGTGCGCCACGTTGCCGAAATCGCGGGCATTCCACTCCACCCGTTCCGGCTCCGGCGCGCTGATGCCAACCACGTGCTTGAGATAGTAGCGGAAGGGACACGCGAGGTAATCGGCGAACGAGGTCACGCCCATCCGCGGCACCTTGTCGATCACCCGCGGCCGCCACTTCCACGCCTCGTCGAGCGTCCACGCCAGCGACGAATCCGGCGGCTCGATCTCGCGGAAAAGCAACTTCACCCGCGCCGGCAGATCTTCCTCCTCCGCCGCCAGCAGCAAGCGCGAGGGCAACAGCACATCGCCACCCTCTCCGGTCTTCGCCAACAGCAGATCCACCCGTCCGCCAGAGCGCCGCGACTCGATCATCGCCGTCAGCAAATACGCGTCGCGGGCCGCCCGCGTGGCATCGTGCGACAGCCCTAACAGCCGCCGCGATCCCTCAGGCAGCCACGCGTCCGTGCTCGCCCGGCCCGGCACCAGCCCTTCGTTCATCCCGCAGACGACCAGATGCCGGCCCGGTTCGTGGAAAAGCTCCAGCCAGCCTTGGACGTCGAGCACGCGGTCGTCCGGCGCCGCCGCGACCGCCTCCGGCAAGGTCACCCGCAGCAGGTCGATCCAGAACCCCGGATCGCGCTTCACTTCCACCGCCGTCCTCGCGGTCGCGTCCAGCCATTCGACGACCGCCGCGCTTTGCTCGCCCCGCGGATCGATCCTCTCTAACAGACGCCGCATCCCCACATGGAAACCTTCGCCGAGAAAGGTCGCGCGCCGCCGGTCGAGCGCCTCCAGCGTTTCCTCCGCCAGCTTCAGCCCTTCCGGATCACGCGTCGTCAACTGCGCCACCCGCGTCACATCCTCCCGCTCCCGCGCCAGCCACTGGTCGCGCGCCGCCGACAGCGCCACCACCCGCTGCGCCCGCTTGCCGCCGACCAGCACGCCGCTTTCCGGAAAGCCTAACAGATCGATCGCCGCCGCCGCTCCCGGCTGCGACACATACTGCCGCCACGCCCCGAGCCACCCGGCCAGCGGTGACGGCGGGACCTGCGACGGATCGTGCAGCTTCCACCCGCCGCGCCCGAAGGCCCGCACCAGTTCGCCCGCCGTCGACTCGTCGGCCGAGCCCAGCGCCAGCTCGTCCGACGGCGTCGCCGCCGCCACCCGGCCCAGCGCCTCCGCCGCCTGCTGCCTCGGATCCGCGGTCAAGATCACGCTGCCCGAGCTGTCGTCCGGCCACGCGATCGGCCGCGTCGTCCACGATTCCACCGGCTGTCCCGCTTCGTCAAAATCCGCCGCCCTTTCCTCTGGCGCGCCGACCAACACCGTCACCGGTAGCTCCGCTTGCAAGACCCGCCGCAACGCCGCCGCCGCCAGGTCCGGCACCCCGGCGAGCACGATCCCTTTCACTCCCGCAGCCACCTCAAATTCCCCGCGCGCCAGCAGCCGGCTGCGACTCCGCAAACCCCACTGCCCCAGCCGCTGCTCGACCTTCGTTTCCAGTTTCGCCAGCGCCTCCCAGCGCTCCGCCTCCACCGTGCTCGACAGCCGCCGCGCGGCATCGGCCAAGGTCAGCGCGTTCTCCTGCAAGCTCGCCCGTACTCCCGCCAGCGACCGCGCCAAGCCCAGCGCCCAGCCGGCGGACTCGCCTTCACCCGGCGGCACCGGAAAGGCCGCGGCGAAGGGCTCCCAGTCGCGAACCGCCTCCAAAGTCTCCACCCACGCCAGCAGCTCAAGCGCTTCTGGTGCCGCGTCGTCCGTCCTCAGAAAATGTCCCGGCGTCACCACCCTCGGCGCCAGCAGCGCCCCCGCCGACTCTGCCAGTGCCTCGCGCAAGCGCCGTCCCGCCTGCGCCGTCGGCACCACCAGCAGCAGCCCCGGCAGCTCGTCGCGCCGCGCCAGCAGCCAATCCGTCAGCAACCCGAGAAAAGGCCGGTCCCAGCCCAGAAAAACGCGCTCCGCCATGCCTCCATCTCTTGCCCGCAGCGCGGTGCGGGCGAAAGCAAAAGTTTCTTAATCTACCGTCACCCCACGCTTGTCCCACGCCGCCCGAATCTCACCAAAAGATGTTCCTGAGCCACGACAGCTTGTAGGCCTTCGTCTTCAGCGGCAGGAACATGAACTCCTCCCGTCCGGCGACGTAGAGCTTGAGAATCGGCTTCGACCCGAAGTCGTCGACCTTCACCAGCAGTGTCTTCCCCGGCTTCAAGCGGTCGACGTATCCCGCGACCCTCCCGTCCTGATAAATCACCAGCTTCTGGGAGACGCCGGTGTCGTTCTTGATCCCAATGTTCGCGGCTTGGGCAGCTAGGGCTTGAAAAAGGAACAGGGCGGTGATGGCGAGCGTTTTCATGGGATCCGTGAGACGACGGGAAGGGAAAGGCATTCATGCGAATGTCAAAGGAGAATTCCCCCTGTAGCGGCCGTCTATGACCGCCGCACTTTGTAAACGAAGCCACCCCGGCCGCCCGCTTCATCCATAAGGACGAACCCACCCTCCCGTCGCCCTGTAGCGGCCGTCTATGACCGCCGCACTTTGCTAACGAAGCCACCCCGGCCGCCCGCTTCATCCACGGAAGGAAACTTCAGCGGGAGTTCATTCTGGCAAATCGACGCGAATGACATTAGCGGAAGTTCAGCGCCGGAATTCGCCATGATGCCAACCGAGGACGAACTTTCCAAATGCGTTACGAGATTGAACCGGGCATGACGTTGGTCACGGGTCATAGTGAAAACGACATTGCAGGATCACCACCGCGTCGCCATCCACACGATACACTAGCCGATGCTCCTGTGTGATCCTCCGCGACCACCACCCCCGCAAATTTCCCTTCAGGGGTTCGGGCTTCCCAATCCCCGAGAACGGACTCCGCAAGGTATCGCGGATCAACTCGTTGACCCGCCCGAGGATCTTCCGGTCGATTTCCTGCCAGTGGAGATAATCGCCCCAGCCGCCCGGCAGCCAAGTCAGTCGCATAGCTCGCCCGCTTGGGTCTTCCCAGCCTCGTAGTCCGCCAGCCCTTGCCGGATCCGCTCGGCATTCGCCGGGGTCGACAACAGATGAAGCGTCTCCTCCATCGCCGAGTATTCCTCTTCCGCCAGCATGACCACTGTCCCCGAGCCATTTCGCGTGATCGTGATCGGCTCGCGATCCCGCACAGCGGATTCCATCAGGGCCGACAGTCGGTTGCGCGCGTCGGTGTAGGAAACCGTCTTCATGGCCGGAAGGAATCATCCGGACAGAATTCTGTCAAGATCCCAGCCCAAGCTTCCCTACCCGTCCAGTGCGGGTCTGAGCGTCAAAAACCTGCTTCACCACATCCCCGTCGCGCCGGGGTCCGGGCTTGGTCCAGCAACAGCACCAGCGCCTCCGCGGCTTGAATATCCTGCACCGTCCCCATCAAGAACACCTCGTTGGTCCTGACACTGGGTGCCGCTTGAAGTGGTAGCTCCTCGTTCCCTGCTCCCGCCGGGAATGCCTCCGAAATCACCGCTGCGACGTGGGATGCGTCCGCGAAGCGGAGCTTGATGAACCTTGGACAGATAGTGATATTGGGAACATCGACCTGCTCCATCAACCCTTTCAGTCTCTTGTAGAGGGAACGATCTCCACCCGTCACGATGACTTTCCGATCTTCCTCTTTGAATGAAACTCCTAAGGCAGAGAGGGAGCGTAACGTGCGGATCGCCTCGGACGGTCTGACATGCTTGCACTCAAGCGTGAATTCGTCGTCCGAAGCCATCGCCGGGGTGACGAAGCAGACGGTGACCAAGGAGAGCAGGAACAGTAGCTTCACGGGATGACGGACCACTTCCGGAGAATGCCGCGACCCAACCGTTTTGTCGGCAGATTAGAATAGGGAAACGATCCGTCCTTTAAAAAGGCCTTGGTCGCGTCCCACTCCAGCGATGGTAGGTCGTCGCCTGGATCATCGCCCAGGTTTGCGCACGACGACGGGCCAAGTCCGACAGCCGCTCCAACACCGAAATCAAGTTGCGCCTATCGTGAGTCCTTCGCGGGATATACAGGCTCGGGCTTGATAGCCTGCTGGTACATCCACCGGACCAATCCGTTCATTTTCGACACGTCGCCATCCCGCTTTACGGGCCTGTCGGTTTCTCCCGCCATGATCCCTTCGCCAGGTATCCACGCCGCGAAATAAGCTTCCCCACCATCAAATGTTTCATCGTACTTTTGATTGGTCCCCGGATATCGAGCGCCCTGCAGCATTCGCGCCCACAGCCCCTCGATTTCCTTGCCCTGCTTTACCGGCACCGATTCTCGATAGACCTTGACAGGGTTTTCCCCGGCAGCATCTCCATACCAAATATTTTTCGTGGCTTGCCTGACTTCGACGAAGTACCGGTCGTCCTTCTCCTTGATCAGCGAGACGCAGAATTCCGGTGCGCCAGGACCCGTTTTGACCAGTGCGAACGCCGCGGGCTTCTCAGGAGCTTCAGCAAGCAGGATCTTCCTCAGTTTCACCTCGTAATCCCAACTTTCCTTGTCGTCATGCAGTCCCCTAACCGGAACAAGGTGATCAATTCCCTCTTCCGATTTCGCTTCCTCCTGAGCGAAAGTGGCACGGAGAAGGAGCACCGCAGCAATCAAGATTAGTATTTTCATGGTTCGAGAATGTTATCAGGGCGAAGACGCCCTGTCGGAATAGTCCGCCAAAGCCCCGGCGTCAAACAGCCGGAAGGGGCTGGGCGCGATCCATGGGGTTCCAACCAACACGGCAGTGCGCTCGAAGCAGTCGCGTTGCCGCTGGAAGGACTCAAGAGATCCCGAAAGGTCCAGATTCGAGCGTCGAATTGGCCCCGGCCTCGCGAAATTGACGGCCCGCCAGCCGTGAAGCAAACTCCCTGGTATACCGATGACGTTCGACGAGGCGCAATCCGCCGTCGCATCCCTCCCCAGGCAGGATCGGGCGCGGCTCTTTGTCTGGATGGCGGCGGATCTTGCCGACCAACTGCCTGGCATCGAATTTGATCCCCGCGTTTGCGGTGGTGCGGCACGCATTGCCGGCACCCGCATTCCCGTGTGGTCGCTCGAATCATGGCGCAGGCTCGGTTCCGACGATGCGGAAATCCTGCGAAACTTCCCCACCCTTCAAGCCTCCGATCTGGTGAATGCAAGGCGCTACGTCGCACGCCATCCCCAAGAGATCGACCGGGAGATCAGCGAGAACGGGGAGGACACCTGAAATGGCTCGTTGTAAAAAAACACCCGCCGGATCACTCCGGCGGGTGCTGTCAGAATCGTTGGATCGGAGAAGCGGTTACTCGGCTTCGGCGACTTCTTCCTTGGCATTCTTGGTCGCCTTCTTCTTGGCAGGCGCGGTTTCCTCGGCAGCGGGTGCTTCTTCAGCAACCACTGGTTCGGCGGCCGCGGCGGCTTCGGTGTCCACGGCTTCGGTTTCAGCCGGCTGGTCGACCCACTCGATGATGGCCATCGCGGCGGAGTCGGTCATTCGGGCACCGAGCTTGGTGATCCGGCAGTAGCCACCCGGGCGGTCTTTCGACAGCGGGGCGACTTCGTCGAACAACTTCTTGGCGATGTCCTTCTGGCGAAGGAAGGCGACGGCCTGACGGCGGGCGTGGAGATCTCCACGCTTGCCGAGGCCGATCATCTTCTCGGCGACCGGGCGGAGTGCCTTGGCCTTGGCGAGCGTGGTGCGGATGCAACCATGTTCGATCAGGCTGCAGGCGAGGTTGGCAAGCAGCGAGCGCCGGTGGGCGGCGGTGCGCTTGAGCTTGGTGGTGTTGCGTCGATGTCTCATCGGGTGCGGTCCCTTTCTTAATTAGTCGTCGAGGTTCTGGGCGATCAGGTCGGCAAGGCCCACCGGAGCATCGTCCTCCACGCCGAGGCGCGGTCCGCGCACGGCCGGAGCCGGGCCCGAGAGGAGCGATGGATCGAGGGACATTCCGAGGCCGAGGCCGAGTTCGGAAAGCTTGTCCTTGATCTCGTTGAGCGATTTCTTGCCGAAGTTGCGGTACTTGAGCATCTCGGCCTCCGACTTGAGGGCCAGCTGGCCGACGGAGGTGATGTTCGCGTTGTTGAGGCAGTTGGCGGCACGAACCGAGAGTTCGATTTCGTTGACCGACATGTTGAGAAGCTTCTTGAGGGCGGCGTTCTCCTCGTTGGATTCGGTCGGCGCTTCCTCGAAGTCCACGGCGTTCTCGTCGTAGTTGACGAACACGTCCAGGTGGTGGCGGAGGATGGCGGAGGCCTGCAGGAGCGCGTCCTGCGGGGTGATCCGGCCGTCGGTCCAGATGTCGAGCACCAGCTTGTCGTAGTCGGTCATCTGACCGACGCGGGTGGTGTCGACGGCGTATTTGACGCGGGTGACGGGCGAGAAGATCGAGTCGATGGCGATGACGCCGATCGGCTGGTCCTTGCGCTTGTTCTCGTCGCCGGTGAAGAAGCCGCGGCCGACGCGGACTTCGAACTCGCAGTCGAACTTCACCTTCTTGTCGAGGGTGCAGATGACCTGGTCCTTGTTGACCACGTCGTAGATGTTGTCGCCCTGGATGTCGCCGGCGGTGACGACGCCTTCCTTCTCGACCTTGATGGTGAGGATGCGGGGCTCCTTGTCGTGGTGGAGGAACTTCACCTTCTTCAGGTTCAGGACGATGTCGGTGACATCTTCGACCACGCCGGGGAGGCTGGAAAATTCATGCTGCACGCCGGCGATGCGGACGGACGTGATGGCGGCACCTTCGAGGGAGCCGAGAAGCACGCGGCGGAGCGAGTTGCCGAGGGTGTGCCCGTAACCGCGCTCAAATGGCTCGGCGGTGAACTGGGCGAAGGTCTCGGTGGCGGTGTCCTCGTGCTTGACGAGGCGGTTCGGGAGCTCGAATCGAGCGAGTTTGGTAGCGGACATGCGGTATTTTCGGTGGCCGGGTTACCCTCCTGCGAGCATGGCACCTCGCTTTCACGGGGTGTCTGGAGGACCGACGGCGGCTTTGCGGGGCTCGCGGGGCGGGGACTAAAGGAGATCGACCCCGCCTTGGCAACGAATTTTTTCAGCGATGGGATGGGCCGAAATCCCCGGAAATAGGGCATCCGCGGGGATCTCTAACATTTCCCAAACAAAAATCGAGTGGCCATGAGGCCGATCCCGTGGCACTCTGCCTAACGAATGCCATCGAAAATGCTCCCTCCATGAAATCGAAGCGCAACCTTACCCGATTCACCTACGAGAACACCGCCTTCCAAGGATGGCGGCTGTGCTTGAGCCGCGGCGGTGTGACTTTCACCAAGTATTTCTCCGACAAGCAATACGGAGGTGGCCGAAAGGCACTTGAAGTCGCTGAAGCCACACTTGCCGATCTGAAGACCTTGCTGGAAGGAGCCAAGCGGGTGAACGGACGCCTTAGCAACGTGGCGGTCAAAAAGGCGGAAAAGGTCCTCGGCGGCGTCTGATCGCGTCACCCGCCTTGCGCAGCCGCCCTCAGTGGCTTTGTTAGGGGCAATGCCTTCCCCACACCGGCTAGCGGTCCACTGGTTCCGCCGCGATCTGCGAATTCTCGACAACAGCGCTCTCCACGCAGCGGCGGCGGGAGCGTCATGCGTGCTGCCGGTGTATCTGGCCAGCGATAGGAAGGGGGCGCACCTGTGGACCGGGCCCAAGCGCCAGGCTTTCCTTTGCCGCAACCTGGCGTCGCTGGCGGGCAATCTGGAAACCATTGGAGGTCGGCTGATTGTTCGATCCGGCGCGGCCGACGAGGCGCTTGAGAAGTTGATCGTCGAGAGCGGGGCGGACGCGCTGTATTTCAACCGCGACCCGGATCCCTTCGGCCGGGCGATGGAGGCCAAGGTCGAGGCGATGGCCCGCCGGGTCGGAGTCGCTTGCTACGGGTTCCACGATGTCACCCTGCATGATCCGGGCGAAGTCCTGACCCAAGACGGCAAGCCTTACCGGGTCTACACCCCCTACAGCCGCAACTGGCTCGCCTTGGAAAAGCCCCGACCCCTGCCCAAGCCCGGCCCGCTGCACACGCCGCCGGACATCGCCTCGCTTCCTCTCCCGCAAAACGGCCACTGGGGATTACCGGAGACCGATGCCGATCTCGTCGAGGCCGGCGAGCGGGCGGCCCACGAGCGGCTCAAGGCTGCGATCCATGGCAAGGTCCAGAGTTACGGGCTGAAGCGCGACACACCGGGCGCATCCGGCACCTCGAGATTGTCGCAGGACCTTCGCTTCGGCCTGCTTTCGCCGCGCACCGTATTCAGTAGGGCCGTGAAGGCCCGCGAGGCGTCCGGATCGGCGGTGGAGAAAGCGGGGATCGACATTTACATCAAAGAACTGGCCTGGCGGGAGTTCTACATGGCGATCCTCTGGCATTTCCCCCTCGTGCTGGAACAGGAATTCAATGCCGATTGGCGGGGACTTCCCTGGCAGGAGCCGGACGACAATTTCGAGGCGTGGAAACAAGGACGCACCGGTTTCCCCATCGTGGATGCCGGGATCCGCGAAATGCTGGCGACCGGATTCATGCACAACCGGGTCCGGATGATCGTCGCGATGTTCCTGACCAAGGACCTCCACATCGACTGGCGGCTGGGCGAGCAGTTTTTCATGCAGCACTTGGTGGACGGCGAAATCGCCTCGAACAACGGCGGCTGGCAGTGGAGCGCGGGCACCGGAGCCGATGCGGCTCCGTATTTCCGCATTCAGAACCCTTGGGCGCAGGCGAAAAGCCACGACCCGCAGGGCATCTACACCAAGCGCTGGGTGCCAGAACTTGCCGGAGTGCCCGCGCCGCTTTTGCTCGACGCGCCGAAGTCCGGCCAGCCGCTGGTTCCGGGCTATCCCCTCCCCTGCGTCGATCACCGGACGGAACGCGACCGGACTTTGGCGATGTTCAAGAAGCACCGCGCCCACCAGAGAACATGAACCGACCAGCCGCGTGCACTACTTACCGGCCCCCTTGCTGATCAAGCGGTCGGCGAGGCTCTTCAAGTCACCTGCCGGGATCGCAAAGGTCTCGCAGCGGTTGGCGCGGGCGATGTTCATGCCGAGGCATCGGCCATCGAGATCGAGCAGCGGCCCGCCCATCCCGGCGGCGTTCGCGATGACATCGTGCTGGATGACCCGGGGAAATCCGCTTCGTCGTTCAGAAAAATCGCCGCTCATCGAGTCGTTGCGGGTTTTCTCCTCACCGAAAAGATCGGCCCGCCCCGCGAGGCGCACTTTCATTTCGATCTTCTTGCCGTCGCGCTGCACGGTCAGATCCAGATCGTCTCCCACCCGGAGTTTCGCGACCACTTTGCCGAGCGCCTCGCGGTCCGCGACTTTCTTGCCGGCCGCCGCGACGATGATATCGCCCGTCTTCATGCCGGCCGTCTTGGCGCCGCTTTTTTCGTGAATCTCGGTGACCCGCAGCTTTTTCGATTTTTCCTCAAGCGTCACTCCCAGCACCGCACCGCCGGCGGGCTCGATCTCTCGGGCCGTGGCGGAAATAATGCCAACCTGCGGCCGTCGCCGGGTCCGGCTGGTCGCGCCATTGGCCACCACCCAGGTGCCGCGGGCAGGATCCGGGGAATCGACGGCGAGGCTGACCGGAACCAGGCCTTCCGCAGGGATCTTCAGCAGGGCCACATCCCAGGCGGGATCTTCGGCCAGCTTGGCCAGCGCGGTGTAGATTTTTTCTCCGACCGTCACGGTAAGCCCGTTGATGTCGCCGAGTTCACTGGCCTTGGTCAGGATGAAGCCATCGGCCGAGATCACGGTGCCGTAGGCGATTTCCTTTCGGCCGCGTTGGATGACTGCGCTGCTGGATTGGAGGAGATCACGGACGGACTCAAAAGAGGCCTGCACCGCGGGTCCGTTGGTCCGATAGGCCGACTCCAAAGTCTGCGCGCCCGGCAACAGACCGTTTGAAGCGAGCAAAAGCGCGGCGGAAAAGAGGGGCTTAGCGTTCACCAAGGCGAAGGGTCAGGGTTTCAGGTTTGCCGTCCCGGAGCAGTTCGAGGGCCACCCGATCTTCCGGGGCCTTTTCCTTCAGGAGATCCTGGAATTGTTCTTTCGTGGTCAATTCCACGCCGTCCAGCTTGAGAATGACGTCGCCTTCCTTCAATCCTGCCTTTTCGGCCGGCGATTCGCGGCCGACCTTGTCGATCTTGAGACCACCTTCCGCCCGGAGTGCCGTGCCGATGCCGAGGAAGCCCTTGCCCTTTTCGGGCTTCTTCGCAAACGGGCCCTCCCCAATGAATTCGCTTTTCAGCATGCCTTTCCAGTTCTTCACAAACTCCCGGACCGGGACGTGCATGTTTTCCTGAGTCCGCATCCCGACGCGGGAATGAATGCCGATCAGCTTCCCGGTCAGATCAAAGAGCGGACCACCGGAATCGCCGCCGATCAGCGAACAATCCGACTGAACCGTGTCGTCCTTGACCTGAACCAGCCGACCGAGCCGGACGACCACGCCGCGCTCCTTGTCGAAGCCGCCAGAATGGCCGAGCGAGTAAACCCAATCCCCCAATTTCGAAGTATCCCCGCGATCCACTTCGATATGCGGCCAAGTGCCTTCTTCGGTGATCTTCGCCATCGCGCAATCGCTCGATGCCACCAGCCCCAGCGACTCGGCCTTCACCTTCTTCCCGTCTTCAAAAATCACCGTGAATTCCTTTCCCACGCCGCCGGTGACGTGGGCCGCGGTCAGGATCAGGCCCTCCGGCGAGACCACGACACCGCTACCGGAACCTTCCCCAAGATCGATGCACACCGTCGCCTTCCGGGTCGCCGGAAGTGAGTCGGTGAGATGCTTCTGGATCACGTCCAGATCCGCACGGCCCTCAGGAGCCTTCTTGTCGTTTACCAAGGGTCGCGCGGCGTCAGCCCCGGCCGGCACGAGCAGCAAGCAGGTGAAAAAGCCGGTTAGCGCGGCGGCGGAAGTTTCCCTCATACGGGTAATCACAATGCATTCTAGGCAAGCAGATCGGATTCCGCAACTCCGGGGTTGGGGCGATTGCGTCGCCCGAACACCGCCAGCCACTCCCGGCCTTCCCGCCCCGGATACGCACGGCCGGGCATCCGGTCTTTCCGCAGCTCGAACCAAGGTGAAAGTAATTCCACGATTTCTTCCCGGGTGGCCGCAAAGGGCGGGCCTTCTTCCTGCTCCCCCGGATCCCAGGGAGTCAGGAAATAGAGCCCAACCAGATGTCCACCCACCGGCAGGATCTCAGCCATCGCCCGGGCATAAGCGGGCCGCAGCGAGGGATCGATCGCGCAAAAACAGGTGTGCTCCCACACCGCGTCGAACTCGCGGCCGATCCGCCAATCCGCTTCGAAAAGATTTCCCGACAAGTAATCCTCGTGGCCCACCCGCGGCACCGCCCGGGCCTTGGCCACCGCGGTCTCCGAGAGGTCGAGACCGGTGGCTCCGATCCCCCGCCCTGCCAGTTCCCGCACATCGTGACCGCTGCCGCAGCCGGGCACCAGCACCCGCCGCGCCTGATGAAGTTCCACGCCTGCCTCATCGAGGAATTCCGACAGCGGCGGCGCTCCGTATCCCTTGTCCCAAGGCGTGTCGTTCCTTTGCCAGCGGTCTTCCCAATCCGTCATCGCGTTAGAGTCCGAGGTAGTTCGGCATATCGTTCCGCTGGGAGGACGGAGACTGCGTGGTGCTTCCAAAAGAAATCACCGCGCCGATTCCCGCGGCATGGGATCCCCCCAGCCGCGGCGGCACGTCGAACGATGGAAAGCGGAAGCGTGCCCGGTGCCTCGCGATCGAAATTCCACCCGCTGCGATCAGCAGCGCAGACGCCATGATCCCGCCGGGGACTCCGTAGCGCTGGCCCCAAGCCTTAGCCTGCAGCACCGCCGGCGACTCCGCCTTGGCAGGTGCTTCCTCTTTGACTCGACGCGCCACTGGCGTCGCCGGCTCGTCTTTCACCAGTCCCGCCGCACGCTCCATCCAGTAGATGCGGATCGAAAGCTGCACGCAGAATGCCTCGATCTGCGCGAGCGCATCGGGCTTCTCCAACGCTTCCTCGACCGATGAAATCAAGGCGCGCCGCTGCTCCGGGGCCGACACCGTATCGCTCAGCAGCGGGCTCACGTAGATGTCCGATTTCTGCGGAGCCCCCAAGTAGTAGTAGACCACCACCGCCGGCTTCCCTTCCGAAAAGAAGCGCTCCACCACCTCTTCCTCGCGCACCCCGGACGGGATCGCCTGGTGCCCGTCGAACAGGTAAACAAAGAGATCCACCTGCGAATCCCCGGAGTGATATTTCAGAAAGCTCTCCCGGTCCCGGGCATCCTTGCTTCCTAACAGCTTCTGGGGGTCCACCAGGAATGTTTCGGGACGGGCTCCGAAGTAGGCGTTCAGATACTGCTCGTCCACCTCCGGCGAAACATTCTCGGCCGCGGCGATCTCCTCGCTGGTCGGCGCAGGGACGTCCGCCGCTTCCTGCGGCACTTCCGGCACCTCCTCGGTGAGCAATTCCAAGCCTGGCAAAATCTCGCCCTTCTCCAGCGACTTGCGATCCTCATCGAGCCAAGCCGGCATCGGCGGCTCGGCGGCACCCACGACCAGCCCGGCGGTAAGCACCCACGCCAGAGCCTTCACTTGGTCACCTCCGAAGTCTTCGGACCCACCTGCCGGTGGCCCTCGCGGATCCGGCGGGCGATCTCTCCGGTCTTGGCGGGCGGCGCCACCTTGCGTTCGAAGCGCTCCGGATCGCGGCGGGCCTGTGCCGCCCGCTTGGCCAGGATTTTCCCGAGCTGGGAAACCGTCCGCACCGTGCCCTCCGCAAAGCGGCCTTCCAGCCAGTAGGCGTGCGCTCGGCTCAGGCAGAGAAACGTGTCTTCTTCCGTCAAATATGGATCGAGCAGGTAGCCCCAGGTCACCGAAGCGGACTTCGTTTCCGGGTCGATCACCAGCAGGATGCCCGCCTCGTTCGGACGATCGACCGGCACATCCTCGAAAGCCGCGCGGTTCAGCAGCCAGAAGCCAAACTGCCGCACATTGCCGCCGCCCTTGCCCGATCCCGTGTAAACCGCGAAGAACAACTGCGGGAACCGCCGGCTGAAATCATCAAGCGCGCCCTGCACCTTGCTCCGCTCCCGGCTCTTCATCAATCCGGCGACATCCGCGAGGCGTCGCAGCGAAACATTGTCCTTGCCGTGCCGCGCGTCCATCTCGGCGATCCCGAAGCCGCAGTGCGGGCACAAGCCTGCTCCTCGGTGGATCACTTGCACGCAGCGGGGGCACTTCATGGGACCCGCTTACGCTATGGAGCCTGCAGTATTTCGTCAAAACGAAATATCAAACATTGCCTCACAAATGCCCGCTCACGCCACGACGGCGCGCACCACCTTGCCGTGGACGTCGGTCAGGCGGAAATCCCGGCCGGAATAGCGGAAGGTCAGTTGCTCGTGATCAAAGCCCAGCAGGTGCAGGATGGTCGCGTGGAGATCATGGACGTGGACCGGCTTTTCGACCGCCTTGTAGCCGAACTCGTCGGTCGCCCCGTGGACATGGCCGCCCTTGACCCCGCCGCCGGCCATCCAGACGGTGAAGCCGTAGTGGTTGTGGTCGCGGCCCTTCATCACGCCCTGGTTCGAGCCGGCCTGCGGCAGTTCGACCGCCGGAGTACGGCCGAACTCGCCGCCCCACAGGACCAGCGTCTCGTCCAACAAACCGCGCATCTTGAGATCGGCAAGGAAGGCCCCGATGCCCTGGTCGCACTCCTTGGCGAGTCGGCGATGGTCCTCGATGTTGTCGTGGCTGTCCCAGGGCTGGCCGTTGCCGTGCCAGAGCTGGATGTAGCGGACGCCCCGCTCTAACAAGCGCCGGGCCATCAGGCACTGGCGGGCGAAAGCACCCGGCCCGTAAAGGTCTCGGACATGCTGCGGCTCCTTCTTCACGTCGAAAGCATCGGTCGCCTCGCTCTGCATCCGGTAGGCCAGCTCGAAGCTGCGGATCCGGGCTTCGAGCTGCGGGTCGTGGCCGCGCGAGGCAATGTGCCGCTCGTTGACCTTCCTCAGGAAATCGAGCTGCCGCGCTTGCCGCGAATCGCGTGCGGCGGGGTTGCGGAGGTTCTCGATCATCTTGTCGACGTCCTCGATCGAGCTGTCGAGATAGGTGCCTTGGAAGTTCCCGGGCAGGAACGACGAGCGCCAGTTCTCCGCGCGCTTGATCGGCATGCCGCCGGGGCAGAGCGAAACGTAGGCCGGCAGGTTCTCGTTTTCGCTGCCAAGCCCGTAGCTGATCCACGAGCCCATCGAGGGCCGTGAAAGCCGGCCATCACCGCAGTTCATCAGCATCAGCGACGGCTCGTGGTTCGGCACGTCCGCCGTCATCGAGCGGATCACGCAGAGGTCGTCGGCGTGCTGGGCGGTGTGATGGAACAGCTCGCTGACCTCGAGACCGCTCTTGCCGTAACGCTGGAACTTGAAAGGCGTCCGCAGCGCGGCTCCGGTCGGGCGCTCGGTCTTGAGGCCTTCGAGCGGCATCGTCTTGCCGTGGAATTCCTGAAGCTTGGGCTTGGGGTCGAAGGTGTCCACCTGCGACGGCCCGCCGTTCATGAAAAGGTGGACCACCCGCTTGGCCTTGGGCGCAAAGTGCGGCTGCGAGCTGGTCATTGCCGAGGCATTGCCGCCCAGCAGACCGCCCAGCGCCAGGCCGCCGAAGCCCATCCCGCAGCGCTCCAGGAAGTCGCGGCGGTCGAGGACGATGTCGTTCGCGGTAAGTCGGTGGTGGGACATGGCGATTCAGTCGATGAAATGGAACTCGTTCGACGCCCAGAGCATCTGGATCAAGTCAGCCCACGGATCGGCCGACGCCGCACCGGGGATGGGATCATTGGAAGTGGGAAACTGACGGGTGAAGTCGCCGACCTCCGCCACCGGCTGCGACTCGCTCTCGCGACCTTCGATGCGGAGGGTCCAGTTGACATTACCGCAGGCGTCGCCGTCGGGAGCCCGAAGTACGAAATCCATCGTATCTCCCGGCTTCACGTCGATCCACGTGCCGGCGATGTCCACCGAAGCATCGGGCGAAAGCCGCGCCTCGGCGAGCGTCGCGCCCTTGCCGTCGATCCGCCACGCGAGGATGTTGCCGCCTTTCTGGGTGCGGGTGAGTTGGCCGGTCATCCGCACCTTGCCGGCACCGTTGGAACGCCAACGCATCACCATCGTGTGGCGCGCCGAGGCATGGCCGCCACGGGCCCCGGCGTTCAGCCAGCGGATCGGCGAGGTGGAAGGGTCGGGGGTGATTTTCCACACGTTGTCGGCGAAGATTGGAAAAGGACTCAGATCGGCGGACGGCTTGCCTTCGTCGGGGCCGTGACGGACTTCCCAGTATCCGCCGAGCGGCGGCGCGTAGTCGGCGGGATTGGCGCTGCCGATCCAATCTTGCGCGACCTGCATTTCCTCGTCCGAAGGGGCACGGCGGAACAACTTCTGATAGATCCAGTGGATCCGCCTGCGATCATCGGGCAGCCCCTTGAACGCCGCATCGCTGCTGAGCCGCGCGGCTTGGCGCAGGACCAGCCGGCCGTTGAGGAAATAGAGGGCCTGCTGCGGCACCGTGGTCTCGACCCGCTTCGCGCTGTGGTGGTCGGGATGCGGCAGGTCGAAGGAGACAAAAGTCCCGGGCAAGGTATAGCGATCGACAAAGGCATAGACGCTGCGCCGCACGTCGGAGCCCGCTTCTTCCAAGCGCACCGACCGGCCGCCGGTGCCGCGGGTATCGAGCACGCCGCTGGTCGCCAGCACCCGGTCGCGCATCGTTTCGAAGTCGAGCCGTCGACGGTTCCACTTCCAGAACATCGTGTTGGCTTGATCGATCGAGTCGTTCTCCGCCGCCCCCGCGGCCGCGAGGCGGAAGGCCTTTGAAGTCAGCAGCAGGCGGTGCAGTTCCTTGATTGATCCGCCCTTTTGCTGGAACGCCACCGCAAGGGTATCCAGCAACGGCAGCAAGTCCGGCCGCGGCGTCTGCGGGCCGAAGTCGCCGGGATCCGCCAACGGCGCGCCGAAGTGCCAGGCCCATACCCGGTTGACGATCACCCGGGCGGTCAGCGGGTTCGCGGGATCGGCGATCTTTTCCGCCAGCGACAGCCGCGGGCTCTTGCCATCCTCGAACTTGCCGCCGCCGAGGAATGACAGCCATTGGCGATCGAAAGTCTCGCCGCGATTCGCCGGGTTGCCGCGCTCGAAAACCACAGCCTTCCCCCACTGCGCCGCGTCGCCGAGACTCATCGCCCGCGGCGGCGAGCCGGGGTGCTCGGCCATCAGCTTGCTCATCGCGCTCAGTCGCTCGCGGCGCCGGTTGCCATCCTCCACGTCCATGAACTCGTGGACCCGGTCGACCCCGTAATTCAGAGGACAGCCGCCTTTCGCGGAAAGCTGGGCGAGTTCGCCGCCCTCCGCCGCGGCGATCCATTCGTCAGCCAAGGCGGCACACAAAGCGGATCGCGCCGCATCATCCGCCGCCGCGTCCATCTCGGTGAGCCAGCGCTTCACCCGCTCGGTTCCGGCGTGCTCGTTGAGGAAATCCTTCCAGCGCATCAACGCGTTCGGCCGCAACCGGCCGCGCTTGAAACCCTCGCTGGTCGCCATTCCGTGGTTCCATTTCTCCTTCCGCGCCCGCCACGCGAGCTCGAGGTAGTTCGGAAACGCCTCCTTCGAGCGAAGGTGATCGACCAGCTGCTGGCACAACGCCCGGTCGGCTTCCTCCAGCTTCGCGACCTCCGCCTGATAGGCTTGGAAGGCCGCCTCTTCGGACGACTTGCCGATCACCGGCTTGTCCTCGGGCTCGACCGTGTGGTCGAAGATGGAGTAGAGCGAGTAGTAGTCCTTCGTCGTGATCGGATCTGTCTTGTGATCATGGCAGCGGGCGCAGGACACCGTGCTCGACAGGAAGCCGCGGGTCACCACATCCACGCGGTCGTCGATCGTTTCCACCTCACCTCCGCGCAGCCCGACGGTGAGAAATCCCAGCGCTGCGAGGTCCGGGTGATCCGGCCAATCCACCAGATGGTCCGCTGCGATCTGGAGCTTCAAGAAACGCTCGTAGGGCAGATCCGCGTTGAAGGCGTGGATCAGCCAGTCGCGATAGGTGTAGGCGAAGGGATAGCGGTTATCCTGGTCGAAATGGTAGCCGCGGGTGTCGGCATAGCGGGCCACATCCATCCAGTGCCGCGCCCAGCGCTCACCGTAGGCCGGACTGGCCAGGAGTTCGTCGATCAAGGCTTTCCAGGTCGCGTCGTCCGGCGTCGCTTCGATCCTCCGGAGCTGCTCGTCCGAAGGCGGCAGACCGGTCAGTGAAAAGGCCGCGCGCTCGAGCCATTGGCGCGGTGGGGCTAGCTTCGCCGACACCAGCTTCGACCGCTCCCATGCATTCGCCAGCAGGGCGTCCACCGGATGCGACTCAACTGCTACTTCCGCCTTCACCGGCGACATGTAGGCCCAGTGCTTTTCCTCCGCGGAGAGGCAGGAAAGCACGGCGAGCAAGATGACGGGGCGATGGATCAATTCGTCAGGCGGGACGGGATTGGCTGGCGAAATCTTTCACCGCTGGCCAAGATCGCCAGCGCCAAGTTCATCGCGATTTTTCCCAGCGGGCATCTAACGGGCCGGGGCCGCTTGGACCGCTCGAACGCTGATTTTCGACAGGGCCAGGATCGCCTCATCGGACGCCCCGATCCGGATCTGATCGAAGGTCATGCCCGGGAGGATCTTTGAGCGCACGATCGGATGCTCACCGGGATCCCTGCCCTCATGCACCTCGATCGTCCCGTCACGCCGGTCGTAGCGCAGGGTCATCGTGCGGGGTCCTGGCAGCAGCGGCGACGGCATCAAGGGCAGCAGGCGGCGTTTCACATCCAGCGACCAGGATTCTTCCGGTCCGTAGCTGTCCCCGAAAAAGCATATCTCGTAACCATCCTGATAGAGACTGAAGCCCGCCCAGCCCGCGGTGTGGAAGGACGGGGCGGCAACGGTCTCGATGGTTGCAAGCAGCACCGGGCGCGATGGCGACAGACTCTCCGGCGGCAGCGAGAAGTAGGCCTCAAAACCTCTTCCTTCCAAATGGCCGCCCTTCAGTTCCGGCACACCTTTCTCCAAGCGCCAGAAACTGGCTCCCGTGGCCGGACGCCGACCCGCCAGCGGCGCACCCGTGTCGAACCGGTCCTCTAACAAGACGGAAGTCTTCAGGTTCACCGATTCGGAGTCCTCCTCGCCCGCCGGGCTTCCTGACCGCGACCCCGCGACATCAGCGCCCGTCGCTTTCCCGCCAGGCACCTCGGCGGGCGGGAACAGCAGCTTCACACCCCAGCCAGCGGATCCCAGGAGCAGGAACGCGATCCCCAGCAAGGTGTAGATCTGCCACTGCTTCGCAGCAACCCGCGGCACCGGATCGTCGATCATGTGGTGGCCTTCGAATTCCTCGCACAGCGCATGATGCAGCAGCACTTGGTCCCGGTAGTGCGCCAGCAGGGCGGGCTCTTCCCGCAACCGCTCCTGAAGCTTCTGGAACCCGGCCTCGTCGAGCGCGCCCTCGAAGGCATCTGCCACCAGTTGTTGGTCCTTGAGATTCATGGAAGAGGGATTCCTTGCTCCTGGAAGCGCCGCTCAAGGCACTTGCGCAGGGTGCCGCGGAGATTGAAAAGGGTCGCCTTCAGGGTCCCGGCGCTGCGGTTGATCGCCTTCGCGTAGTCGCTCAGCGGCGCACCGCTGGCATAGCGGTGCTGGAGCAGCGCGCGGTCTTTCGGCCGGAGTTTCGAAAGGCAGTGATGCAGGGCCTGGTGGCGGCATTCCAGCTCCTCCGGGTCCGCTTCCAGCGCCGGAGAAATGCGTTCGACCAGATCGTCGTCGAAAACCAGCCAGCCCTTTGAAGCGAGCCGCCGCCGGTGGTTCATCAGGTGATAGCGGATCACTTGGAACGACCAGGCCTTGAAGCTGGTCCCGGGTTCGAAGTGGGTCCGCTTCTGCCACAGGATGATGTTCACTTCCTGCAAGAGGTCCCGCGCTCCGGAAGAGCCGGGCATCAGGGCGCGGATGAAGGCGAGCATCGCCGTCTGGTGGTTGGCCAGCTCGCCCACGAAGGCTTGGGAAACTTCGCTGTCCCCTGGGTTGCCAACGTCGTCCATGGTCCTGAGTAAAGAGGATGTCCCCCGCGCCGTGAAGGTTTAGATTTCGAGTCCTGACGGCTGACGCGCTTTCCCGCTGGGAATCCCCATTTCCCTGCGTAATCTGGCGCCATGCCGAACAAGAAGGAACTCCTCGACCTCCACTTCATGGATGCGCGCTGCAAACTGATCGACCTCGCCGCGTTCCTCGACCGCCTCGAACGCCACCCCGGCGAGGCTGATTTCCGCTTCGAAGGCTTCAAGAAAGCCCTGCCGATCCTGCTGTCCGACCAACCTAACCGCGCCAAAGCCGTCCTCGAATCCCTCTCCGACCACAGCACCGAACCCGCCGAAAAAGCCCCCTTCCAAGGTGCCTTCGGTGCTCCGCAGACCGTCACTGATCACTGATCACTGATCACAGCTCACTTGGCACTTTCATGAAATACATTGAGCCCCACGCCCACATGGTCAGCCGCACGACGGACGACTATGAAAAGCTCGCCCTTGCCGGTTGCGCCGCGCTGTGCGAACCCGCCTTCTGGGCCGGTTTCGACCGCTCCTCGCCGGCCGGCTTTTACGACTACTACCGCCAGCTCACCGACTACGAGCCGAAGCGCGCCGCCAAATATGGCATCCCGCATTTCTGCTGGCTCTGCATCAACCCGAAGGAAGCCGAGGACGCCGGCTTCGCCCGCGAGGTGATGGCCATCATCCCCGAGTTCCTCGACAAGCCGACCGTCCTCGGCATCGGCGAGATCGGCCTGAACAAGAACACGAAAAGCGAACTCGCGATCTTCGAGGAACACGTCCAGCTCGCCCTCGATCGCGACCTGCCGATCCTCATCCACACCCCGCACCTCGAGGACAAACTCAAGGGCACGCGGCTGATCCTCGATTCACTAGCGAACTTCGCCAAGCTCGACCGCGGCAAGGTGATCATCGACCACGTCGAGGAACATACGGTGAACCTCGTACAAGAGCAGGGTTACTGGGCCGGCATGACGCTCTATCCGGAAAGCAAGTGCACCCCGAACCGCGCGATCGACATGCTCGAAACCTGCGACGCCAGCCGCCTGTGGCTGAATTCCGCCTGCGACTGGGGCGTCTCCGATCCACTCGCCGTCGTGAAATGCGGCTTCGAAATGAAGCGCCGCAAGCACACCGCCGCGGAGATCGACACGATCCTCTACGAAAACCCGAAGCGCTTCCTCAGCCAGTCGAAGAATTTTGTCCTGACGTGAGTCGTGTCACGATAAGCTGTGACCGAGGCTCCGTGGATTCGTGAGCCCGCTTGATTGGAATCCTGCCGCGACTTCCCAATCGCGCGGATCGCAACCGGTGGAAAAGAAAAGGGGTGTGGAAAGCACGCTTCCCCACCTGTTATCCAACCCACTTCAAACGAAACAAGCCACATGAAAGCCAAACTCCTCGGATCCATCCTGGTCGCCACCCTTTGCCTCGCGAACGCCCAAGCCAAGTCGTCGGAAATCACCAAGGCGGAAGTCAACGCCGCGCAGCAGGCGTGGTGCGACGCGCTGGTCGCCATCGGCAAGACCCACACGGAAGGTGGCGGCGCCAAGGCGCTCGCCGAAAAAGTTCTCTCCGCAGCCTATGACTACGACACGGGGAAGGTGTTCTTCAAGCCGACGCTCGCCTTCGGCCCCAACACCTTCCGCCCGACGAAAAAAGGCGCCCTCGCCTACTTCGTCGGCGGTGACAAGGACTTCCCGGAAGACAAGGGCTTCGCCCTGAAACCATGGGTCAAGGCCCGCTACGACAACCTGGGTGACGGCGACGACGGCATCCAGATCCACGGCGACGTCGCGATCACCATGGGCAACGTCTGGGTCACCGACAAAGACGGCAACGAAACGATGGTCGATAAGACTTTCGTCTTCAAGAAGGGCGAGGACGGCAAGCTGAAGCTCATCGTCCACAAGTCCGCCCTGCCCTACAGCCCCGCGAAGTAAGCAGCGGCAATAGTCACCCATCTAACACCCCTGTCGGCACCGCCCGGCAGGGGTTTTTTCGTGGTCCATCCGTCCGCCGCGTTCCCTCAGCTTTGAAGGAAAGTTGATCGTTGAAAGTGGATGGTTGATAGTTGATCCAGAAAAATTTGCGCCGAAGGTTGACCTGATTCTTCGAGTGAGCCCCGAGTTCGGCACAAGCCTCTTATTCCGAACTATTAACTATCAACCATCCGCTCTCAACTCGGTTTTAGACTCAACCGGTGGAGGATTCGCCGATCTCCATCTTCGGCAACGCCACCGCCAGCACCTTGTCCACGCGACTGCCGTCCATATCCATGATCTCGAATCGCCAGCCGGATTCCTCGATCTGGTCGCCTTCCGCCGGCACCCGCTCGAGGCAATGACCGAACCAGCCACCCAGCGTTTGGAATTCGTCGCCCGCGCCTTCGGGCGACGCGAAGCCATCAAGGACGTCGCGAAGCTTCTCGATCTCGAACAGCCCGTCGATCAGCCAGCTGCCGTCCTTGCGCTGCTTCACCGGCATCGTCAGCCGCTCTTCCTTCGAGGGCACATCGCCGACGATCGCCTCCATCAAGTCGATCAGCGTGACCATGCCCGTCACTCCGCCGAACTCGTCGACCACGAACCCGGCGTGATTTCCGGTGCGGCGGAAGTCTTCCAGCAGCGTACTCGCCTTCTGAAGTTCCGGGACCAGCAGCGGCGGCTGCATGATGTTTTGGAAACGGATCTCCACCCCGGCGGCGAGCTGGGCGTAGCAGTCCTTCACCGAGACCACGCCGACCAGGTTGTCGCGCTGGCCCTGATAGATCGGGAAAAAGCTCTGGTGGCTTTTCACGATGCTCGGCCAGGCAATGGCATGCGGCTCGTCGCGCTCGATCCACACCATCTTCGGCCGCGGGATCATGATGTCGTAAACCACCAGCTTGTCGAAACCGAGGACGCCTTCCATCATGCGGGACTCGGTGCGCTGGATGCCACCGGCCACCATGCCCTCGCGGATCAGCACGGTGAACTCGTCGCGGGACAACTTTTCCTCGCCGCTGTCCTTCACCCCGCAGAGGCGCAGCAGGGCGGAGGTGGACCAAGACAGCAGCGAGACGAAGGGCGAGGCGACCGAGGACAGCCAGGACATCGGCCCTGACATCGCGCTGGCGATCACCTCCGGGAACTGCATCGCCAGCCGTTTCGGAGCGAGTTCGCCAATGACCAGCGAGCCGTAGGTCAGCGAACCGATCACCACCACGAAAGAGATCCCACCCGCGTATTCCCCGACCACCGGCAGCGGTGCGAGGACCGCGGCAAGCTTGGCCGAAAGGCTGGCACCGCCGAAGGCACCGGCGAAGATGCCGACCAAGGTGATGCCGATCTGAACGGTCGAAAGGAAGCGGTTCGGCGAGTCGGCCAGCTTCAGCGCGCGGGCGGCGCCCTTGCTGCCGGCATCGGCACGGGACTGGAGGACGGCGCGGCGGGACGAAACGATCGCAATCTCGGTCATCGCGAACAGCCCGTTGCACAGCAGCAGGACGAAGATGAGGGCGATCTCGAAGAAGGTGGAAGCCATGGGACGCCCGATGATGCCCGGTTTGCGCGGGATTTCATCTCCTTTTCTCAGACCACCCGTCGATCAGATATGATAGGCCTTTTCGCCGTGGGAAGAATCGTCGAGGCCCGTTTCTTCATCCTCCGGGCTGACCCGCAAGCCGCCGAACGCCTTGAGGCCGCGAGCGATGGCATAGGTCGCGACCGCCGACCAGAGAACGGTGACCCCGACCGCCTTGAGCTGAAGCACGAGCTGCGGCCCGGTCTCGAATTTCCCGAATCCACCGAAGCTGGCGGTGCCGAAGACCGCCAGCAGCACGGTGCCGATGATCCCGCCGAGACCATGGACCGCGAAGACATCGAGGCTGTCGTCGATCTTCAGCTTCTCCTTCACCCATCCGCAGGCGAAGTAGCAGGCCACGCCGGAAATCAGGCCGAGCAGGATGGCGCCGGCCGGACCGACCACGCCGGACGCCGGGGTGACAGTGGCGAGGCCGGCGATGGTGCCAGTCGCCGCGCCGACAATGCCCGTTTTGCCGGTCTTCAGTCGCTCCACCAGCGACCAAGTCAGCGTCGCGGTGGCCGCGGCGAGGTGGGTCACCAGCAAGGTCATGCCGGCCGCGCCGTTGGCGGCGAGCTGGCTGCCGGCATTGAAGCCGAACCAGCCGACCCACAGCAGCCCGGTGCCGGTCACGACCATCCATGGGCTGTGCGGCGGTTGCAGGTGGCCGGGGAATCCGCGGCGCTTGCCAAGCACGGCCGCCAGCACCAGCGCACTGGTCCCGGCGGTCGCGTGGACCACGATGCCGCCCGCGAGATCGACCACGCCCGCCTTGAACATCCAGCCGGAAGCGGCCCAGGCCCAGTGGGTGACCGGGGTGTAAACCAGCGCGAGCCAGAGGGCGGAAAAGATCAGCACCGCGCTGAAGCGGATCCGCTCGACAAAGGCCCCGACCACCAGGCACGGCGTGATGATGGCGAAAGTCATCTGGAACATCGCGAACAGCGGCTCCGGGATCGTGCCGGTGACGCTGGCAGGGGTCACGCCCTTGAGAAAGGCGGCGCTGAGGTCGCCGAGCCAGGTGCCGTCTCCTTTGAAGGCCAGGCTGTAAAGGCCCGCCGTCCAGAGGATCGAGGCCAGCGCGGCGATCATCAGGCAGTGCATCAGCACGCTCAGCAGGTTCTTCGCCCGGACCAGTCCGCCGTAGAAAAGGGCGAGCGCCGGCAGGGTCATCAGCAGCACCAGCGCGGTGGCTGTTAGGATCCACGCGGTGTCGCCGGAGTCGGTTGCCGGCGGGGCGTCTTGGGCGCAAGCGGTGCCGATCGCCATAAATGTGGCGCATCCAGCAGCAAGTTTACGATGAAATCCATTCATGCAACGCGGAGTCTGAAAATCCGCCCCGGTCTGTCCAGTCCCCGCTGTGTCTACCGGCTCGCCATTTTTTCCCTAGAGGTCCATGCTCGCCCCGTGGACGTGGAAGCTGACGGATTCATCCTGTTCTTGGCGACCGAGCGCGGGCTTTCGGCGGCCTATCAGCTTTCGGTCCGGCAGTCTCTCGACGCGCTGGCCGCTTACCTTCAGAGCAAGCGTTTGCCGCTGACCGACGTGGGCACCGACGAGCTGTCCGATTTTCTCATGGTTCGGAAGCAGAGCGGCCTCGCGGCCTCCTCGCTCCGCATCACCACGGTGCATTTGAAGGTCTTCTTCCGCTGGCTGGCCTCCCGCGGCAAGCTGCCGATGGACCCCGCCGAGCCACTGCTTTCCCCCCGGCCGGACCAGACGCTGCCGGAAACCCTGCACGGATCGGCGGTGAAAAAGCTGCTGGATTCGATCGATCCCGCGCAACTGCTCGGCCGCCGCGACCTCGCGATGCTCGAACTTTTCTACGCGTCGGGCTTGCGGCTGTCGGAGCTGTGCTCGGTTCGCTTGGAAGGACTGGACCTCGACGAAGGATTCATCCGGGTGACCGGCAAGGGCAACAAGACGCGGATCGTCCCGGTCGGAGGCCGGGCGCGGGAGGCGGTGACGGATTATCTGCGGAACGAGCGGCCGGAGCTGGTGACCAAGCGGACCTCGTCAGAGATCTTCATCAGCATCCGCGGCACGAAGCTCTCGCCGGACCGCGTCCGGCAGATCGTCAAAGAACGGGCCGCCCTCGCAGGCATCGAGCAAAACGTCTATCCCCACCTGCTGCGGCACTCGTTCGCCACGCACCTGTTAGAAGGCGGTGCCGACCTGCGGGTGATCCAGGAATTGCTCGGCCACGCCGACATCGCGACCACCCAGATTTACACCCACGTCGACGGCGCTCGATTGAAGGCGATCCACAAGAAATTCCACCCGCGGGGGTGAGGCTGATCGTCGATTGAGGATTGAGGATTTCCTTACCGGAGGGAGTCGAAGGTTGCCTTGATTCGATCGGAGGGTAGAGTCCTCGAGTGGCTACGGATTTGGTGAAGCAACTGACGGTGCCGATGCCGGCAAGCCTGGCATCGCTGCGTTTTCCGAAGGCGCTAGACGACCGTCTTCAACATCTGCTCGACGAGCAGGGCCGGCTGGGACGGCTGAGTGCGGCGCAACGGCGGGAGGCAGAGGCGTTGGTAAACATCGCCACCACACTTTCGATCCTCAAGCTGGGGGCCGAGGTCAAAGCACTGAAAGCCTGATGGCCATGGGGGTGTCCGCACGACTCAGGCGCCTGGTGGCGGACCGTGCCGCACATCGATGCGAGTATTGCAAGCTGTCAGCGCAAGGGCAGGCGGCGACGTTTCATCTGGATCACATCGTCCCACAGGTGGCGGGCGGTTTGACGGAACCGGAGAATCTGGCGCTGGCCTGCATCCATTGCTCGCTGCGCAAGGGTGCCCGCCGGAGCGCAACGGACCCGAAAACAGGCGCCAGGGTGCCTCTTTTTCATCCAAGGCATGATTCATGGGTGGGAAGTTTTCGTTGGAATGGCGTGAAAATTTCGGGACGCAACGCGACCGGACGCGCGACAGTGGCGGCTCTGAACCTGAACAGCTCGGAGCATCTGTTGATCCGGGGATTCGAGGCGAAGCTAGGCAGGCACCCAGCGAAGTGAGGAGATTACCGATTGGTCAGGTCTCCAGCCGTGCGATGAAGGCATCCGCACAGGCGCGGTGGGCGTCCTGTTTTGCAGCCGACATCTTCTCCCAGTTGCGGGCCATCATCGAGAGCCGCGGGTTGCCGCCGAAGAAGTCGAGGTGGTCGCCGATGAAGCTCCAGAACAGGCCGTCCCAGATGTCGCACCACTCGCCCTTCGGATAGTACGACATCTTCCGGATGTAGTTCGACCCGCTGATATAGGGCTTCGTCGTGAAGGTTCCGCCATCGGCGAACTGCGACATGCCGTAGACGTTCGGCACCATAACCCAGTCGTAGGCGTCGATGAAGAGCTCCATGAACCAGCGGTAAACCTCATCGGGATCGATGCGGCAGAGGACCATGATGTTCCCCAGCACCATCAGCCGCTCGATGTGATGGCAGTAGCCGTGGTCGAGGGCGCGGCGGATGGCGTCGTCCACCGGCGGGATGCCGGTCGTGCCGTCGTAGAAGGCGCGCGGCATCTTTCTCGTATGATTCCAGTAGTTGCGGGTCCGGATCGCCCCTCCGCGATGCCGGTAGATCCCCGCCATGAACTCGCGCCAGCCGATGATCTGGCGGACGAAGCCTTCGAGCGAATTCATCGGCACCTTGCCGGCGCGGGCGAGGGCGCGGTCGACGATTTCCTGCGGGTCGAGCAACCCGATGTTCAAGGCGGGCGTGAGCACCGAGTGGAAGAGCACGCGGTGGTTCCTCGATAGGGCATCCTCGTAGGCGCCGAAGTCGTGAAAGCGCTGGTCGAGGAAGCGGTCGAGCCACGCCAGGGCATCAGCGCGGGTGACCGGATAGTGGAAGCCTTCCGCGCGGCCGGGATTGCCGGGAAAGCGTCGCTCGACGTAGGCCAGCGCTTCTCGAACGTGGTCGTTCGGCGCGACGCACGGCTCCGGCGGTGCCAGTTGGTATTCGGGGAAGCGCTGGCGGTTCTCCTCGTCGAAGGACCACTTGCCGCCGGCGGGCGAGCCGTCGCTTTCGAGCAGGATTCCCATCCGCTGGCGCTGCGCCTTGTAGAAATCGGCCATGAAAGGGCGTTTGCGCGCGGGGCCGGTGAACTTTTCCAGCAGCTCCGGCGGGCTGAGGAAGTTCGGCGAAGGGTGGACGACGAGTTCAATCCCGCGCTTCTCGGCGAAGCGGCGGAGGCGGCGCGAAAGGACGTCGTCGCAGGGATCGGCGACCTCGATCCGGCGGACCCCGGCGGGAAGCTCGCGTTCTAACAATTCCATCGAGCCGATGCCGGCTTCCGGGGCCTCGACGTAACGAAGCATCGCCTTCCCCGCCGCCCAGGCTTTCATCGAGGCGCGGTGCAGGACCAGCCGCTGTTTGTGGACGGCGAGCGGCCAGCGCGGGTCGCCGCCGAAGTAGAGCGGGTCCTCGATTAGCAGCAGCGGCTGGCCGTCTCGCAGCGCCGGATGGCGGTCGAAGAGCTGATGGGGATAGACCAAGGTGACGGCGCTCATGCGGAAGCCTTGGCGTAAGGCAGGCGGACCAGCGGGGTGATGCCGAAGTAGGTGTCAAGCGCGGTGGACGCCACGACGTCGAGACCTTCGAGGTGGATCGAGCCGTCGGCATGGAGCCGGCTTTCCTCGACCTGCACGATCATCACCCGGCCGATGATCAGCTTGGTGCCGTTCGAAGGGATGTCGATCAGCGCGGCCAGTTCCAGGCCGATGCGGAAGCGCGACTCGGCGACGAAGGGCGCGGCGAAGTCCGGCTCGCGGTGCTCGGTCAGGCCGGTGGCGTCGAACTCCGAAACGTCCGCCGGGTAGCGGGCGGAGCACTGGTGGGCGGCCTCGACGATGCCGGGATGGAGGTGGTTGAGCGTCCAACAGCCGCTTTCGAGGATATTGGCCAGCGTGTGGCGTTCGACCACATCGGGCCGGGTGACCATGCCGAGCAAGGCGGGGTTCGAGCCAAGGTGGACCACGCTGGAGAAGGGCGCGAGGTTGCCGATGCCGGCGGCGTTGCGGGTGCCGACCAGGCAGACCGGTTTCACGCCCGGCAGCGAGGTGGCGAATTGCACACGGACCCGCGGGTCCATCGCCTCGAGGTCGTGGGATCGGAGGGTTTTCATGCGAAAAGGCGGAGCGAGGACAGGCCGCCGTCCGGGCGCAGGATCTGGCCGGACATCGACTTTGAGGCATCGGACAAGAGGAAGGCGACCAGTGCGGCGACCTCTTCCGCGCTGCCGACGCGCTGGAGCGGGTGGCGTTTGGCGGCGACCTCGCGCTTGGCATCGCTGTTCAGCAGCGGCGCGGCGAGCGGGGTGTCGGTCAGCGAGGGGGCGATCACGTTGACGCGGATGCCGGGGGCGAGCTCCGCGGCGAGCGATTTCGCGAGACCCTCGACCGCGCCTTTCGCGGCGGCGATCGAGGCATGAAAGGGCATACCCTGGGCGACCGCGACGGTGGAAAAAACCACGATCGAGGCGTTGCCGGACTTTTTGAGCGCGGGCAGTGCGGCTTGGATGGCGGCAACGGCACCGAGGCAATTCACCCGGAAATCTTGCAGGAAGTCATCGGCCGTCAGGCGATGGAACGGCTTGAGGGTGATCGAGCCGGGGAAATAAACCAACCCGTCCAGCACTTCCGGCAGGCCCGCGGGATCGAGCTCGGGCGCGAGGGCATCGAAGGGGAAAACCGGCACGCCGAGGTGGGCGAGCGGCCCGGCATTGCGACAGGCGGCAGTGATGTGGTCGCCGGCGGCGAGCAGGGATCGGGCGGTGGCGAGCCCGATGCCCGAGGAGCCGCCGATGAGGAGGTGGTGCTTCGGCATGGTGGACCATGCGTCTGACTGCGGTCCTGTCGAGGGGTGCGGACACAAAAAAGCCGCCGGGGCTGCCGGCGGCTTGAAAAATCGGAACGAAGTCCGGGAAAAATCAGGCGAGGGTGCCTTCCTTCTTCTCTTCTTCTTCGTGCTCCTTGTCCTTCTTGCACTTGCCGCAATGGGCGAGGGCCGGATCTTCCTTCTTGTCCTTGTCGCACTCGCCATCCTTGCACTTGCCGGCGAGAGCAGGATCTTCCTTCTTGTCCTTGTCGCACTCGCCGTCCTTGCACTTGCCGGCGAGGGTGCCTTCCTTCTTCTCCTCTTCTTCCTCGTGCTCCTTGTCCTTCTTGCACTTGCCGCAATGGGCGAGAGCAGGATCTTCCTTCTTGTCCTTGTCGCACTCGCCGTCCTTGCACTTGCCGGCGAGGGTGGTTTCTTCTTTCTTCTCCTTGTCCTTGCACTTGTCGCACTCGGCGGCGAAAGCCAGCGGGGTGCAGAGGAAGGCGGCGAAGAATGAGCTCAGTAGCAGTTTCATGATGTTGGATTGGTTTGGGATCGTTACGGTGAGTTTGTGTAACCTCGTTTGAGAACCCGGCAAGGAGGATTTTGTTCCCGGAATCTGAGAATTTTTTTTTAAGCCGCCCGCTTTCTTCTAATGAGCGACAGCGAAGCCGGTAAACTTTTAGCGAAAACCACTAATAATCAATCGCTCTTGATTCCGCAGACACCCACCGCCGACCCACCCCGGGGTTGATCTCAGCTCAAGTCCCCCGCGGTGACCGAGGTCTGCTCCCTGGAACCGAGCGCCAGCGCCTGCTTGCGGACACTCTCTGGAGTCGGATCAAAGCGGTAGCTGTGACAATTCGGGCAGAGGACCACCCCGGCACCCACGATCGAATCACAGCCTTCGCAGACTTTATAGCCGGAAGGATTGGCTGCGATTCGGGCGGCTTTCGCCTCGCGGGAGTCGGATTCGTTGGATGGAGCGGACATGTCTCGGTCTTGAAAGACAGAAGCGGCACCGGAATCCGGAGCCGCTTCAGAAATTAACTACCGTCCGGAGCTTGGCTCAAGCGATCGAAGCAAGCGCCTTGGCCGCCTTGCTCTTGAGATTTGAGGCCTTGTTCTTGTGGATGAGGCCTTTCTTGGCAGCCTTGTCGACCGCGGACGAGAATTCGGAGAGCGACTGGCCGGCTGCTGGCTTGTCGGCGGCAGCCACCGCGGCGAGGGTCTTTTTGCGAAGCGTCTTGATCGTCATCTTGCGGGCGCGATTGCGCTCGGTGCGGACCTTGGTCTGGCGGACGCGCTTGAGGGCGGACTTGTGATTGGCCATGATTGAAAAAGTTGGGACGGTTGAAGCGACCAAAGTCGCGCGGGGGCGGCAAAGTAGGGAATCGAAGCTCCCTGTCAAGCTTGTCTCTCGGAGAGAATCTACCTTTTTGCCACGCCGGGCAGAGGATCCTTGGAATTCTTCCGGACATACTCCTGGCCGGCCCAGGTATCCGTGAGGGATCCGCGAATCACTCGTACCTCGGCGCCTTCGCCGACCCGGTTGTAAAGATCCACAACGTCCTTCATCCCCATGCGGATGCATCCATAGGAGGCGGGCGTGCCGAGGCGGTACTCCTCCGGGGTGCCGTGGATGTAGACGCAGCGGCCGAAGGTATTGCGGTTGTGGGATTCCTTCCCGTTGAGCCAGAGGATACGGCTGACGATGGGATCGCGTCCCGGCTGATTGGGGCACAGCACCTCGCCGGTCGGCCGACGGCTCTTGAAAACCATCCCGGTCGGTGCCCCGTCGCCGATCTTCCGGGCAACCTCGTGGTGGCCGAGCGGGGTGTGATTGCTGCCGTTGCGGGAGCCAATCCCAAATTTCGAGGTGGAAACGACGTAGGCCTTCACCGGCTTGCCGTCGTGGACGAGGAGCAACCGCTGGTCGCGGACGCTCACTACCATCTGGTTCCGGGTGTCTTTCTTCCCGGTGCCGCAGCTGCTCAAAAGCAGCGTCGCGGGCATCGCCAATGCGAAGAGCAAGGCGGAGTTCAGGATGCGCCTGATCATGTGGGTGCTTCTAGGATTCCTTGGTGGTGTCAGCAGTGGAGTCCAAGGCGACGCGACCGGAGGGCAGCAAGCGGGTCAATGACGAGAGCGACGTATAGAAGAATCCGACCGGGAAGGGAAGCAGAAGAATTGCCGAAGAAATCCGGCCTTCGGTCGCCGCCTCGACGACCACGAAGAGAAAGAAGAACCCGAAGAGCAATTCGACCACCGGGGTGAGGGTCGTCATCGCCTTGTAGCTGCTGCGCTTCCAATCGGCCTTGGGCTTCTGGTCGATGCCATATTTTGGCGTCCGGACGAAGCCCGACTGGTGGTTGAAGATCGCCTCGATCACGGCCTTGGCGTTGTTGATCGACATCCCGATACCTAGGGCGAGCAGGAGCGGCAGGTAGGGTAATTCCTTCCACCACGAGCCGGGCCGCAGTGCCTTCTGGGCCGTGACGTAGAACACGACCACCGAAACAGAGGCGAAGAAAAAGATCGGAATATTGATGATGTAGGTCGTCCAGTCACCGAAGTCCGGCGCGGCCTTCTGGTTCGGATAGATCAGGAAACAGAGGCAGATCAGCGCCAGGTAGGCGAAATTCGAGGTCAGGTGCGCCGTGGCCTCCAGCTTGATATAGAGCGGCACCTTGGACTTCCAGATCGCGGGCAGGACTTTTTTGCAGACTTGGATCGAGCCCTTGGTCCAGCGGTGCTGCTGGCTCTTGAAGCCATCCATGTCGACCGGGAGTTCGGCCGGGGTTTCGACTTCCTTGAGGAAAATGAAGCGCCAGCCCTTGAGCTGGGCCCGGTAGCTGAGGTCCATGTCCTCGGTCAAGGTGTCGTGCTCCCAACCGCCGGCGTCCGCGATGCAGGACTTGCGCCAGATGCCCGCGGTGCCGTTGAACGTGAAGAAGCGGCCGCTGCGGTTGCGGGCGGTCTGTTCCAGTTCGAGGTGGCCGTCCAGGAACATCGCCTGAATCCGGGTGAGCACGTTGAAGGTCCGGTTGAGGTGACCCCAGCGGGTCTGGATCATGCCGATCTTGTCGTCGGTGAAGTAGTGGATCGTCTTTTCCAGCACATCCGGGTTCGGCACGAAATCGGCGTCGAGGATGAACAGGTATTCCCCCTTGGCGAAGCGGGTGCCGTTTTCCAGCGCGCCGGCCTTGTAACCGGTGCGGTCGGTGCGGTGGATCATTTCCGCGTCGAAGCCCCGGGCACGAAGACGCTCCACACCGAGTCGGCA
>NEUO01000200.1 GCA_002304315.1 Verrucomicrobiia bacterium Tous-C4TDCM
AACGAGCTGACCTACTACCTCCCGCCCGGTTGGGACGCGGTCGTGGAAAAGGACATCGATGGCGAACGGGCCGAAACCTCCGAGTTGGAAGCGAAGGAGCCTCGCTTCGGAGCCATCCATGCCGCGAAGCGGGTGGCCCGCACCTTGTTCCTCGGCAGCGCTCCATCATCCGCCTCGTACAAGCAGGGCAACAAGGGAATCGACCGCGGCCGGGTTTTGTTAGGCTGCCTCCAGCCGGGCCAGACCGCATCGACCTACGGCGACGCCCTGAACCGTCTGGCGGATCGCCTGCACTATCTCAACGCCTCCGGCGACAAGAGCGACGACACCACCCGCTTCTGGTTCGATACCCGAGCCAACCTCCGCCGTGAGATGGAGGACCGGAAAGCACGGTTCAAGGACGAGACCGACGTGCGCGGACGGATGGGCGAGGTGGTCAAGAAGATGACCGCCAACATTTCCTGCGTCGATGGCACCCACGTTTTCACTCCCCACGCCGATGTCCCCGACGACGGAGCTTTGCGGCTGGTCATCCTCGCGCCGGAGAAGTTCTACAGCAAGCAGGAGTCGAAGTTCGCATTCGAAGAGATCGAGACCTTCCTCAAGCAGAACGGCACCAAGCCGCGCTACCGGCAGAACCGCCTCCTCTTCCTCGCCGCCGACTACGGGGCACTCAGCCGCCTGCGCGACTGCATCCGCGTCGCGCTCGCATGGCGGTCCATCGTCGATGACGTGAAGAACGGCCGCCTCAACATCGACCAGATCCAGATGAAGCAGGCGGAGAAGGAAGCCTCCACCGCCGAAGACGTGCTCCCGCGAGCCGCCCGCGAATGCTTCAAGTGGCTGCTCTGCCCGATGATGCTTTCGCCCACCGATCCCAAGCCGGAGATCGAAGCATTTCCCCTCAACACCGCTGGTTCGACCTGCGGCGCGGAGATTGAACGCGTGTGCCAGGAGAACGAACTGGTGATCCACACCTGGTCGCCGGTCCACCTGCGCGACACCGTGTTGCGAAAGCTTTACTGGAAGCCGGAGCGCAACGCCGTGCGAGCCCTCGATGTGTGGGAGGACATGCTGAAGTATCTCTACCTTCCCCGACTCCGCAGCCGGACAACCTACGAGAAAACCATCGCGACGGGATCCGGCAGCCGGGATTTCTTCGGCACGGCAAACGGCGAGCACGAAGGCAAGTTCGACGGCTTCCGTTTGGGCGATTCGCACGTTCAACTCGATGACACCCTCCTTTTGATCGAGCCCGCCGCCGCCGTGGCATACGAGGTCGCGCATCAAACGCCGTTACCCGCTCCTGCACCACCCTCATCGTCCCCCGCCGTTCCAGATCCTTCATATGGAAGTTCTCTCCGCGAGGAACCGAACCCCCAGCCCATTCCGGCCAAGCCTGAAGCCCGCAAGACGAAGTATTTCTCAGGGGCCGCGGATGTGAACGCCGCGATGGCCAAGATGAAGCTCGCGGAACTTGCCGATGAGATCATCCGCATCCTCGCCAACGACCCCACCGCAACCGTGCAGGTCTCCCTCGAGATCCATGCCGAGTTTCAGGACGGAGCCACCGACGCCACCCGCCGGGCCGTTTCGGAGAACGCGAAGCAGCTTCAGATGAAGCGGGCGGAGTGGACTTGATTTCGTCCGCGACACCCTGAAGATCAACATCGAGCAGAGCTTCAAAGCCCTCGGCCCGCACACCGGGCTGAAGACGTTGTGAGACAGGAAAGGAAAGGTAGGGTCGGACGCCCTCGGCCGACCGGAACGGTACCCGGCGGCCGGCGGTTCCCGTGCTTCGCGGACGACCGAGGGCGGATTGCCTCCGGCCATCTCCGCATTGCTCCGGTTGTCCCTACCTTTCCAACCTGTCGCCGGGAGCGACACGATCGCCCGACGTGTTGCGAAAAATGAAAAATTGCGACACGTTCTCTTGACCTGTCGCCCGCGGCAACATGAAGTCCCGACATGTCGCAAAAACCTGATAATTCGAACATGTCACCGAACCCTTGGCGGCCGGATCAGCCTTTCGACGCCCTTCCATCGCTCCCTCCAGCCGTGGATTTGGAAAGCAAAGTGGTTCTCAAGCAATGCATTACCGCCAGGGCGGCATTGGCGGAGTTGAAGCGGGCAGCGGAACTATTGCCGAACCAAGGCGTGCTGATCAACACCCTGCCGCTGCTCGAGGCGCGGGCCAGTTCGGAGATCGAGAACATCGTCACCACCACCGACCGGCTGTTCCAGTTCCGTCAGGCCGGAGAATTCGCGGACCCGGCGACCAAGGAGGCACTGCGCTACGGCCAAGCCTTGCTGGAAGGCTTTCGATCCCTGCAAGAGCGGCCCTTGAGCACACGGACGGCGGAAGAAATTTGCAGCCGAATCAAGGGCCTGGAGATGCGGGTGCGCCGGGTTCCCGGCACCGCGCTCGCCAGTGATCGCAGCGGCGAGTTGATTTACACCCCGCCCGTAGGCGAGGAGCACCTCAGGCACTTGCTCGCGAATTGGGAAAATTTCCTCCACGGCCATCCCGAACTCGATCCCCTGATCCGGATGGCGGCGGCACACTACCAGTTCGAAGCGATCCATCCCTTCACCGACGGCAACGGCCGCACCGGTCGGGTGCTCAACAGTCTTTTCCTGATCTCCGAAAACCTCCTCACCCTGCCGATCCTTTACCTCAGCCGCTACATCATCCTGCACAAGGACGACTACTATCGCCTGCTGCTCGACGTGACCCGGACCGGGGCTTGGGAACCCTGGATTCTCTACGTGCTACGGGCGGTCGAGAACACCGCCACCTGGACCACCGCCAAGATCGAGGCGATCCGGCTGCTCTCGATCCATACCATCGATCACGTGCGCCGTGCCGCGCCGAAGATCTACTCGCGCGAACTGGTCGACCTGATCTTCGAGCAGCCCTACTGCCGGATTCAGAATGTCAGCGACGCCGGCATCGCTGCCCGCCAGGCGGCGTCGCGATACTTGAAGCAACTCGTCGAAGCCGGCGTGCTCCGCGAAATGGCCTTCGGTCGTGAAAAACTCTTCATCCACCCGAAGCTGATGAACCTCCTCACCCGGGAGTCGAACGACTTCGAATCCTATCCCGCCGTCCCGTGACTGGCGAAGCTTGCCGACCACTTGCTGCCTTACAGCCAGCCCACACTCTTATATTTATTGCCGCATGAAGATGATGATCGATCTGCCCGAGGATCTGCTTGTCAAAGCGAAGGTGTTCGCCGCGGAGCGCCGAACCACCTTGCGGGAGCTCGTGGTTCAAGGCCTGAAGCAGGTCATGGACGCCCCGCAAGTGGACGACGAGAAGCAACGCAAGGCGACGATCAGAGGATTGCTCCGTGCGATGCAGGCCAGCAACACGGAGCCGATGGTTCCCCTGAAACGGGAGGGAATCTACGACCGATGAAGTGTTTCTGCCCATGCCTTGACGAATTGAGCACTTTCGAGCACGTTTGAGCATGGCCAAGTCTGAAAACACCGTTTTGTTCCGAGCCCGCGTCCCGGCAGACCGCTTGCAACGTGCGGAAGGAATCCTCGCCCGCCTTGGCATGAAGCCGGGCGATGCCTTCAACATGCTGCTGGCCCAGATTGAAATGCGGGAGGCGCTTCCCTTCGAAGTCACCACCCGCCCTCCGGAACTGCTTTCCGCCGAGCGGCAGGCCACCGAATGGCAGGAGGTGCTGGGTGCGTATTGACCCCAAAGTCGGTGAGGTGTGGTTCGCCGAACTCGGCATGGTGGAGAAAAGCCGCCCGGTTCTGGTGCTCGCGGTCCCCGGCGATCAAGATGCCCGCGCCCTCGTGGTGGTCGCACCGCTGACCTCCCAGATCCGCGGGATGACCGGGGAAGTCGACTTGGGGAAACCGCGCTGGCTGCCAAAACCATCCGCCGTGAACGTGCAGGGCCTCGCCAGCTTCGACCGTCTGAAACTCGGCAGGCGCATGGGCGAACTCACTCCTGCGCAGATGGAGGACGTGAGGGCGGCACTGAGAACCATGCTGAATCTCTAGTCCCGACACCCCCACAAGGCCGCCCCTTGACATAAACCCATATTCACGCATTCATTCATCCATGAAGACAACCGTGGATATCCCCGACGACATTCTGGAGCGGACGAAAATCGCTGCCGTGCGCCGGCGCACTTCCATCAAGAATCTCATCATCGAGGGGCTCGAAGCCGTTTTGCGCGAGGACGCGCCCGCTGACGACACCGAGGCCTTCGTCGCGGCGTTTTCCCGCGGCAACAACACGGACTCCCCCGTGGGCAAGGTCCATCGTCACGAGATCTATGACCGCCCAATTCTTCATCGACTCTAACGTGCTGCTCTACGCGGCATCGCAGCACCCGGACGACCAAACGAAACGGAAGATCGCCTTGGATCTGCTGCGCAAGCCCGGCCTGGGCTTCTCGGCGCAGGTGATGCAGGAGTATTTCAGCGTCGCCTACACCAAGGCCCGGCTTGGGATCTCGTTGGAAGTCGCCATGGAGAACCTCGAATGGCTGGCACGCCGAACCACGTTGCCCATCACTCCCAATCTGGTCGTCATGGCCACCCGCACCGCCGCTCGCTATCAAATATCCTATTGGGACGCGGCCATCATTTCAGCCGCCAAGGTGCTGGGCTGCCACACGCTCTACTCGGAAGACCTCAACAGCGGGCAGGAATACGACGGCGTCCGTGTCGTCAACCCCTTCGCTTGAACTTGCAAAATCGATCGAAGTGAAGCTCCAGTTCAAACACAAGGAATACCAGGCCGACGCCGTCGAGGCCGTCGTCGATTGCTTCGCCGGCCAGCCGAAAGTCGAGGGCGTGAACTACCGCCTCGACCCCGGCAAGCTGGCCGCTTCGAAATCCCAGGCCGAGATCGACTACGGTACCGAAGCCTTCCGCAACGCGCCGCTGATGCTCGAAGACGCGCAGTTGCTGGAGAACATCCAGAAGCTCCAGCGCCGCCGCAACTTGCCGCAGTCGAAGTCCCTGGTCGCGACCAAGAGCGCCAAGGTGAACCTCGACGTCGAGATGGAGACGGGCACCGGCAAGACCTACGTTTACATCCGCACGATGTTCGAGCTGAACCGCCGCTACGGCTGGAGCAAGTTCATCGTCGTCGTCCCCAGCATCGCGATCCGCGAGGGCATCCAGAAGTCGCTCGAAATCACCGCCGGCCACTTCCTCCAAGACTACGGCAGGAAGATCCGCTTCTTCACCTACGACTCGAAGCACCCGCACAAGCTGGAGAGCTTCTCGTCCGACGGCGGGATCAACGTGATGGTGATCAACGTGCAGGCCTTCAACGCGAAGGGTCAGGATGCCCGGCGGATCGACATGGAACTCGACGATTTCCAATCGCGGAAGCCGATCGACGTCCTCGCCGCCAATCACCCGATCCTGATCCTCGACGAGCCGCAGAAGATGGAGGGCAGGCAGACCGTCGAGTCCCTGACCAAGTTCAAGCCGCTCTTCGTCCTCCGCTACTCCGCCACCCACAAGACCGAGCACAACAAGGTCCACCGGCTCGACGCGCTCGATGCCTACAACCAGAAGCTGGTGAAGAAGATCCGGGTCCACGGGATCGCGCAAAAAGGCCTCAGCGGGACCAACCGCTACCTCTACCTCGAATCGCTGGTCATCTCGAAGAAGGCCCCGGTCGCGCGGCTGGAGTTCGAGATCAAGGATCAATCCGGCACCATCCGCCGGGTGCTGCGCAAGATCGGCCGCGGCGACAACCTCAAGACCCTCTCCAACGGCCTCGGAGAATACGACGGCTTCGTCGTGTCCGAGATCGATGCCGTCCACAACACGGTCAGCTTCACCAACGGCAACACCCTCGCCGCCGGCACGGTGTCGGGCGACGTCAACGAGATCACGCTGCGCCGGATCCAGATCCGCGAGACGATCCGCGCCCACTTCGACAACGAACGCCGCCTGTTTTCGCAGGGGATCAAGGTGCTCAGCCTATTCTTCATCGACGAGGTCGCGAAGTACAAGAGCTACGACGAGAACGGCGAGCAGCCCGGCGAATACGCCCGGATCTTCGAGGAGGAATACGCGCTCCAGCTCGACGAGGAACTCCAGCTCGAGGACACGGCCTACCAGGCCTTCCTCAAGGACATCCGCCCCGCCGCCACCCACAACGGCTATTTCTCCATCGACAAAAAGAGCAAACGGCTGGTCGATCCCGAGGTGAAAAAGCGCGGCGACGAGGCTGGGCTGGCAGACGATGTCGATGCCTACGACCTGATCCTCCGCGACAAGGAGACCCTGCTGTCCTTTCCCGCGGCGAACGACGACGAGAGCACCCGCCGCCGCAAGCAGGTGCGCTTCATCTTTTCCCACTCCGCACTACGAGAGGGCTGGGACAATCCGAACGTCTTCGTCATATGCACGCTGAAGCACAGCGACAGCACGATCTCCCGCCGCCAGGAAGTCGGCCGCGGCATGCGCCTCTGCGTGAACCAGCACGGCGAGCGGATGGACCATCCCGCCACCGCCCACGATCTCAACGTGCTGACCGTGGTCGCCAACGAATCCTACGAGGATTTCGTCAAAGGACTGCAGTCCGACCTCCACGAAAGCCTGTCCGCCCGACCGACCAAGGCGAACGAGGCCTACTTCACGGGCAAGGCGCTGGCCGGTGCCCCGGGTGAGGCGGATGTCACCGTCACGCCCGAACTCGCAAAGCAGATCTACCGTTACCTGCTGAAGAACGACTACTCCGACAATCAGGACCGCATCACCGAAGCCTACCATAAGGCGAAAAAGGAAGGCTCTCTCGCCGAACTGCCGCCCGAGCTCGTCCCCCACGCACCGCAGGTCTTCCAACTGATTGATTCGGTCTTTTCCGAAGGGGCGCTGCCGCCCCTCGCCAACAACCGCACCCCGAAGCGGAACGTCCTCAACGACAACTTCCACAAGACCGAGTTCCAGGACCTCTGGCGCAAGATCAACCACAAGGCCGCCTACACCGTGGCCTTCGAAACCGACGAACTGGTCGCCAAGGCGGTCAAGGTGCTGAACAAGGACCTGCGGGTCGAGAAGCTGCGCTTTCAAGTGGTGCGCGGCGAACAGACGGACGCGATCGAACCCGGCGACCTCGTATCGAGGCAGAGCTTCGTCATCAAAGAGCGGGAATCGCAGCATGGCAGCGGCTCGATCCGCGCCGCCGTGAGCTACGACCTGATCGGCGCGATCGCCGAACTCACGCAACTCACCCGCCGCACCACTGCCGCCATCCTCAAGGGCCTGGAGCTGCCGGTGTTCGCCCAATTCAAATCCAACCCGGAAGCCTTCATCTCCCGCGCCGCCGCCCTGGTCAAGGAGCAGAAGGCGACGATGATCATCGAGCACATCGCCTACGATCCCATCGACGAGCGCTACGACTCCTCGATTTTCACCGCGGTGAAGAACGAGGACGATTTCGGCGTCGCCTTCCCGGCAAAGCACCACATCTACGACTACGTCTTCACCGATTCCAAGGTGGAGCGGAAATTCGCCGAGGAGCTGGACACCCACGCCGAGGTGAAGGTCTTCGCCAAGCTGCCGAAAGGCTTCTCGATTCCAACCCCGGTCGGCGACTACAATCCGGATTGGGCGATCGCATTCGACTCCGGCAAGATGAAGCACGTCTTCTTCATCGCCGAGACCAAGGGCAGCATGTCGTCGCTCGAACTGCGCGAGATCGAATCCGCCCGCATCCAATGCGCCCGCAAGTTCTTCGCCAGGATCACCTCGGAAGAAGTAAAATACGACGTGGTGGACAGCTACGAAAAGCTGATGGAGCTGGTGAAGTGAATGCCATCACCAAAGCCGAATTTGACAGTGAGCTGGAAAGCTGGAAAGCTGGATCCATGAAAACCACCATCGATCTTCCGGAAGACCTGGTCCGCGAGATGAAGTTCCGCGCGGTTCGCGAGGGGCGGAAGCTGCGCGAGGTCGCGGAGGAGGTGTTCCGCCGTGGCTTGGCTGCTCCGGATCCCATACGCACGCCGGGCGAGCGGCATCGGGTGAAGCTGCCGATCGTCCCGGCTCCGGCCGGAGCCAAGCCTTTCAAAATCAGTGGCAAGCGCCTGTTGGAGCTTGAGCGGGAAGCGGAGGGTGAAAGTCCGGGCGCATGAGACACCTCTGCGACAGCAACGTGTTTCTCGCCATCGCGGTGGAGCAGCATGCCCACCACGCTCTCGCGTCCGAGTGGTTCGGCGCGCTGCCGGAAACCGACACGGCGCTTTTCTGCCGCGCCACGCGGATTTCCTTCCTGCGGCTGCTCACGCAGAAGATCGCACCGGACTACCGGCCCCTGAGCAACCGCGAGGCCTGGACCGCCCTTGATCAGCTGATGGCCGACGACGCGACGGGATTCGCAACGGAGCCGGAGGGCCTCGACCCTGTGTGGCGACAACTGGCGGAGAGGGACTCGCCGTCCCCCAAGGTCTGGATGGACGCCTATCTGGCAGCGTTTGCCATCACCAGTGGCATGCGATTGGTCACCTTGGACAAAGACTTCCGGAACTACGAGTCCGCCGGACTGGATCTGCTGCTGCTCAAGGCGTGACCGCCCCTTGAAGCCCCACCCTCAGAAATCCCCCGCCCCGTCCACCATCGTCACATTCTCGATCCCGAGGCCGGCGAGGCAGTTGAGGACGTCGATGAAGCGTTGCTGGGCGGCATTGTCGGCCACGTTCATGACGACCGGGATGGCATCGGGCCGGGACGCGTCGCGAGCCATTTTCAAGTGGGTGACCAGCTCGTCCAGCGATGAGCCCGTCGTTGAGTCCCCCACCACCATCGCGCCTTCGTTTTGGCCGAGGGACACCGTGCCGTCGCCCGCGATCTCGATCCACAGCGGCAGCGTGGGGATCGCCGATGTCTGCCCCGGCGGCGGGATGGTCATCGGCAGGTCGTTCTCCCGTTTCATGATGGTCGAGGTGACCAGGAAGAAGATCAGCAGCAGGAACGACACGTCGACCAGCGAGGACACGTCGGTTTGCGGTTCGTCTGCGGACAGGCCGTGAATGCGTTTGCGTCTCATCCAAGACGGAACGTCCCGCGACGGAGGATCTTGGATCGAAAGCCAAGTGCCACCGGCCGGACTCGAACCGGCACGCAGGTTACCCTGCAACAGATTTTAAGTCTGAAATGGATCTCATAAAGCACTCATGCTCAATTCTCCAATTTCCTCCGATTCGGCGAATTCGGGCTATTCTCGGATTTTAGCGGCAATAAGGGCATCGACAAATCACTGCGCAGCAGATTAAAAATCTGCAGGGTTTATGCCGCGCCATCCAAGATTTCAGGTCACCTCTACACCGTCCGGTTGGAGGGTCAATGTGCCGGCCTCGCTCGCGGAATCTCGCAAGCGGGAGCGGCACTTCCACAAGACGAAAGACGCTGCCCTCAAATACGCCGCAACGCTGCGAGAAAAGCACCGACTCCACGGTGAGTCCGCGACCGCCATCCGTCCCAGTCTCGCTGAGGCGGCAACGCTGGCCGAGAAGATCCTCTCTCCTTGGAAAATCTCTCTGGTTGAGGCAGCTAAACTGGTGGCATCCATCAAGGAGCGCGAGAACGCCAGCCGACCGATCGATTCAGCCGCCGACGCGTGGATTGCTGCCTGTGAAGGATTACGGCCGCGGACCGTAGACAGCTACAACCAAACGGCCAAAAAGCTGAAGGGCGAATTTGGCAGCCGCCTTCTCTCCACCATCTCGGCTGAGGAGATCCAAGACGCCATCGCCCCTCCCGGCAGTCACGGGGCCGCAGTCCTCGGGAGGACTCGGAACACCCGTGCTTTCTGGCGCTGGTGCGCAAAGAGGGGCTGGTGCAACGCCGACGTGTTCGACGCCATCGAGGCACCAAAGAGCAGCAGGGACTCCGACGAGATCTCAATCCTCACGGTCACGGAGGCCACGGCGCTGATACAAGTCGCCGAGGCGCAATACCCTGATGCCGTCGCATCGTATGCTCTGCAACTCTTTGCAGGAATCCGGTCGGAGGAGCTTGTTCGCCTTGATGCAGAACACGTGTCGGCCAAGGGGATCGAGCTTCCGGCCTCGGTCACCAAGAAGGGCAGGCGCCGACACATCAGCCCAAGCCCAACGCTGGTTGCATGGCTTGCCCATTACCCCTTCGCCCCGTGCACGAACTGGCGTGAAGTCGACAAAGCTTGCCGTCGCCTTGCTGGCTGGGACGTCTCGTCTCGTCTGCTCAAAAATCCCGACGAGCCGAGTCGCGGGGCATGGCCACAGAACGCGCTGAGGCACTCGCATGCATCCTATGCGGTGGCGTTCGGCGTGCCCTTGGAAAGCCTTCTTTTCGAGTTCGGACACGCCGGCACGCCCACGGTGCTGCGGCAACATTACGTCGGGCGAGCGAGCAAGAAGGACGCGATCGAGTATTTTTCGCTTGGTCCCAAGGGAACCAAAGTGCCGACAGTGGCTGCTGCTTAGGTCCACCTCTCAGTATCGCTCCCCCAATTC
>NEUO01000201.1 GCA_002304315.1 Verrucomicrobiia bacterium Tous-C4TDCM
CGAGTTCCTGGTCCGCCACGCGGCGGTCGGCCCGGCTTTGGCCTCGCATTGAGCCCGGCGGAAGTCGTGGAACTCCTTTGTTCTCTTTGCGGAACAGGGATTCCCACTTGACCCGGCGGGGCTGGCGTCACCATAGTCCGCCGCCTCCCCGATTTTTCGGTAAGGTCGATCTTTTGCACCCTTGCGACCGGTGTACGGTGCCGCGCGGGGGCAGTGAGGGCCGTCAACTTTCTTTTCCCAATCCTTTCACCATCAGAATGTTTGCTCGATTATTCGGCAGCTGGTTTTCCAACGAAATTGGTATCGATCTCGGCACCGCCAACACCCTCGTCAACGTCAAGGATCAAGGCATCGTCCTCCGCGAACCGTCGGTGGTCGCGGTAAAGGCCGGCACCAACGAAGTTTTGGCCGTCGGCGATGACGCCAAGCGCATGCTCGGCCGGACGCCGGGCAACATCGTCGCCATCCGCCCCCTCAAGGACGGGGTGATCGCCGATTTCGAAGTGGCGGAAGCCATGCTCCGCCACTTCATCCGAAAGGCCAACAACGGCCGGCGCCGCAACAATCCGCGGGTCGTGATCGCGGTGCCGTCCGGAATCACGGAGGTCGAGCGCCGGGCGGTCAGTGAGTCGGCCGAGCAGGCGGGCGCGCGGGAGGTTCACATCGTCGAGGAACCGATGGCCGCCGCGATCGGCGTCGGCCTCCCGGTCATGGACGCCTCCGGCAACATGATCGTCGATATCGGCGGCGGCACCACCGAGGTTGCACTCATTTCACTGGGCGGCATCGTTTTCGCCCGCTCCGTCCGCACCGCGGGCGACGAACTCGACGAGGCCATCGTGTCTTACATGAAGCGGGCCTACAACCTGATGATCGGCGAACGCACCGCCGAAGACATCAAAATCCGGCTGGGCTCCGCGGCCCCGCTGATGAAGGAAATCACCATGGATGTGAAGGGCCGCGACCTCGTCGCCGGCCTGCCGAAAACCATCACCATCACCTCTCAGGAAATCCGCGAGGCGATGGCGGACCCGCTTTCCACCATCGTGGATGCCGTGCGCACCACGCTGGAACGTTGCCCGCCTGAACTTGCCGCCGACCTCGTCGACCGCGGCATCGTGCTGGCGGGCGGAGGGGCCCTGTTGCGGGGCTTGGACCGGCTTCTCCGGGAAGAAACGGGCCTGCCGGTCCATGTCGCCGAGGACCCCCTCAGCGCCGTGGCGGAAGGCACCGGCCGGATGCTGCAGGAACCCGAGTTACTGAAGCGGGTCACCACTTCTTCCCACTACTGACCGGTCCGCCCGGGGCTCCTCGCCATGAGGCCGCTCAATCTCCTCGCATTCCTCCTCTTCTTGGGCGGCGCCATCTGGGCGCTGACCCGGAGCGAGCGTACGGTCCGGGACATCCAGGCGACCTACTATTCGTGGCTCACCCCGTTCCTCAACGCCGGATCGACGCTAGAAGTCAAAGCTCGGACCTTCCTCGTCGAGGTGGAGCATTCCAAGAAGCTCGAAGCCGAACTCGAGTCGATGCGCGCCGAGTATGACCGGCTGCGGCAGGTCGAGCGCCACTCGCTGGAAGTCGAGGCCGAGAACGCCCGACTGCGGCGCGCGCTCGATTTCCAGAAGCGGATCGAGTTCAAGGCAACGGTCGCCCGCGTGATCCGCCGACAGACGACGACCTGGTGGCAGACTGTCGAGATCGACCGCGGCTGGGAAAGCCAAGTGGCGGTTCATCAACCGGTGGTTGCCGATGGCGGACTCGTCGGCAAAGTCGATCGGGTCGGCGACAAACTGTCGTCGGTCATCCTGCTGACCGATGAGGCATGTCAGGTATCCGTGCAAGTCGAGGGCACCCCCGAAGTGGGAATCCTCAGCGGCCAGCGCGGCCAGTATGAAGGCGGTCCCAAACTCCACCTTCGATTCCTTTCCCCGAAGGCCCGGATCAGTCCGGGCACGCGGGTATTCACCACCGGGCGCGGAGGACTCTTCCCCGCGAACCTCCTGGTGGGCACTGTCGAGTCGGTTCTCCCCGGCCCTCTCGACTCCGAAGCTTTGGTCCGACCCTCGGTCGATTTCACGGATCTGAGCACGGTTTTCCTCCTTCCGCTGCCATGATCCCGTGATCCGGTATTCGCTCAGTCTCTTCATCCTCGTCCTGCTGGCACTGGTAGCCCAGCAGTTCATCCCCTCGTTGACCGGGCTGTTCAACTCGCGCCTGCTGCTGGTGACGCTGGTATTCCTTTGCGCGTCGGTAACCGTGGGGCCACCGGTCATGCTCGCGATGGCTTTCACCTGCGGCTTCCTGTGGGATGTCCAGAGCGCGCTGGGTCCTCCCGGCGGCGACCCTCTGGTCTACGACCAACCCGCCCAATCGCTCCGTTTCGGCTACTCGATCATTCTCTACGGGGTCATCGGCTACCTGATGCAGGGCATCCAACCCCTGTTTCGCGAAGGCAAGTGGCAAGTCTCGGCGTTCCTCGTCGGCGTCTCCATCTTCGTCTATCTCGTCGCGGAGTATCTCATCATCAACTTCGTCCGTGGCGATTTCCTCTTTCCTCGTGCCACCCTCTTCCAGATCGTCTTCACTTCGGTGCTCACGATGCTGTTCTCGCCGATTGTCTTCTGGATCCTGTTCCACGTCGCAGAGCGCTTCGGTCATGAGATCCGTTTCGAAGGATTGAAAAAGAAGAAGCGCCGCCGCGCCATCGCATGACTGCCATCGAACCCCGTCTCCGTCTCCGCCTTTATCTGCTGACCGCCCTCGTGCTGTTCGGCTTCGGAGCACTGTTGACACGGCTCTACGAATTCCAGATCGACCGGCAGGACTACTACAAGGCACTGGTCCCCGGCAATCGCCAGATCACCGTGCGCGAACCCGGGATCCGCGGGACCATCAAAGATCGACATGGTGTCGAACTCGCCCGTAACCGCCGCAATTACGAGGTCTCCTTCAACCTCGAGGAGATCCACCGGGCCTATCGCATGCAACGGTCCGACGACCCGACCCTCGACGTGGAGTCTCGCGAGGACGGGATGCCGAGGAAAGCCACAGAGACCGACATCGTGGCGATCATTAAGGAGCGCGTGATCCCGGTCCTCGAGCCACTGGGACTGGTCCGGAATTTCAGGGCAAAGGACCTGCGGACCCACTACAAGACCCACGGCGGGCTGGTCCCCTTCTCCTACACGACGGAAGTCACCTACGACGAGTTCGCGCGCTTTGCCGAGCATTCACTGGAGCTTCCCGGGGTCTACCTCAATGTCCGTCCGCAACGGGAGTATCCCTACAAGGCACTGGCCTGTCACACGCTTGGTTATGTGCAGCCTTGGCGGAAAGGCGATATCCCCGAGGACGCGCGCCGCGAATACGGGTATCAGTATGTCGGCGATGAAAAGGGCCTCGCCGGGGTAGAGGCGACTCTCGACGATCTGCTGCGTGGCTCGGAAGGCTGGAGCAAGATCAGCAAGGACGAGAAGGGTAAGGTGCTCGGCATTTATGACCGTCTCGATCCCGGTGTCGGGGCTAAGGTCACGCTCACCATCGATGCCGAGATTCAATACCTCTTGTCGAACATCCTCCGACAGGCCGGCTCGGCATCAGGGGTGGTGATGGATGTCCGCACCGGCGAGATCCTCGCGATGGCCTGCGTTCCCGACTACAACCCGAACGACTTCATCCCGAGCATCAGTCCGGGGCGGAACCGCGAATACAATCAAGCGAAGATCTCCCCACTGGTCGACCGCTCGATCAGCCCCTTCGTGCCGGGGTCGACGTTTAAAATTCCCACCGCCTTGGTGGGTGCGACCAAGGGCTTTGCCACCCGGAGTTTCAGCTGCAGCGGCTACGTCTCCTACGGCAATGCCAAGGTCGGATGCTGGATTGCCCAGAAAGGCGGCAGCCACGGCAGCCTCAACTTGCCGAAGGCGATCCAGCAATCGTGCAATCCCTACTTCATGCTCCTCGCCCGGTCGATCGGCACGAAGGGCATGGCGGACGGCTTCGGCATGCTCGGCCTGGGGGAAAAGACCGGCATCCCCTTGCCTCAAGAGAATCCGGGATTGGTTACCGGTAGCCGCAATTGGCAACGCCTGCGCCCGAATGTCGTCGCGACACCGATCGACACCGGCTTCCTGGCCATCGGCCAGGGAAACGCCCTCGCCACCCCCCTCCAGCTTTGTGCAGTGACCGCCTGTGTCGCCAACGGCGGCCGTTATTATCACCCCCGCCTCGTCAAGAAGGCGGTGGCGTCGGATGGAACCCTGCTGATCGAAGATGTACCACGGATCAAGGTCGATCTGATCAAGGAAGGCGTGAAGCCTTCCGACATGGAGCTCATCCGCGAAGGCATGCGAATGGCCGTCAACGTGCCCGGTGGCACCGCGGGCCGGGTGAAGATTCCGGACTATGTGGTCGCCGCCAAAACCGGCACCGCTCAGGTCAGCAAACCACTGAATCTACACAATTCCTGGACCCTCGCTTTCGCGCCCTACGACGAACCCCGCTACGCCATCTGCATGCTCGTGGAAAACGGCAAATCCGGCGGCAAGGTCTGCGGTCCGCTGGTCCACCTTCTCCTCCGCGGCATCCTCGCCCGCGACGAGGGCAAGCGGCTCCCCCTTCATCCACTGAACCCGGTCGTTGGCAACAACGACCCCATCGAAGAAATTCTTCTGCCCAAAGACTTCCTCGCATCCATGGATGTGACCGACGATGCCGGCGAAACCGGCAACGAAGCATCGGACGCCGCCGCCGCCGTCGGCATCGTGTCGCCGGACCCGACCTTGGTCCCCTCTCCCGTAACGCCCCGTCCCACCATCACCCCTGAAATCGACGAGGAGGGCACGGTTGCCCCCCGCCGCAATTCTCCCACTCCCCGACGCTAATTCTTTCCAACTCCCATCCTCTTATCAAATCCATGATCCAGAAAATCAAACGCTTCCTCGGCATCGGCAGACCGAACCCGAAGGAAGGTAACACCGTCATCGTCAACGTCGAGCGCCTCGAGCGCCGGGTCGCCCTCCTCGACAACGGGGTTCTCGAGGAATACACCGTCGAGCGGGAAGGCGAGCAGAACATCGTCGGCGGCATCTTCAAAGGCCGCGTGAAGAACATCGAGCAGGGCCTCAAGGCGATGTTCGTCGACATCGGCCTCGACAAGAACGCCTTCCTCCACTTCTGGGATGCGATCCCCGCCGCCCTCGACGCCGGCCTCGAAGAGATCGAGCGCGCGGGCAGCCAGAAGAAAAAACAGCAGCAAAAGATCAGCTCAAAGGACATCCCGAGCATCTACCCGATCGGTTCCGAGATCATGATCCAGGTCTCAAAAGGGCCGATCGGCACCAAGGGACCGCGCGTTACCACCAACATCTCATTGGCCGGCCGCTACCTCGTGCTGATGCCTTACACCGAGCAGTTCGGGATTTCCCGCAAGATCGAGGACCCCAAGGAACGCCAGCGCCTGCGCAAGATCATGCAGCGGCTCAGCGTGCCGGAAGGCATGGGCATCATCATGCGCACCGTCGCCCACGGCACCCGCGCGCGCCACTTCGTTCGCGACCTCGCGATGCTGATGGAGCAGTGGCACGCCGTCGAAGACAAGCGGGACTCCGGCCCCGCACCGCTCTGCGTGTTCCAGGAGCCCGGCTTGATCGAGCGGACCGCGCGCGACTTCCTTACCGATGAAGTCGACCAGGTCCTCTGCGACGATGCCCAGACCACCGAGCTGATCCGCGAGATCGCCGGCAAGATCTCGCGCCGCGCAAAGCGCCGCATCCATCACATGCCGTCCACCCAGCCGATCTTCGAGGCGATCGGCATCCAGAAGCAGATCGACGAGGCATTCTCCCGCCAGGTCTGGCTGCCTTGTGGCGGCTACATCGTCATTGATGAAACCGAGGCGCTGATCGCCATCGACGTCAACACCGGCCGCAACCGCGGGTCGAAGGACGTCGACAAGATGATCTTCGAAACAAACGTCGAAGCCGCCCAGGAAGTCGCCCGCCAGCTCCGTCTGCGCAACATCGGCGGCTTGGTCGTGGTCGACTTCATCGACATGCGCCACCGCAAGGACCAGCAGACGGTCTACAAGGCGATGAAGGACCGATTGAAAAAGGACAAGGCGAAGACTCAAGTACTACAGATCTCGTCGATCGGCCTCATGGAGATGACCCGTCAGCGCCTCAACGAGTCGCTGCGCGACACGATGTTTGAGCCATGCCCCTACTGCCAGGGCCGCGGCCGGGTGAAGACTCCGATGACCATGAGCGTCGAGATTCAGCGCCGCATCGTCACGGTGATCAACAAGCACCGCGACCAGGCCGGCGACCTAGTCGTCGTGGTGAATCCCGACGTGCTCACCCGCTTCAAGACCGAGGACAGCCGCCACCTTGTCGAACTGGAACGCCAGCACTCCGGTCGCCTGATTTTCCGTTCGGACCCGGCGCTGCACCGGGAGCGTTTCATGATCGTCGACGCGGCCAGCGAGAAGACCATCGACCAGGCCTGATCCGCTTCCCCTTTCCAGCGCCGCCTCCTACCCGGGGGCGGCGCTTTTTCGTGGCCTCACGCCGACAATCGGACCTTTAAAGGATCAGGATCGATGAAATGCGTCCAGCTCTCGTCGGAGCGGGTATTCTCGCGCAGCGCGAACATCGGTCGCCAGCGCGGGGCGACCGGCTTGCGGAGCGGATGCATGTTCACTTCGTGCGAAAGCTTGTTCGCCTTGCGGGTATTGCAGCGGATGCAGGAGGTGACGATGTTCTCCCAAGTCGTGCGGCCACCCTTGTCGCGCGGCATTACGTGGTCGAGGTTCAGCTCCGGCTCGTTGAAGATCCTCGCGCAGTATTGGCAGGTGTGCTTGTCGCGCAGGAACACATTGCGGCGGGTAAAGCGGACCTCCATCCGCGGCAGCTTCTCGTAGAGCGCCAGCACGATGATCTTGGGCACCCGCAGGGCCAGGCGGACGGTGTGGATGACGTCCTCGACCACTTCCCGCGACGAATGCTCTACCCAGGATCCGAGATCGTGGGTGCGGAATCGGTCCTCGCCTTCGGTCTGCACCACCTGCGCGTGCCCCAGAAACAGGAGCTTGAGCGCGCGCCGGACGGAGCAGGTTTGCACCGGTTGCCAGAACCGGTTGAGAACGAGGACGGGACAATCAAGATGGCCTATCATACTTTTCCGAGCAATTGCCGCGGAAGCTAGCAGGCTGACCGGGCGTCGCAAGGAAAAGCTCGGTGACGGCATCGCCCCCACCGACTTCAGGCTTGCTCCGGCGATCCGGCAGGGCACAGTTGTCGGACAGATCCATGAAACTTAGCACCCTGATCGCCGCCGCCATTTGCGCTCTTCCTCTCTGCCCCGCAGCGGAACCGGGATTCACTGAGCTCTTCAACGGCAAAGACTTCACCGGTTGGAAAAAGGTCAACGGCAACGGCGAGTTCCGCATTGCCGGTGCCGAGATCATTGGCTTCGGGGAGAATGTGAAGTCGAACACCTTCATGCGCACCGAGAAGACCTACAAGGACTTCGATTTCCGCTTTGAGATGAAGTTCGACGACCTCACCGGCAATTCCGGCATGATGTTCCGCGGGCTCCAGAAGGAGGGCAAGGACGGCCGCGTGAACGGCTACCAGTGCGAACACGACAACGGCAAGGCCCGGGCTTGGACCGCCGGTCTTTATGATGAAGCCCGGCGTGGCTGGCTTTTCCCGAAGAAGGGCGACAAGACGGCTGAAGCGGCGTTCACGAAGCAGGGCGGCGAGATCATCAAGTGGGACGACTGGAACGAGATCCGCATCGTCTGCAAGGGCAAGCACATCCAGATCTGGCTCAACGGCAAGGAGCGCGTCGACTACACTGACGAAGGGCAGGAATTCACCCCCGAAGGTTTCTTTGCCCTTCAAGTCCATGCCGGCAAGTCCTGCAAGGTCCGCTGGCGCAATCTCCGCATCCAGGAACTTTAAGACCTAAGCCGCGGGTCGGACGAGGCCGCACGTCGCTCATTATTTCTCCGGCGTGGTGAGGCCCCGGAACTCATCTTCCAAGAACTCCTTGCCACCGCTGGCGGGTGCCACATCGGTGGCGGCTTGCTCGATCTGCTGCTGGAGATCGTCGGCCGGCTTGGCACCCGTTCCTGAAATCCTGACGGTGGCCCAGGCGTGGGCACCTTCCCGGCGATTGAAGACACGGCGGAAAGGCAGCGAGCAATCGGCGATCGCCGATTCGGGAAGTCCGATCTCCAGAGAACCGTCCAACACGCCGCCCGCTTGCGCCATCACCGCGCCCTTGATCAGGATCCGTCCTCGGGCTCCCATACTCAGATCTTGGAGTCCGCTTGCGTTACCGCCACGGATCAAGGTACCGCTGAAATCGAGATCGAAAACCGGCTTGTGATACCACGCCTCGTCCACCTCCTTGGCAATGATGGCGAACATCGGGAGAAGGGATGCTTCAGGCTCGGAATTCGCAGTCGCATGGAAGGGAATCCGGCAGGAGACCGACGGCGACTTTCCACCTTGGAACAAAATCGTGCCGTCCGCACCGTCCTCGCGCGTTTCCACGGTGGCTCCCAACCATACCCCGAATTTCGGATCCAACAGCGCCGACAAGGGAACGCGGTCGACACGCAGTGCCATCTCCGACTGCCCACCTTCGAGAGCCAGTGGAACCTGCTGCGGATTGAGAATCTCGATCTCACCCTTTGATCCCCCAACCGGGACGATCCGTGCGGTGGCCAACTGGATTCCGGTGGGCTCGATCTGGAAAGAAGCGAAAGTCAGGGCGAAATCCCCCCAGCCTAGGATCGTTAGCTGGCCCCCTTCGAATTGGAGGTTGGCCGTGGTGGCCGCAGAATCCTGCACGTTGATCGAAACTTCGGACGACAGCAACCGAAGTGCCGGTGATTCGGCCGGCCCCATGAGAACGTTGAAATTCGGGCTGCGGTAGCGGAACTGGAACGGGCAATCTCCTTTCCGATCCGGAGATGACATGGGGGGGCCTCCTTCGGCCTGCCGGAGCATCAGCGTCCCTCCCGTCGCGACCATCTCCGTCCCCTTCCAGGACCGTCCAAAAATGCTGGAGACACCGAGATCCGCCCTGACTCCATTCAGTTGGAGGCTTTCCAACATCGAGCCCTCCGGCCAGGTAAAGCTAACCGACCCCGCCGCGGCGCTGACCGGCGACATCCGGAACTGGGTGAGCTGCGGCTCGGCGCCGGTCCATGTGCGGATCCTGGAAACGACCGTCGATTGATACGCCGAACTGTTGAGATAGATGACCGACCCGAGCAATGCGAGACCGGCCGCAGCCACCAGGCCGACACCCGCAACCACCTTTACAACCCGAAACTGCTGCTGCCGCTTTTCCTTCTCTTTTTTGGGCTGGTGCGACCGGCGCTTCCGCTTGCGCATCCGGTAAACCTCCGTCCCGTCCTCGCGGACAACCAGCTCCGGTTGCCCGTCGCGCCCCCCCTCGCCCCGCGAGCGCAGTCGATCAACCATTTCGTCGATCGAGTAGTTCTCAGGTTCGGGATCAGAGGAAGACATCGCTAGGAAATGGACGAAAGACTGCCGCCTCGGAACTCAGCAGGGCTTGGATCATCGGTCGCGGAATGGCTTTCCCGTAGGATCGACGACTTTGACCGTCACCAGAAAAACCACGGCGGTGCGGACCGGCGCATAGGCTTCCGATTGGAACATCCGTCCGAAAATCGGCAAGTCCCCGAGAATCTTGGTCTTGTCCTGCACTTTCTGCACTTTCTCCTGAAGCATGCCGCCGATGACCAGGGTGGAGCCGTCGGCGATGGTCAGATTGGTCTCCGTTTTCATGACGGAGAAGACCGGCATCAGGATCTGGTTGGGCGTGATCTCGACCACGCTGCTGCCACCAGTCAAGGTAGACGGCGCGGAACTGGTGATCGGAGTGCCATAGTTGATGAAGCCGTCGAAATCGGTCACCGATGGGTTCAGCGCGATGTCCACGTAGTAGCGGTCGGCGCTGACGGTCGGCAGGACATCCAGCACCACGCCTACCGGGCGGGTTTCAAAGCTGGTCGGATTTGCCGGCGTGATCGGCACCAGCGGCGGAGTTCCATTCCGCACTTCTCCGGTCACCACGTTGACCAGCACCGGAGTGGAGATCGTGTTCGGCAGCTCGGGCGGCTCGTATTCGGTGGGATAGATGAATTCCCGGATGATTTCGATCTTCGATTGTTGGCCGCTGCGGGTGACCGTCGATGGGCTGACCACGAGGTCGACGCCCTTCTTCTGGTTGAGCCCGCGCATCAGCATCGTGACGTCGGTGTTGTTGAGTCTGCCGTTCGCCCAAAGAATGCCTGGAGCACGCT
>NEUO01000202.1 GCA_002304315.1 Verrucomicrobiia bacterium Tous-C4TDCM
TAAGGCCCGCTCGGGGAAAAGAAGTGCTGCCAGGGAATCCGCGGCAAATCCGGACAAACTGCCGTTGCTACAGTTACGTCCTGGCGGGGTTCGCCTGCCGAACCTCCACGGCCCCTGACAGCAGGCGGAGGAAACAAGCGGAGGCCCGTCATGGCAAGCGGATTACACCAGCAGCATGCAGTCGCCGTAGCTGTAGAACCGGTAGCGCTCCCGCACCGCCTCGCGGTAGGCCTCCATCACAAGTTCCCGTCCGGCGAAGGCGCTGACCAGCATGATCAGCGTGCTCTCCGGCAGGTGGAAATTCGTCAGTAGCCCGCCGACCACGCGGAACTCGTGTGGCGGGTAGATGAAGATGTCGGTCTCGCCGTGTTGATCCTTTTCTAACAGCCGCTTGTCGCCGCCGCGCTCTCCGAGCTGCTCCAGCACCCGCGTCACCGTCGTCCCCACCGCGATCACCCGACCCGCCTCGTTGACCCGCTTCGCGGTCGCTTCCGTCAGCCGGTAGCGTTCGGAATGCATCACGTGCTCCTCCGGTGTGTCCACCTGCACCGGCCGGAAAGTCCCGACACCAACGTGCAGGGTCAGGAAGTCGTGTGGCAGCTTTTCTAACAGCTCCGGCGTGAAGTGCAGGCCGGCCGTCGGCGCTGCGATCGCACCTTCCTCCCGGGCGTAGACCGTCTGGTAGCGCTCTTTGTCGGCGATCTCGTCCTCCCGGCCCATGTAATGCGGCAGCGCGAGGTGACCGTGAGCGTCGAGGTCGACCGGTGCTTCCCAGCGGATCAGCCGGTCGCCGTTTTCGAAGACTTCTACGACAGTCCCCGTAGTTCCGGCGACTGTCACCGTTTTTCCCTCCCGCATCTTCCGCCCCGGCTTCACCAGGCAGCGCCACTCGAGCGGTGAAAGCCGGTCGAGGCACAGCAGCTCGATCTTCCCGTCGTCCGAAAACACCCGCGCCGGGATGACTTTGGTGTCATTCAAGACGAGCAGGTCGTCCGACCGCAGGTGCTCCGGAAAATCGCGGAACATCCGGTGCTCGATCTTCCCCGAGTCGCGGTGAATCACCAGCATCCGCGATGCCGCGCGCTCTGGCAACGGCCGCGAGGCGATCAACTCCTCTGGCAAGTCGTAGTGGAAATCGCTTGTCCGCAAACCCATGCCCACGGCTGTAACGCCGGCTCACGCTCGCCGCAAGAGTTCCTCCGCGCTCCGACGATCTCCCCAGACTCTTACGAGTGTCATCGCACCGATCCCGTCGCCGCGTTCGGTCGCCAGCAACAAGCGGGTGCCGTCCTTTTCGACATCCCAAACATCACTCGTGCCGCCGGGTTTCCAGTCAGCCGCGAGGAGGTGCTGGAGATAGTGATCGCGGGTCTTTCCTTCCTCCGACCAGATCGAGAACTCCGCGCTGGGCACCGGCTCTTCCTCGCTCCGTCCCGCCTTCGATGGCCCTTGCCATTTCCCGCAGCGATACCACGACCGCAGCCGCGGTTGCAGCCAGCGGAGCAGCGCGAGGCCTCCGCGGGAAAGCGGCGTGTCAAAGCGGCAGTCCAGCGGCCGCAACGGTTGCATCCGGTCGGTCACGCTCTGATATCCAGCCTGGCCCATCGCACCATGATAGAGGATCGAGCCTTCCACCGCGCGCACCGGCCCGCCGGAATAGACGAAGCCTTCCCAACGCGCATCGCCTGCCGCCGTGAAGCGATGCGGGTGCTTTTCAATCAACAGCGCCTCCGCCTTGCCGTAGCCGATCTGTTGCTTCAAGTAGCCGCGCAAGGAAGGTCGGCGATGATGCCAGACAAAGGCCGTCGGCACGAAACCCAGCCGGTAGCCGTGGTCCCGCAGCCGCCAGCAGAAATCCACGTCGTCGCCCGCGGTCGTGAAGATCGGATCAAAGCCACCGGCTGCGAAGTACGCCGTCCGTCGTACTGCGATATTGCAGCCCGGAAGGTGCTCGGCTTCCACGTCGTCCAGCATCACGTGACTCGGTGCCCCCGGCGCGGCGGCGACGATCGCTTCGGCGGCCGTCCGGGGAGTGGGCGGCAGATTCGGCCCACCCGCCGCGTCGCAGCCCTTATCGAAAATCGCGGCCAGACCGGCCAGCCATCCCCGGTCGGGTTCGCAATCATCATCGGTGAACGCGATGATCTCACCCGTGGCAAGCTCCGCCCCGGCATTGCGGGCCGCGCTGAGGCCACCCGCTGCCAAACGCAGCAGCCGGACTCCGGGATAACGGTCGGCCACCTGATTGCCGGTGCCGTCCGTCGAGCCGTCATCGACGACGATAATCTCGTGGGCCGGAAAGGACTGACTTTCCAAAGCCGCGAGGCACGCGCCGATCCGCGCCGTGCCATTCCGGGTGCAGATGATCGCGGAGAACCGGAGGTCGGGCGACAGAGGCCTGAAGTCCGAGAAGGCGCTTTTCACCGCGGCGAGCGCGGGCTTGTCTCCGCCCTCCCGATCCGTAACCCCGAAGTCCCAATCCGGCACTTCCATCCCGGCATTCCACCAGCGGTCGCTCCAGGCATAGACCGTCATCCCGGCCGCGCCTTCCTCGCGGGCGGCACGGATGCCCCAAGCCAGGACTTCCGCCTGCTTCGCGGTGCCGTTGCGCCGCGAATCCAGGCCGAATTCCGAGATCACCAGCGGCCGGTCACCCGCGATGTGATGGAGCCGCCGCAGATACTTGCGGAAGGAAGACTCATCTTCGAGATAGACATTGAACGCCGTGAAGTCGGCATTCTCGGGTTCCAGGTATTCGGTGCTCGGGTAGTTGGCATAGCACCACAGGACATCGGGGTGGATCTCCTTGCCGCGCGCGATCAGGTCTTCGATCGACCGCCGCACCCGCACCGGTCCCATCCAGCGCACCAGGTCCGCGGGCACCTCGTTCGCCACGAAGACGCCGGCCAGCGCGGGATGGCCTTCCAAATCGCGCAGGGTTTCAGCGAGCTCCACGCGGGCCGCGGAAGGAACACGGCTGTCCTTGAGAAAATCGACCGCCTGGGGCCAACGCAGGCCGCCGAAGACCCGCAGACCGCGGGTAAGGGCGGCATCGAGCAGCCGGCGGGGCGGCATTTCGTAAAGCCGCAGGGCATTGAAACCGGCGGCCGCGATCCTTTCGAAATCCGCAGCGAAATCCGTCGGCCAGCCGCCTGGGAAGGGCCCGTAGGTCACCGCCCGCAGCTCGACGCGACTCTCCCCGGACCGGAAGAATTTGCCATCGACGCTCAGCGGCTCCATCGCGGCGAAGGCTAGGCCCCCCACCCGAACTTCCAAGCCTCAAGCGCCACCATGAATGGAACGAACCGCAAACTGAGCGCAGCGGAGATGGACCGACTGAATACCACTTCAATCTTCGGTCGAAGGCGTAGAGGCCGCGGAGGGAAGAAGCTTGGAACAACGAAAAAGTCGAAATAGACGAAATCAAAGAGCCGGGCTCTGATGGCTCTCCTTTCGTCAATTTCGACATTTTCGTTGTTCTACTGATCCGATCCCCATTCTTCGATATCAGTTCCCCTCGGACCGGATCCAGAACTCCGTGACCTCTCCGCGACCTCCGCGCCTCCGCGGTTCGTTCCCATGATTCGCCTGCTCTTCAAGGCTTCAGCGGAGAAGGGTTGGCATCCCCCGATCCTCGGTTAGAAAAGACCCATGCGCGATGAACTCCTGCGAAACCCGGTCTTTGCCATGGCCGCCACCCAGTTCGATGGCGTGGCGGATTTCCTCGGCCTCGACGAGGCCCTCCGCGAGCGCTGCAAATGGCCCAAGCGCCTGATCACCGTCACCGTCCCGATCCGCCACGACGACGGCTCGACCAAGGTCTATTTCGGCCACCGCGTCCAACATCACCTGACCCGCGGCCCGGTGAAAGGCGGCCTGCGCTACCACCCGCGCGTCGATCTCGGCGAGGTCGCCGCGCTGGCGATGTGGATGAACTGGAAGTGCGCGCTGATGGACCTCCCGTATGGCGGCGGCAAGGGCGGCATCGCCTGCGACCCGCGGACGATGAGCCCCGGCGAGCTGGAACGGATGACCCGCCGCTACACGATGGAAATGATCCCCTTCATCGGCCCGGACATCGATGTGATGGCGCCCGACATGGGGACCAACGAGCAGACCATGGCGTGGATGGTGGACACCTACTCGACCCACGCCGGCCGGCTGGTGCCGGGCATCGTCACCGGCAAGCCGCTCATCCTCCAGGGTTCCGCCGGCCGCACCCAGGCCACCGGCCACGGCGTCGCCTTCCTCGCCTGCCGCGCGCTCAACAAGCTCGGCATCACCCTCACCTCCGCCACCGCGGTGATCCAGGGCTTCGGCAATGTCGGTTCGCACGCGGCTTACGAGCTCTCGAACTCCGGCGTGAAGATCACCGGCATCTCCGACGTCAGCGGCGCGATCTGGAATGCCGGCGGGATCGACACCCGCAAGCTGCGCGACCACGTCGTGGCCCACGGCAGCATCCAGGGCTTCCCGGAAGCGGAGCCGATCGACCCCGCGGTCCTGCTCTGCCAGCCCTGCGACATCCTCGTGCCCGCCGCCACCGACATGGTGATCACCGCGGAAAACGCGCCGCATTTGAAATGCAAGGTCCTCGCCGAAGGCGCGAACGGCCCGACCACTCCCGAAGCCGACTCCATCCTCAACGCCCGCGGCGACATCTTCGTCATCCCCGACATCCTCTGCAACGCCGGCGGCGTGACGGTCTCCTACTTCGAGTGGGTGCAGAATCTGCAGCGCTTCCAGTGGACCGAGCGCGAGGTCTTGACCAAGCTCGACACCATGCTCGAGGGTGCTTTCGCCCGTGTCCTGGCCTTCGCCGAACGCCACCAGCTTCCGCACCGCACCGCCGCCCAGGCCCTCGCCATCAAGACCGTCGCCGACGCCAAGGCCCAGCGCGGGATGTTCCCGTGAAGCCATGCACGCGCTCCGTTTCCACGAATGCGGCAAGCCGGCCGAGGTCCTGCGGCTGGAAGAACTGCCACCGCCCGAGCTGTTAGACGGTGGGGTCCGCTTGCGAATCCTGGCCGCTCCGGTGAATCCCGCGGACCTGAATTTCATCGAGGGCACCTACGGCGTGAAGCCGGAGCTGCCGGCGGTGCCGGGAATCGAAGGCTGCGGCGAGGTCGTCGAAAGCCGCTCGCCGGACTTCCAGCCGGGCGACCGCGCCATCCTGCTGCGCCGCGCGGGAACCTGGGCGGACGAGGTGAGCTTGCTCGCGGAACATTTGTTCAAGCTCCCGGAGGGGATCGATCCGCTGCAGGCCGCGATGCTGAAAGTGAATCCGGCGACCGCGTGGCGGCTGCTGACCGGCTTCGGCACGCCGCCGCCCGGCTCGTGGATCCTCCAGAACGCGGCGAACTCCGCGGTCGGCCGCTGCGTGATCGTTCTGGCGCGGACGCTGGGAATTCGTACGATGAACCTCGTGCGTCGTGCGGAGCTGCGCGACGAACTCCTCGCGCTCGGAGCGGACGAGGTGGTGACCGACGATGACTCCGCGGTGGATTCCGCGAAAGCCGCGCTTGGCAAGGATCGTCCTTCGCTCGCCTTCAACTGCGTCGGCGGCGAGAGCGCGCTGCGGCTGATGAACTTGCTGGCATCCGGCGGGATCCACGTCACCTACGGCGCGATGTCCCGCCGGCCGCTGACCGTCCCGAACGGGCAGCTCATTTTCAAGGACCTCCAATTCCGCGGGCTGTGGGTCACCCGGTGGATCGAAAGCGCGCCGCGGGAAGAACTCGACGCGGTTTACGGCAAGCTCGCCGGGCTGATGGGTTCCGGAGCGCTTTCAGTACCGGTGGCGGCCACCTATCCGCTGGCGGATTTCAAGGCAGCGCTGGAGCAAGCCGCGGGCAGCGCGCGGAACGGTAAGATCCTTCTGGTGCCGTGATTCGACGTTTCAACCGCCGCCAGCGGATCCGTGCCGTCGGATCAATCCTGATCGGAATTGTCGCCTATCTCCTGGCCTTTGCTTTCTTCTACTTCGTCGCCAACCGCGCCGCGTCGATGCTGCCGCCGGGACTCCCGGATTGGTTTGAAAGCGCCGCGTCCGCGTCCATTCTGGCGATCATCACCGTCAGCGGATGGATCCGGCACCGTCGCAACGAAGCGGCCGATCTTTCCGATGCCGTGATGTGGAAAGGCGATGTCGACATGCCGGGTGCCTTCGTCGCGCAGGATCGCATCAACCAGGTCTCCGCCACCGCCTGGATGCTGAGCCAACTCTTCCTCGCCGGTCCGCAGCGGATCCTGCAAGCGTTCGACTTGTGGCGGTCCTGCCTGCCGGTCGGGACCGATCTCGAACAGCGGATGCTTCTCCTGCTGCGGGAATTGAGGTCGAGAAACCAATGGGTTCCCGTCGAGTCATTCCAGCAGCACGGCGAGGCGCTGGCGGCGCTGATTCGCACCGGGCACGTGGAATTCAGCTCGATCAAAGGCCGGCTCCGGGCATCTTCCTGAGCCATGGAATTCACCTTCACTCCCCTGCGGATCGGGATTCTCGTGGCCTTGCTCGGCGGCTTCGCCTTGTTCGGTGGCTTTGATTTCCCCGACCAAGCCCACTCCCGGATGACCCGGGCCTGGGGCTATTCGGTCCTCTTCTTTTCCCTTGGCGCCGTCTGCTTCACGATCGTCGACCATTGGGTGGGAAATCTCGACCGCAGCAACCTGCGCTGGCTCTACATCGTGCTCGGCGTGCTCTGCATGGGCGGCGGGCTGATGAGCCAGCACGTGTTGAAAGAGCGGATGAAGATCACGGCTGAGGCCGGGTCCTGAATCGGCTGGGCTTGGATCTCACGTATCCGCCCGCCGGAGCTCGTCCAGATCCGCAAGATCTTGTAGCCGCCCGGCAGTCTTCTTCGCGGTGACCACTTGAGTAACAGATCTTTGAAGTCGGAGTTCATCGGGGTGCTTTCCTTTCATTCCAATCCAGTAGTCAGTCACCAGTTCCCAAGCCGCAGTCAGTAGCGCCATGCAACCAGCCTCCTGCCATTGTTGGATGCGATAGGCGCGCACTTCATCAAATGACGACAACTTTGCCTGGGTCCAATGCGAACGGCCATTGATGGGCTGACTCACGGGCGGACCCTAGCAGGGCGTTTCCGCCGCGGCAAGTTGGGGCTTTGCGTGGCGTGCCTATCCCTCCCGGATTCACGGGATCGGACGCTGGAACGATAGGTTACCCCTCTGGCGTCCGTTCCCGAGGTCCGATGAAATCCCTGCTGCTCGCGCTTTCCCTCCTGCCCTTGGCCGCGGCCGAACCTGCCGCGAAGGAGAAATTCCTGAGCAACGGCGAAGTGAAGATCGGCGTCGACCTCAGCTCCGGCGGCTCGGTCTTCTGGTTCTCCGAACTCCCCGCCGACCGCAACCTGCTGAACCACCACGACCGCGGCCGCTTCATCCAGCAGTCGTACTACGGCAAGCCCGACGGCTCGAAGTGGGCCGAGAAGCCGTGGCGCTGGAATCCGGTGCAGGGCGGCGACTACAAGGGCAAGCCGGCCCGCGTGCTGGAGACCCGCGAGTTCAAAAACGGCCTCTACGTGAAGAGCGTGCCGGTGAACTGGGCCAGCGGCCAGGACATCGAGGAATGCCGCATGGAAGAGTGGATCTCGCTCCACGGCAAGGTGGCGAAGATCCGCTTCCGCTTCACCTACTCGGGCACCGACGAGCATCCGCCGGCTCATCAGGAACTGCCCGCGGTGTTCGTCGACTATGCCTTGGAAGACATGGTTTTCTACAAGGGCGACAAGCCGTGGACCGGTGCCCCGCTCGCAAAGGAAAAGCCCGGCTGGCCGAACGAAGGCCGCAATGCCACCGAGGAATGGGCCGGCTACGTCGGACCCGATGGCCGCGGGCTCGGAGTGCATTTCCCCGGCTCGACCCACCTCACGACCTACCGCTACAAAGGCCAACCGGGTCCCAAAGGTGGTGGCTGTTCCTACTTCGCACCCGTCCGCACCATGCAGATCAAGCCCAGCTTCGTGCACGATTACACCATCCACCTGACGATTGGCACCGCCGAGGAAATGCGGCAGCGCTTCGGCGATCTCCGCAAGGCCGCCGCTGCGCCGAAGCCGGATGCCGTGGGAGGAGAGCGCTGACCCCAAATACCGAGTTGAGAGTCGATGGTTGATGGTTGATGGTTGATGGTTGATGGTTGATGGTTGATGGTTGATGGTTGATAGATCAGAATGAGAGGCTTGTGCCGGATCCTTGGCTCACCCGGAAATCGAGGTGAAAGCTCGACGCAAAGTCCTCTGGATGAATTCTTAACCATCCACTCTCAACTCTCAACTTCCCCTCCAGGATGACTCGATCGGGGTAGCTTGGCGAACACTCTAGGCTTGCGCGTTTATAAGAATCGTTCTCTTAATCACGCCCTACGCGGCCTCCTCGCCGCCCCCTGCCATGTCCTCTCCGGAAACCATCCACCGCGCCCTCGACTCCTTCCGCATTGAAACCCCGTCCTGGGGCTACGCGGACACGGGCACCCGTTTCGGCAAGTTCCACCAGCCCGCCGCGGCGATCGATATCGACGACAAGCTCGCCGACGCCGCCCACGTCCACCGGCTGACCGCCTGCTGCCCGACCGTCGCGACGCACGTGCTGTGGGACTTCGCCCCCGGCACCGATCCCGCCGCCGTCGCCCGCAAGGCTGGCTCGCTGGGCATCCGCATGGGCTCGATCAATCCCAACGTTTTCCAGGACCAGCTCTACAAGCTCGGCTCGGTCGGCAGCCCCTTCGAAACCGCCCGCGACCAGGCGCTCGCCCACATCATCGACTGCATCAAGCTCGGCCAGCAGACCGGCAGCAAGGCCGTCTCGCTGTGGTTCGCCGACGGCACCAACTACCCCGGCCAGGACAGCATCCGCGCCCGCAAGCACCGCTTCGAAGCCGCGCTCAAGGAAGCCCACGGCCACCTCTCGCCGGAGCAGATCATGCTGGTCGAATACAAGCCCTTCGAACCCGCGTTCTATCAGACCGACCTCGCCGACTGGGGGATGTCCTTCCTCACCGCGAAAAAGGCCGGCCCGCAGGCCAAGGTGCTGGTCGACACCGGCCACCACTACCTTTCGCAGAACATCGAGCAGATCGTCGCGTGGCTGCTCGACGAGGACATGCTCGGCGGCTTCCACTTCAACGACCGCCGCTACGCCGACGACGACCTCACGCTCGGCTCGATCGATCCCTACCAGATCTTCCGCATCTTCCACGAGATCCACCTCTTCGCCTGGGAGCGCGGCGGCGTGTATCCGGAGATCGAGTACATGATCGACCAGTCGCACAACCTGAAGCCGAAGATCGAGGCGATGATCCAGACCGTCTGCACCGCGCAAGAGCTCTACGCCAAGGCGGCCCTCGTCGATCACGATGCGCTGCTCGTCGCGCAGAAAAAGGGCAACATCGTCGACGCCGAACTCTGCCTCAAGAAGGCCTTCAACACCGACGTCACCGAAGCCATCGCCGCCTGGCGCGCCGCCAAGGGCCTCGAAGCCGACCCGCTGCTCGCCCACCGAGCCACCGGCTACGCCGACAAGGCCGCCGCGGAGCGCGCGAAGCGGAGACAGGATCTGGGCATCGCGACGGAGCACAGCTACGCGTGAGGACACCTTGAAGCCCCTCCTCCAACTCTCCGACATCCGCAAATCTTTCGGCGCAGTCCGCGCGCTGAAGGGCGTGTCGTTCGATCTCCAGCCGGGCGAGGTCCACGCGCTGCTCGGCGAGAACGGCGCGGGCAAGTCGACGCTGATCAAGGTCATCACCGGCGCGCATTCGCCCGACGACGGCACCCTGACCGTCGCCGGTGAATCCCTGCGCTCTCTAACACCTTCCCACGCCCGCGAGCTCGGCATCGCCTGCATCTACCAGCAGCCCGCGCTCTTCCCCGATCTCAGCGTCGCGGAAAACATCGGCCTGCGCCTGAAGAAAACCTCCGCCTTCGCGAAAGTGAAGCACGCGGAACAGCGCGCGCTGGCGCTCGATCTCCTCAAGCGTGTCGGCGCCGAAATTTCGCCCGACGCCGAGGTCCGCGAGCTCTCGATGCCCGAGCAGCAGCTCGTCGAAATCGCCTGCGCCCTCGGCTCCGGCGCGCGCATCGTCATCATGGACGAGCCGACCGCGTCGCTCACCCAAAAGGAGCAGCACCTGCTCTTCGGCGTGGTCCGCGACCTCCGCGCGAACGGCGTCGGCGTGGTTTACATCTCCCATCGTCTCGAGGAAATCTTCGCCCTCGCCGACCGCGTGACGGTCCTGCGCGACGGCGAAAGTGTCGGCACCCATCCGGTGAAGGACCTCACCGAAGCCGCG
>NEUO01000203.1 GCA_002304315.1 Verrucomicrobiia bacterium Tous-C4TDCM
GCCGGGGTGTATCACTGGTATCCCAAAGTCACGGGTCGCCACATGAGCAACACGCTCTCGCACATCCACTTCTGGCCCAGCCTGGTGTGCATGAACCTGATCTTCTTCCCGATGCTCACCCAGGGCATGGCTGGCTTCCATCGCCGCTGGTACAACGGTGGTGACGCCTACCTGGCGAAGGCGAAGGACAGCGTCAACGTGTTCGGCAATACCGTCGCCGAGAACATCGACCTGAACATCATCATGTCTTGGGCCGCCTGGATCATGGCGGTCGCCCAGGTGCCCTTCGTCATCAACCTCTTCCTTGCATGGAAATTCGGTCGCAAGGTGGAGAGCGACAATCCCTACCACGCCACCACCCTGGAGTGGGCCACCCCGACGCCTCCCGGCCATGGCAACTTCCTCACCGAGCCTGTCGTTTACCGCGGCCCTTACGAATACAGCCGCCCGGATTGCGACGATGATTACCTGCCGCAATGGGAGGAGCCGAAGCGGGGAGCCGAAGTGCCCGCCGAAAAGCCGACCACCCCATCTGTTCACTGAGCGTCAGCCCGTCTGAAGCCGGATCCCTGATTCTTTCCCCATGGAAATTCCTTACATCGTCACCCCGCGCAAGGACACGGGCCTCTTCAACTCGAAGATCGCCATCTGGCTGTTCCTCGCGTCGGAAGTCATGCTCTTCGGCGGATTCTTTTCCGCCTACATCTTCCTCCGCCTCGGCGCGGACTTCCCGTGGCCTGAGCGGACCCTTCCGGTGCTGCCGGGCCTGATCAACACCTTCGTGCTGATCGGTTCCTCGGTCACCGTGGTCTTCGCCTGGGCCGCGCTGAAGATGCGCCAGTGGGGCAAGTTCCAGTTCTTCATGAGCGTCACGATCGCCTGCGCGGGGATCTTCATGGTGCTCAAGGGAATCGAGTACAACGTGAAGTTCCACCACCAGGCGCTCCGCCTGAAGGACTACGCCGTGGTCGAAGGCCACCTCGGTTACAAGGTGAAGGACGGCGTCCATGTCGAACACGGCAAGGAGCCGACCGAAGACCAGCTCGCCAAGGATTCGAAGGGCAAGAAAATCGAGGAGAACGTGGTCAATTTCGAGGCCGCGGAGATCAGCTTCAACACGGTCCGCGTCGAGAGTCCCTGGGTGGAGGCGATGATCGCCCGGGCCACCGAAAAGAATGCGACCATCAAGCTCGCGTCGAAGATCGACCTGAAGACCGCGCCTGACAAGGTGGTTACCTTCGATGCTGGCACGGAGCTGAGCCTTGCTTTGCTCGACTCCATCAAAGAAGCCCATCTCGCCGCTCGTAAGAACAACGGGGCCGTCCGCACCGACAACCTCCGTGAGCAGTGGGTCAAGGCCCACGAGGCTAACCCGGGCAAGCGCGACTGGGAGCTGGCCGACCAGGTGGTCATCGATACCGCCGCCATCGCGGACAAGCTGATGCCGGAACAGCCGGCGATCATCTTCTCGGTCGAGCCCGCCACGACCTTCCAGTTCAGGCCACGCGACATCCAGGAGGCCGCCGAGTCCGGTGCGCTCCGGGATGGCACCGCCTTGAAGGGCAAGCTTCAGGAGAGCCCGATGGTTTTCCACTACGTCGATGCCATCGACTTCCGCCACCTCGTGATGAAGGCGGAGGAGAAGGGGATCGACCCCAAGGTCGCGATCGAGAACTCCTGGCTGCTCAAAGAGAACCACGAGCTGAAGGAAATCTGGGAGAAGCAGCAAGTCGCATTGGCCCAGCTCACCGCCGAACTCGCCACCCACGAGCGCGTCCCGACCGAGAAAGACAAGTACCGCATCGGCTGGCAGGAGATGGCCTACTACTCCAAGACCGCGATCAGCGACGTCAAGATCACGCCCAAGAAGTACGCGATGCCCAAGGTGAAGGAAGAGCTCAACGAGGAGTTCTTCGGCCCTGACTACAAACTGCGGACCTTCCCGCATCTCACCGTCCCGCGCGGTGAAGTGCAGTTCACCTCGAAGTTCGCGCCGGCCTGGAACACCTACTATGCCGTCTATTTCACGATGACGGGCCTCCACGGCCTGCACGTCATCGGCGGCGCTCTGGTGCTCGCCTACTATCTGTTCTTCGGCAAGAAGATGTATCTCAGCAATCCCGAGTGGCTCGCCAACCGGGTGGAAATCGGCGGCCTTTTCTGGCACTTCGTCGACCTCGTCTGGATCTTCCTCTTCCCGATCCTCTACCTCATGTAAGGTTTTTGTTTCAGCTTTTCAGTTTTCAGCATTTCAAATTATGGCCGATTCTCCAGAAGCCCTCCAGAAGTCGCTCCGCCTCTACAAGATGATCGGTGGAGTGCTTTTTGCCGGCACCGTCATCACGGTTCTTGTCGCCACGCGTCCCGAACTCGATTTCGGCAAGCACGGCTTCGACACCGCCGACATGGTCCTCGGCCTCCTGATCGCGACCGTAAAGGCCACGCTGGTCGCCGCGATCTTCATGCACCTCAACCATGAGAAGCGGATGATCTACTGGCTCTTCGGGTTTGGCATCCTTGCCGCGTTCTTCCTGGTCGCCCTGATCGCCCTCGCGAAATGGGACCCGATCCATTACAACGGTTTCAGGACCGGTGTCCCCGGATCCGAGCAGGGTGCCCACTGGTAACAACGAAGTCCCAAGTAGGAAGAAGTGCCAAGTGCCAAATCGAACCGAAGATTCCTGAACCTCACCTTGCCCGCCGTCCGTTCCCGCCTTTCTTGGCACTTGGAACTTCTCACTTGGAACTTACCACCACCATGTCACTCCGCGCTTTCCATATCGTTTTCGTGACCGTGAGCACCCTGCTCTTCGTATTCCTTGCGGTGTGGGCGTTCGCCCTCGCCACCGACCGCACGCCGATCATCACGGCCCTCGGCGCGGTGAGCGCCGCGGGGGTTCTGGGCATGCCGGTTTACGGGGTGTATTTTTACAAGAAAGTCCGCAATATTGTCCTTTGACGGCCATGAACGATTCCTTCCTTGCCTGCCTGACCTGCGCCAAGAATTTCGCGGATCACACCAATGCCATCGGCTGGTCGATCTTCGCGCTGCTTGTCCTGATCGTCACGCTGCTGGGCGGCGTGGTTTTCTTTATGGTCCGCCTTGCCCGCCGTGGCCAGGCTTCGCTCGATCCAGAGTTGCGGGATGAATGGGTTTCCACCGTCTCCGCCCGCTAAAGCTTTTCCAATCTCTCCATGAGTCCTTCGAAATTCCTCGGTATCCCCGAAAACTTCTCCGCCCACGGCGGCCGTGTGGATCACCTCATCGATGTGGTCCACTGGTTCATGATCGCGCTCTTCGTGGGATGGACCCTGTTCTTCCTCTATTGCCTCGTCCGTTTCCGTGCCTCGGCCAACCCGAAGGCATCGTATCACGGGGTAAAGAACCACATTTCCAGCCACCTCGAGATCGCCGTGGTGATCATTGAAGCCGTGCTGCTGCTCGGTTTCGCAATCCCACTTTGGAAGGAGCGCACCGACACTTGGGAGAAAGTGCAGAAGCTCGATCCGGTTCGTGTCCGTGTGATCGGCTGGCAATTCGGGTGGACCTACCACTATCCCGGCAAGGACGGCAAGTTCGGGCGCATCGACCCGCTGGTCCGCACCAGCAACAGCGATGCGGCGATCGATTTCAACGATCCGAACGCCCAGGACGACTTCACGTCGCCGATCCTCAAGATCGCCAAGGGCCGTCCCGCCATCCTCAACGTCGGTTCGAACGACGTCATCCACAACTACGCCATCGTCCCGATGCGCATCCAGCAGGACGCCATTCCGGGCAAGGAGTTCCCGATGTGGTTCACGCCGAACAAGACCCTCGAAACTTCTGTCGTCTGCGCCCAGCTCTGCGGCGAAGGGCACGGCAACATGGTCGGTCAGATGGAAGTGATCACCGACGAGGCCTACCTCACTTGGGCCGATGGTGAGTCCGATAGCGCCCTCAAGGCGCGCGCTCCGAAAGCCGTGGCGGCCAGCCGCTGAGCGACATCACGATCTTCAGCGGGGAGTCCACCCGGACTCCCCGCTTTTTCGTGTTCATGGGCCAGCGGTTTCCAATGCGCCGGAATGGCGGAACCTTGCCGACGCGCGCCGAAAGAATCCCTCGCCACGGCTGGTTCAGGCGTCGTAATTTGCCCTTGTTATGAAACGCCGTTCCCTCTTTGCCATGGTCCCCGCCGCTTCGGCCCTGCTCGCCCTCCGTTCGCAGGGCAAGCCAATCCCTGCGGCCGCGCTCACCACCGCCGGATTCACCGCTTCCGTCCAGTGCTGGTCCTTCAAGGAGTTCACTCTGTGGGAAGCGATCGAGATGGCCGCCGCCGCGGGTGCCGGCGGCGTGGAAGTTTATCCAGGCCAGAAGATCGGTGGCGATCTGGGTGAAGCCAAACTCACCCCCGCGCTTTCGGACGAAGACATCACCAAAGTGCTGGCCCACGCGACGAAGAACGGCATCACCCCGGTCAACTTCGGCGTAACCGGCATTTCCAAGGATGAGGCTGAAGCCCGCAAGACCTTCGAGTTCGCGAAAAAGATGGGCCTCTACGGGGTGACCACGGAGTCGCTCGATGCCATCGACACGCTGGAGAAGCTGGCGAAGGAATACGACATCAAGGTCTGCTTCCACAATCATCCTCGTCCGACCGCGCTTTGGAACCCGGAAACCATTTCCAAGGCGATCGAAGGCCGCCACGCGAACATCGGCTTCTGCGCCGACCTCGGGCACTGGGCGACCTCCGGACTGGAGCCGCTGGAGGTGATTAAGAAGATCGCACCCCGTGTGCTGGCCTTCCACATGAAGGACCGCGAACTGGTCGGCAAGGCGAGCCATGATCGGCCCTTCGGCACCGGGGTGATCGACAACGCGGCCATCCTCGACGAGGTCCGCAAGCACGGCTTCGCCGGAAACGTGTCGATCGAGTATGAGCACAACTGGAAGAAGTCGCTGTCGGAGGTCGCGCAGTGCGTGGGCTTTCTTCGCGGCTACTCGAAGATGAAAGCCTGAGCGAATTGAAACCCGCTGGGGAATTGGAACGGCAATTCCTTTCCTTGCCGCGCCGGGTTTGCTACTGGAGTCCCCTATGGAAGATCCCTATACTCCGCCGTCGTTTCCCGAATCCGCCGCGCCGCCCGCTGTCATTGGCTTGTCCAGCGAAGAGCGGATGTGGGCGATGTTCGGTCACTTGTCCGCGCTGACCGGGCTGTTTACCGGCGGTATCGGAAACATCGTCGGCCCGCTGATCATCTGGCAGGTGAAGAAGGACACCATGCCCTTTGCGGCGTCGGAGGCGAAGGAGGCCCTGAACTTCAATATCTCGTGGTTGCTTTGGACGCTGATCCTCGTGGCGCTGGCCTTCATTCTGATGATCGTGTTTATCGGAGTCTTGCTGATTCCCGTCATCGCGATCCTCGGTATCGCGTGGGTGGTCTTCAGCATCATCGGCGGCTTGAAGGCGAACGAAGGAAAGCCCTACCGCTATTCGCTGACGATCCGCTTCATCTCGTGAGGCAGTGCCACGTCGTCAGCGGGCCGGCGGGCGCGGGCAAGTCGGTCAGCGCCCGGCAGTTGGCGGCGGAACTGGGTGCATGCCTGATCGACAGCGACATCGCGACCGAGCGCTTGGTGCGGGCGGGGCTGGACTTGGCCGGGCTCGATCCCGACGACCGCGATTCTCCTGCTTACAAGCGGGCGTATCGCGATGCGGTTTACGAGGCGATGTTCGACATTGCCGTGGCGAATCTTCCGCAGGTGCCGGTGGTGCTGGCCGGGCCCTTCACCCGCGAAGGCGGCGAAGCGGATTGGCCGGCGCGGCTGGAACAGCGGCTGGGGGTCAGGCCGGTGATGCATTTTGTCTGGTGCCCGCCGGAGCTGCGGCGCGAGCGGATGATCGCGCGCGGTGAAGAGCGGGATCGGCCGAAATTGCGGGATTGGGAAACGTATGCCGCGTCGTGCCGGGAAGAGCGGCCGGTTTGGGATCACGTGTACTGGACCGCGGATCTTTAGTCCGCGTGCCCGGGCTTTCGAGCGGACTGAAGTCCGCGGTCCAGTACACGGGTCCGTTAGGTCACCAGTTCCCGATAGACGGCAAGCGTGCGTTCCAGCATCGCCTCCAGCGTGAACGGATGCTCCTTCGGCACCGGCGGCGGATTCTCTAACAGCCGGCGGATCACCCCGACCGCCGCGGCGGGATCGTTCGGCGGGATCTTGCCGGCGGGGTAAAGCAGATCGAGCTGCTCGCCGATGCCGCCGTGATCATAACCCGCGACCGGGACGCCGAGCCCGATCGCTTCCAAGGTCGTGCGGCCGAAGGATTCCGGCTGGGTGGTCAGCGAAAGCACCAGGGTGGAGATGGCGAGGATCTCCCGCAGGTCCGACCGCCCGCCGGTGAAAGTGACGCGCTCTAACAATCCTGCCGCGGCGAACCGCGCCTTCATCTCGTCGAGGTAGCCCGCCTTCTTCGGATGGGCTCCGCCGGCGATCACGCCGTGCAGGCTTTCGTCACCGGCCAGTTCCTTGAGAATCCGCGCGAAGTCTTCGTGTCCCTTTAAGCGAGTGATGCGCCCTGGCAGGGTGATCAGCCGCTTGCCGACGGTCGCCGGAAACTCGCGGTGGAAGCTTTCCAGCCACTCCGCGGACGGCCGGTAGCCGTGCGGATATTCGGCGGGATCGATTCCGCGGTGGACGATCCGCAGCTTGTCCGGGGCGACCCGCGGGTAGTGCTTCAGGACATACTGGCGGATACTTTCCGAAACGCAGATCACGCGCTCGCCGCAGGTCATGATCTCGGAGTAGCGGTTGACCGAGTTGAAGCCGTGGACGGTGGTCACCAGCCGCGGCCGGGTCGCCGGGTTCATACCGCGCCACGCGAGGAAGGCGAGCCATGCCGGGACCCGCGAGCGGAGGTGCAGAATGTCGGGCCTTTCTTTTGCCAACAGGCGGCGCAGCTTCGGAACCAGCAGCAGCGATGACAGCCGCTTGCGGCCGACCGGCATGGGGAGGTGGCGAGTGCCGCAGGCTTCGAGTGCCTGGACCAGCTTGCCGCCGCCGGAAACCACGAGCGATTCGTGGCCGCAGGCACCGAGATGCCGTGCGAGCTCCAGCGTGCCGCGCTCGACGCCACCGGACTCCATCTCGGGGATCATTTGGAGCACTTTCATGCGGGTAGGAGCCGTTCGAGCACGATGGCCGCGCAGCGATCCGCCTCGCGCAGCACCCTTGGTGGGGTGGCGAGGCCGGCGGCAGGCGACCAGTCGGCGAAGCGGGTGACGAAGCCTTCTTCCGCCAGCTTCGCGATGCCCCGCGCGACGCGTCCGGCCTTCTTCAGCGACGGCACCGGCAGCAGTCCGACCCGCGCGCCGCTACTAAGGGCCTCGTAGATCATCGAAACGCTGTCTTCCGTCACCCAGACCTCCGCCGCCTCCGCGAGCCGCTGCGGCAGCCAGTCGCGGCCGGTCTCGCCGTGCGGGTAGGCGGCAAGGGCGGGGCAGCCGGCGGACAGCGACTCCAGGGTGCCTTCCGGCGAGCGGCGCGAATCGGTGACCCGCCACGGCCGATCCTTGCCGGCGATCACGATGGCTTCGACCGCCGCGCGGATGGCATCGTCATCCCAACCGTGGGAGGATGAAGGTCCGCCTAACAGAATCAGTCCGCCGTGCCGCGGTGCATCGCCCGGCGGCGGCACGCGGTTCAGGGCACCAAGCGTGGGGATGACATGGCGCGGCGCTTCAGAGCCGCCGAGGTCGTGCTCCGGGATCAGGCAGAGATCGAACAACGCGGCCGGCAGGGTCGGCTTCATCATCAGCACGCAGGATGCGCTGGATTTTCTCTTGAGGCCTAACAGGGCGACGTGGGTGGCATGGCCGGCACCGATCAGCAAGCGGGGCGCGGGGAGTCCGGCGCTGTCCCGCCAGGCGGCGCGCAGCCGGGCGAGCGGCCCGTCCTCGCTCCCGAGCTTGATCTTGGAAATCCGCACGACGCGGTGGCGGCCGATCGCCTCGGCGAGACCGGAGGACTGGTTCTCGTGGCCCGGCTTGCCGTCGGAGAGGATCCAGATGTCGAGCGGGTCCGTCATGTCGCGCGGTTCTTGCGGGTGAGCACCAGCTCGGCGGCCAGGTTCCGCCAGCCCGCGGCATCGGCGGGCACCGGATAGCCTCGGGTCCACGCCTTGCCCTCGACACCGGTGCCGATGACCGCGCGCAGTCCGAGTCGTTTGGCCGCGAGGGCGAGGTCGGCGTTGCCATCGAGCAGCAGGGCGAAGTCGAGCGGTGCGGGATGGGATTCGTCGCACCGCTCTAACAGGCCGGCCAGGTGTTCCACCGGCACGCCGCGGTCCCAGGGGAAAGGCACGATGCGCGGGTCGTCGGGCAGTGGCGCGAGGTCGCCGGAGTCGAGCACGTCGATCCGCGCGTCGGGCCGCAGTTCGAGCAGGGCGTTGAGGCATTCCACCGCGGCCGGATTTCCCGGCGGCAGGGTCGCGACGAGGCGGGTCGGGATGGTGGCCGTCCGTGCCGCTTCCGTCGGCACTTCCTTGGTGAAAAAGCTCAGCGGTCGGATGCTATCGGCACGCCAGCGGTCGTGGAACCAGAACACATCGGTCAGCCGGTCGAGCATCGCGGTTTCGAGGTGGCGGAGGATTTCGGGCGTGCGCGCCTTGTCCGGGACCGGCCGGATGGTGAGCTGCCATTGGCCGGTGGAAAGCGAGGTAATCGAGATCGTGACCATCGCCGCGCCGGTCCGCCGTGCCAGCAGGCCGGGCAGGGGAGTGCAGGACGAGAGCCGGCCGAAAAAGGGGCAGAGTTCGCCATGGCCGCCGGCGCGTTGATCGGTCATCACGCTGACCACCCCGCCGCTGCGGAGCACGGAGGCCGGCCCGTTGAAGCCGTCGTGCTTGTTGAAAAGGACGGCACCCTGCTGGGTCCGCCGCTGGACCGTGAGGCGGTCGAGCAGCGGGTTATCCAGCGGCCGGTAGATCGGTCCGCCGCGGACGGTCGGGCCGAGCTCGGGGACGAGTTGCGCGAGGACTTCCCAGTTGCCCATGTGCGACCAGACCACCACCACCCCGCGGCCGTTTTCGACCGGGACGCGCATGTGTTCCAAGCCGGTGATCGCGATGTGCTCCCGCAATTCTTCCGGCTGCATGGTGACCGCGCGGATGCTGCCGAGCATGTTGCCACCGGCACGGATGAAGGTTTCGCGGACCCGGCGGCGGATTTCGGCGGCATCGGGAGCCTCGGCGGCGGTGGCGGTGGCGATCCGCAGGTTGCGGGTGACCAGGCGGCGGTGCTTTGGCCAGATGAACCAGGCGGCGTGGCCGAGGATCTCGCCGACGCGGGTCACGGTGTCCAGCGAGACCAGCCCGAGCACGCCCTCCGCCGCCCGGTAGAGGGCATATTGCAGCCGGTGGGCCAGGGTGGGCTGCTTTTCTTCCTCGGGTGCTTCGCTCATCGCCGGGTGGACTTTCCACGGCCAGAGCCCCCGCGGCAAGCCCCGGGGGCTTGCATTGGCCAGCGGCAACGCGACATGGCCAAGGAGCTTCACGCGGTGGGCTTGTTTTCGGCGGAAGGGCTGGCGAGGATTCAGTTGTGACGCCGCGCCCCTTTTACCGCTCCCGGCTGTTCTGGCTTGGCCTTCCGGGATTGGTATTCCTGCTGTGGGGTTGGTGGCTTTCGATGGGGAACCGGTCAGCAGCTAGTTCCAGGGGAAGCCTCGGCTGGGGGATCGCGCAATCAAAGGGGGAAGTAATTGTGTGGTGGAGGTCGGGCGAAGGGCCGAATTGGAAAGATTTCGATGCCGAGCACAGCGAGATGCCGGAGAAGGACGCGAGCGAGATAAGGAACTACATAATCTTCGTGAGGGAGACCGAACCGGGTTTCCGCTTGGTCTTCTTCCCCTATTATTGGCTGGTCCTCGCCTACACGGCAACATGGCTCCTCACCCTCGCATTTTGGCAGCGCCGCAAGTCCCGCCTGCTGAAACTCCACGCCGCGCCATGATCCGCCCCCTCTACTGAGGCGGACCCGAAAATCCGGCCAGGGAAGGGCTAAACTAAGCTATGGCTGGCAGGTGCGGGTGAGGGTTGGGTGATCAGGGCTGATCGGTCAAGGCTGGAGTGGGATGGTGCCCGGATTTGGGAAGCTGGAGCGCAGGGCGGAGCACGCAACGGAGCGTAGCGGAGTGAAGTGCGCAGCCCGGAGCGGAGGCTTCCCAAATCCGCCGCGCCG
>NEUO01000204.1 GCA_002304315.1 Verrucomicrobiia bacterium Tous-C4TDCM
CGCTATGACGCACCATCAGCAGCCGGCCGCTGGTCAGTCTGCGGATGAAAAAACGCGACTCCGCATGCTCGATGACCGATGGCGCGACATCCGTCCACGTCCTGCCGCGATCTTTGGAAAAGGATTCACCCAGTCCGTAACCCGTCCGCACGAGCATCCACAGCGAACCGTCCTGGCGCTCGACGATCATGTTCTCGTCGCCATTTCGATCCTCATACTTCGGGATCGTCGCGCTGCCGAACTCCTCGAACGTGGCTCCCTGGTCGGTGGAGCGCAGGATGCGCGAGCTGCGTTCGTCGCGCCAGAGGCAGGTGGGCATCAGCCACTCGCCGGAACCGAGCACCGTGGGTTTGTTCAACATCACCCCAACACTGAGATGACGTGGCTGAGACCACACCGGATCCGCCACCGACGCGTCCTCCGTCATGATCGCGAAGTTGTGCATCGAGGCACTGTCCTTTTGGCTCCAGAAGAACCACAAGCGCCCCTGCGGATCGTGCCAGAGGCAGGGATCGAACGCCCGCACCGGTCCGCTTCCATCCGGGTCGATGACGAGCTTCAAGGGCGACCAGGAGCGCCCGTCATCGCCACTGGTGGCGAGCATCACATAGTTGTGGTGATCCTCGCCGAGGCCGCCGCCATACCAAGCCACCCACAGTCGGCCGTTGCGGGCACGCTCGATGCTCGGAATGCCCTGGTGCATGCGGCGGTCATCCGCGTATTCGGCCTTGGGTGAAAAATCCGGCAGCGTGGGTATCCTGGCACCGGTTTCGTCAGCGGCGTCAAGGATGGTCGCAAGGTTGAGGAGCAGGACGGTGAGGAGAACGAGGTTCGTTTTCATGGCTTCTGGATGATTCACTTCTTCACCACCGCTACGGGCCAGTCATCCGTGCGGAAAGGCGAGGCTGGCAATCCCGCGCCATTGGCGAGGCTGTAGTCAGGCCAGTCTTTCCACGCATAGCGGACGGCCACCGGTTGCGTGACTTCGGGGCTGCTGACGACGACGGTCTCGCCGACGATCTTGGCTTCGGCGGGTTTCCATTGCTGATCGGCAGCAGCGATCTGGAAGCCGGTGAGCGGGCCGCCGGTGATGGATTTGAGCCCGCCGTTGGCATGTTTGAAGGAGACAGTAATGGCATTACCGCTGACAGTCGATCCGGCGGGCAGCGGGCCGCTGGTGGCGGGGACGTCTTTGCCATAGACGGTGCCGAGCGCCCAGTAGGAAAGCCGCTTGCCGACATCCTGCTTGTTCTTCGGATGGATGTCCTTGGCATCGCCGAGATCGATGGTGACGGCCATGCCGGTTTTGGGCAAGGTGAGGGTCTTCAGCATGGATTCCCGCACGCGGGGCCAGCCTTCGCCGGGCGAGGTGTAGTTCGGGAGCTGCACCCAGGCGAACGGCACTTCGTCCTGCCAAAGCGCGCGCCAACTCGTCACGAGCTGAGTGAGCTGCTTGTGATAGAGGTCTGGATTGCTCTTGGTGTTGCCTTCGCCCTGATACCAGAGCATGCCGCGCAGGGTGTAGGGTGCGAGATTGACGACCTTGCCATTAAAAAGACCGCTCGGGCCGCCTTTGAGCTTGTGCATCGCGAGCGGATCTTTCGGTGGCGGAGTGACGAAGGGCGTGCCGTTGGCTTTCGCCTTTTCCGAGGCACTTTTCCAGATGGCGAGCTGCTTTTGATGCAAGGCGGGAGCCTCGTCGGGATCAAACTTCTGGTATGCTTCCAAACGCGTTTCGTAGTTCGCCTTTGTCCCGGGATCGGAGGACTGCACCTCGGCCGCGACCCACGACTCGATCGGCGTGCCGCCGACGGAGGTATTGATGAGGCCGACGGGAACGCCGACTTCCTTGTGAATCTCGCGGCCAAAGAAATACAGCGCTGCGGAGAAGCCACTGACGGTGTCCGGCGTGCAGAGCTGCCACGAGCCTTTGCCCTCAGCCCGGGGTGTGTCGGAGGGTCCCGAGCTTTCGCGATAATGACGGATCAGCGGAAACTTCGCCGCCGCTCTCTCCGCATCGAAGTGACAGCATCCGGCGACGTTCATCGCCATGTTGGACTGACCCGAGCCGAGCCAGACTTCGCCGACCAGCACATCCTTCACCTCGATCTTGCGTCCCTCTTTGCCGGAAATGAGAAGCGTTCGCGGCTCGGCAGAGGCGGTGAGTGCATCGAGTTTCTGCAACCATTGGCCATCCGCGCCGGCGGTGGCGGTTTTCGACTGCCCGGCAAACGAGACGGTCACGGATTCGCCCGGATCAGCCCAACCCCAGATGGCGACGGGTTTGTCGCGTTGCAGGACCATGTGGTCGCCGAGGACAGAGGCCAGCTTCAGCTCGGTGGCATCAAGCAAGGGTAGGGGAGCAAGGAGAAGAACGGTGAGGAGCGAAAGATTGGGGTTCATGGATTTTCGAGAGATTTCGGTTCGTGAAGTCAGCGTGCCAAGGCTCCGCTTAAGGCATCCAAGCGAGGGCGACCCGCGAGATCAGTCTTGAGGAGATGCTGCGCATCGGCCCGGTTCAGGGGTGCCCCCGCGGCCGGGGTGGCATCGTGTTCCGCGGCATCCCAGGTCACCTTCGTGAAGTCCTCAAGACCACGCCCGGGCGAAGTCCCTTCCTTCGGTCCATCCCCGACGATGATATTGCCGGTGAGGATCACGCCTTCCCGGCCGTTGGGGAAATTCACGGCGTTCCTGTCGCGGGAATAAAGGACATTATTCGCCAGCAGCATGCCCTCGCGCCCATTCCATGAACCGCCCTTGAAGGCATCCCCGGTGTTGATGATGGTGTTGTGGATGACTTGCAGGTTGAGCGATTTGCCTTGGTGATCCGTGCTGGCAAAGCCCGCCCCCTTCGCGCTGATGAGGACGTTGTTCCGCACGATCGCCTCGCCCTGCACCTGCATGGTGTGATTATCACTGCGCCGGCAGAGATTCCTTTCGATGACATTCACCGGTTTCCCGGCGGTGCCGTAGACCGTGATGCAGGGATACTGGGTGTCGTGGACGTCGTTCTCCGCGATGAGATTGCCCCACGATCCTTGCTTCACCTCGATGCCGTCGCCCTGCGACCCGCGGCAATCGTGGATGTGATTGAGAGCAATGACGCTTTCGCTCATGATGAACTCGCCTTCGTTGGCGCCAAGATACATGCCTTCGCCATGACCGCCGCCGTGGTGGAGATGATTGCGGGTGAGAAAGAGCCGACTCGTATCGGCGCTGTTGGCGCTGAGACAGACCTGCCCGGTGTGATGGAGGTGGCAGCGGTCGATCCAGACCTCACGGCATTGTCCGAGCCGGAGGCCGTGACTGCCGCCGGTGATCTCGACGCCGCGCAGGCAAAGATACTCCACTGCGCCGCCCTGGCCGATGTTGACGACGTTCTGTCGGTCATCGGATCGGGTCAGCACGACCTGCGCTCCCTCCTCTGCGACGATCCAGATCGGTGCCTCCGCCGTGCCGATGGCGCGGATGTCCCACATTCGCTCGATGCGGTAGGTGCCCGCCGCGATGACGAGCTGATCGCCCGGTTGCAGTGCCGCGACCGCTTTCACGAGGGAGTCTCCATCGGGCCCGGAGAGTTTGATCACGCGCTGCGGGGCGATGTTCGACCAGGCGGGAGCATATCGCGAGTCGTCTCCAGCCGCGAAGGTCGTCGCGGCGAAAAGGAGGATGGTGGTGAGGGGAAACGGCCGGTTCATGGCAGGTGGAATGGTGACTCCATCCGCGCGATTTCACGATGGTTGAATCCAACGGCTTTGCGCCAGAGCGGAACAGGATGACTGACCGCAGCCACTGACGGCCGAACTCCGAGGCTTCGAAGGTGGACAAAGAAACTGGGGCACGGGAATGGGGAAGGAATGCAAAGCCAAGATTCCCTTGTCCCCATTCCTATATCGCAGACCTCACGGCCTGAAAAGTCGACTCGCGGCCAACTCTTGAATCAACGCCCGCAGACCGTATTCCTTCTCCCGCGTCCCTTGCACTATTTTCGCAATCTCCGCCCGGTCGGCATAACCGACCTCCGCTCCCGTCGCATAACGCGAGAGATGGGCGACAAAGGCGGAAGCCAGTTGCTCGGGTTCACCGGCCAGCAGGTCGTTGAGTGCCCCAAAGCCCCCGAAAGCACGCCCGTCCGGCAGGGCGCCCGAGGGATCGACGGTGGGACCGAGTTTGTAGGCGACCCGCCATGTGGTCTTCCCTTTTTCGGGCGGATCGTCGCCTTTGCCACTGGACCGGTAACGCTCGCGAAAGCCACCGATCGGATCAAAGCTCTCCAGGGCGAATCCCGCCGGATCGATCTTCGCGTGGCAGGTCGCGCAGCTCGCATCGGCGCGGTGCTTGTCGAGCTGCTCGCGCACGGTGGTGGCGCCGCGCGTATCGGGGTCGATCGCCGAGATACCAGGCGGAGGTGGCGGGGAGGGATCATCGAGGAGCCGGTCCATCACCCAGACGCCGCGCGTCACGGGTGAGGTCGTCGTGCCGTTCGCGGTCAGCTTGTGGATCGCGGCCTGCCCTAACAAACCACCACGAAGACTCCCTTCCGGCAGCTCGATCCTCCGCACCTCGACCCCGTGGACTCCGGCGATGCCATAGTGCTCGGCGAGTCGTTGGTTCACCATCGCAAAGCCCGGTCGCAAGAGGGATGTCACGGGCAGATCCCCTGCGATCAACTCGCGGAGAAAGGAACGCGGCTCCGACGCGATCCCCTCATGCAGGGGAAAACGATACTCGGGATACAACTGTGGATCGGGAGTGGTCTCGTCGAGGCGTCGCAGTTCGAGCCACTGGTCCGTGAAGTCCGCGATGAAACGATCGCTGCGTGCGTCGGCGAGGAGGCGGTCGACTTCACCGCGCAACACCTCCGGCCGCCTCAGCGAACCGTCCCGCGCCCTCCCCATCAGTTCCTCGTCGGGAGGTCCGTTCCAGAGCCAATAGGAAAGGCGGGAGGCGAGAGTGAAGCTCTCCGCATCGACCGAATGAAACAAGAACTCCGGCGAAGTCAGGACCGCGACGTAGACCCGCCGCATCGCATCCTCGAAGCATTCCTTCGCTGAGAGGCGGGATTTCAAGAGCGCCACGTAGGGCTCGATCTCCTCCGGGGCGATCTCCCGGCGAAAGGCCTTGGGCAAAAACCCGGCCAACAGCCTCCGGCCGTCCGCCTCGGGCTGAGCGGACTGCACCGTCTCTATCGGTGGCTCACGTTCGTGGGGCGGGAGATCGACGTAGTAGTTCGGCAGGTAGCCTCCGATACCTCGCACTTTGTTTCGCCGCGGCGGCAAAACATCACTGCCCTCGTCAAACTTCGCGATGGGCAGCTCGCCGAGGAGGCGCCGGTGGCTTTCGGGTGGCCAGGTGTCGAAAATCGGTCCCTCGATCTCGAACCAGTCGATCGCCACGCCCGGCCCAATGTGTTTCGCGGCCCGGCCAGCCACCTGCCCGATCCGCAGACCGTTCCATGGGATCGAGACGGGATCGAAGACGAGGCTTTCGTGCGTCTCGAGCCATTCCGTGAATGCCACTTCATTCGAATGCATCGACGGCGCAGTGAAGGTCCGCAGGAGTCGTCCCCCCTCCTGCTGCCTGCCTTCCTCATGGGCCCGCAGCACGGCGGCCTGGGGTGCCGCACAGGGCTCTGGCTTGCCTTGGTTCCAGTGAAAACCCCAGAGCGAAAGCTTCATCCGATATTGACCAGCGAAGATCGGCGAGACATTGAGAGCGGCCTCGTAGCCCGCGAGATTCGGATTGAGGAGGCCCACCGCGCTCTCGCTCTTCGCGGCCTGCAATGCGTCGAGCTGTTTGCGCCGCTCCTCGAGATCGGGCCCCTGATCACCGACATGGCCCTGCCTGTCCTCGAAGCCACCACGCACCGGCAGGGCGGGATCGGGCTGCTTGTTCTTCAGCAGGACGAATTGACCGAGGTGCAGATTGAAGTCGAACTTGAACAAACCCGCGGGGTAAATGCGGCGTTTGAACACCGGCGGCGGCGAACTGCGGGTGGCAATGGCGGCGTCGAGCGCCCGGTTCGCCGCTTCCGCGTAGGCCTCGAGATGGGCCGACGAAAGGTCGAGGCCATCGGCGATTTTTTCGTATCCGGCGACCCGGCCATCGGAGGGCAGTATCCCGCGGATACGGAGATGCGGCAGGTCGAGGAGGTCCTGAAGCGTGTTCTCAAATTCGCTGCGCGTCATCCGGCGCAGGCGGATCCTGCCGTGTTTGGCGAGACGGGCCTTGTCGGCGGCGTTGAGCTGCTGATCGAGCCACGCAGTCACTGCCGCGATCTCGTCCGCGGGTGGGCGAGGTTTCTTTTTCGGGGGCATCTCGCCCTTCGCGACGGCATCATGGACCTTCACCCAGGTGGCGAAGCCCCCGCCTCCCGCAAAATCTGCCTGCAGCGTGGTGAGATCGAGTCCGCCTTTTTTCAGATCGGCATCGTGGCATTCGACGCAGTGCTGGTCGAAAAACGCGCCAGGATCAGCGACGAGCGCAGTGGGGGCGAGAAGGAGGAGGGCGTAGGCGAGGGAGCGCATCTTCAGTGCTATGCGGATTCTACGAGCCGAACCGGGAAAACTCGACACCGAAGACGTTCCCGACAAACCATTTGAAAGACCCGGCTTTTCTGCCATGCTCCCAAGGCCCTTTTTCCACCGGGCCGACAACCTGCATGGGTAGAACACGGAACAAGGCGATCCTCGCGCTCGAGGACGGGACGGTTTTTCATGGTACCGGCTTCGGGGCCGCCACGACGCATGCGGGCGAGGCCTGCTTCAACACGTCGATGACGGGTTATCAGGAGATTCTCACGGATCCCTCCTACCGAGGGCAGTTCGTGACGATGACTTATCCGCTCGTCGGCAACTACGGGGTCGGCGAGGCCGATGCGGAGAGCGCCGCCGTCCACGTGCGCGGTTTCGTCGTTGAGGAACTCTGCGAGGTTCCCAGCAACTGGCGAAGCGAGCGCTCGCTCCACGATTACCTCCTCGCCGCAGGCATTCCCGGGATCGAGGGGGTCGACACTCGTGCCCTCACGAAACGCCTCCGGGTCGCCGGGGCGATGCGGGCGACGCTCTGCACCGATGGCACCCTTGACGCCGAAGCGGCCGTCGCGATGGCGAGAGCCGCTGTTCCGATGGAAGGCTCCGATTTTGTGAAGGAAGTGACGACCGAGACAGCCTACCACTGGGATCCGGACGGCGTCCTCAGCCGCGAGTGGGCCTTGATCAATCCCACCCTGAACGAGCCCCTCGTCGAGGTCGACGGGCAGATGTATCGTCCCCTCCCCGATCCGAAATACCGCATCGTTGCCTACGATTTCGGGATCAAGCGCAACATTCTCCGCAGCCTCCGTCAAAAGGGCTTCGACATCGAGGTGGTGAATTCGCGAACTCCCGCAAGCGAAGTTCTGAAAAAGAATCCGGACGGCATTTTTCTCTCGAACGGCCCGGGAGACCCGGCGGCGCTCGGCTACATTCATGAGGAGATCCGCCAAATCGTCGGGAAGAAGCCCATTTTCGGGATTTGTCTCGGACACCAGTTGCTCGCCCATGCCCTCGGTGGCACGACCTTCAAACTGAAGTTCGGTCACCGTGGCGGGAATCACCCGGTGAAGGACCTCCGCACTGGAAAGATCGCGATCACCTCGCAGAATCACGGGTTTGCTGCTGATGCCGATTCCCTCCCCGGACACGTCGAAGTGACCCACGTGAACCTCAATGACGGCACCGTCGAGGGCATGCGGCACCGCGAATACCCCGTTTTCTCGGTGCAATACCACCCCGAAGCGGCCCCCGGACCGAACGACGCCAACTACTTCTTCGAAGAATTTGCCAATCTGATTGATCAAACACGTTAATCCGTGTTAAAACCGACCTCCCTATGGCCACTATCACCATCTACGTTCCGGATCAGGAGCCCATCGAACTCGCCCTTGATGGTTACGAGCAAGTCTCGATCGGACGCGGGCCTGACAACGACATCGTCCTTGACCACGTCTCCATGTCCGGATCCCACGCTGTGATCCACAACATCGGAGGCAGCTTCCAGGTCCAGGATCTCGGCTCGACGAACGGCACTTTCGTGAACGGTTCGGCCGTTGCGGAGGCAGGGCTCGCCAACGGCTGTCGCGTTCAGTTCGGGGCGATCGAGGCAGTGTTTCATGACGAGACCGAAGCGGGTGCCACCTTCGGTGCGTCCTCGGGTGGCAGCGGCTACACGAGCGGCCACGTTTCGGAGATCGCTGAGGTCTCGAACCGGCCCGCCAGCTTCCGGGATCTCTCGCCCATCGAAAAGGTGGTGAAGAAAAACGCTCTCGCCCTAGCCGCGACCCTCGTCGGAGTCGTCGCCATCCTCGCGGCCATCGCCCTGATCGCGCTCTCCGCCATGATGAAGGCGTCCTGAACCGGACTTTTCCAACTGCCCCCGCGTCCGGACCGTGCGGCTCTTTCCCTTTGGAGAAGCGCTCGCCGGGTTTTCCCGGTCATCTCTCTCTGAAACTCTGATTTCCCATGTCGAATACGATCGTGATTGGCGCCCAATGGGGCGACGAAGGTAAAGGTAAAATCGTCGACCTCCTCACCGAGAAGGCCGACGTGGTGGTGCGTCCCCAAGGTGGCAACAATGCCGGCCACACCGTCATCAGCGAGGGCAAGCAATACATCCTGCACCTCATCCCCTCGGGCATCCTCTGGCCCGGCAAACTCTGCGTCATCGGCAACGGCGTCGTGATGGATCCTGTTGCTCTTCTCAAGGAGATCGACGGATTGGTCGAGAAGGGGATCGCAGTGTCGCCCGAGAACCTCCTCATTTCGAACCGTGCGCACCTCGTGATGCCTTTTCACCGCGAGATGGACGCCTTCAAGGAAGCGAACCGCAGTGTCAAGATCGGCACGACGAAGCGTGGCATCGGACCCACCTACGGGGACAAGGTCGACCGCATTGGCTTCCGCCTCCACGAACTCGTCGCCGACACGCAGACCTTCACGGACCGTTTCTCCGCCCGCGTTGCCGAGTGCAACCGGCTTTTCCAGACCGTGGGGATGGATCCCCTCGACGCCGATGCCGCCGCCGAGGAGCTCCTCGGCGCGGGCCGCCGCCTCGCTCCCTACTGCACCGACACCGTCGAGGTCCTCCACCGCGAGATGAAGAAGGGTAGCACCCTCCTCTTCGAAGGGGCCCAGGGCACCTACCTCGACATCGACCAGGGCACCTATCCCTACGTCACTTCCTCGAACACCACTTCGGGCGGTGCCTGCACCGGCTCGGGCGTGCCGCCGCAGAAAATCCACCGCGTCGTCGGCGTGACGAAGGCCTACACGACCCGCGTCGGCGAAGGGCCCTTCCCCACGCAAAACGACGACCTCGCCGACCGCTTCCACAAGATGGGGCGTGAATTCGGCGCTACGACCGGGCGCAAGCGCCGCTGTGGCTGGCTCGACCTCGTCCTCGTGCGATATGCCGCCATGGTCAACGGCTTCGACGAGCTCGCCATCACCATCCTTGATGGACTCGACGACTGCGACGAGATCCCGGTCTGCACGCACTACGAGCTCGACGGGAAAAAACTTCACCTCCCCCCGGCCTCGGCGAAGGATTTCGCGCGCGTCACGCCCGTCTACGAGACCCTCCCCGGCTGGCGTTGCGACACCACCGCCGTGACTCGCTACGAAGACCTACCCACGAACGCCCTCGCCTACCTCGCCCGTATCGAGCGGGAAACCGAGACCCGCGTGAGCATGGTCGGAGTCGGTCCCTCGCGCGACCAGACCATCATTCGCTGAGCGGCCCGGCCGCTCTCCCAGCCATGTCCGTGTTCGATCCCGAAAAAGAGATCCCGCGGCACATCGCCATCATCATGGACGGTAACGGACGCTGGGCCGCGGCGCGCGGCCTGCCGCGGCGCGACGGCCACCGCGCCGGGGCTGATTCGGTCGAGGAAGTCCTCCGCTCCTGTGGTGAGATCGGAGTGAAATACCTCACCCTCTACGCGTTCAGTTCGGAGAATTGGAAACGTCCCGAGTCCGAGGTCAACGCCCTGATGGGGTTGCTCGCGCATTTTCTTCGCGAAAAGACCCCTACCCTGATGCGGCACAACATCCGCCTCCAGGTGATCGGCCACATCGAGAAACTGCCCGCGCGGAACCAGCGCCAGCTCGCCGAGTCGATCG
>NEUO01000205.1 GCA_002304315.1 Verrucomicrobiia bacterium Tous-C4TDCM
GTTCGACGAAAAGAACAACCTGCCTTCCTTAATCGTCGATTACCAAGATCGAAAGCAGCTGGCCATCGATCTGATCCTGAAAGCCAAGCCGTTCCCATGAATCCTCCAGCCAAACGCCCTAGGCGCCGAGTTTCTTGATTCCAAGGGTGGTTCCCACATTGGAGATGTTGCCGCCGTATGTCTGCGTGGCGGGCGAGGCATTGCTGGTGTCGAATGCGACGGAGGAAGTGCCTGCATAGGTCACCGTACCGCCGGTCTGGCCGCCGAGGCCACCCAGCAGACCGCCGATGGTGCCGTTGCCGCTGGTGCCAGTGGTCCATTCACCCGTCCCACCGACATTGATCGCCAGGGTGGTGTTGTTGGCGGCGGCGACGACACCGGTGGCGGGCATCGCGACTAGCTTGGTGAACTGCAGGGTGCCGGTCGTGAGGGTCGTCCCGCCGAGGTAGGTGTTGGTGCCGCCAAGGTTCCACGTGCCGCTGCCAGTCTTGATGATTTGGACTGTGTTCGCGCCACCGCCATCGACCAAGTTCCCTGCAAAGGTGCTGAGACCGGTGCCCCCGCCCTGCAGCGTCAGGGTTTTGGCACCCGAGCCGGAGTACAATAGGTTGCTATTGATCGTCATGGCTCGCGTGCTCGAGTTATCGATGATCGACCTGACGTGGGTTCCGCCCACCTCGAACTGCCGGTTGGTCAGCGTCAGGGGCGCAATGGCTCCGGAGCCGTAGATGAAAGTATGGTTGTTGGTGCCCGTTCCGGCGAACCCGAAAGTGATATTCCCGGCGCCGGGAGAGGAGGAGTCCGCGAAACTATTCACGGTAAGTTCGCCGTGTTGGCCAGCGTTTGGGGTGACCGCAAATTTGACTGGTCCAGTGAAGGTGTTGGCGGTGCTGGTGAAGTTTAACCTCGTCGCGCCTTGGCCGAGTTGGGAAAGTGTGATGCCGCCATCCCCCGTTACCGCGCCGCTGGTGGCGAAGGTTCCGGTGTTGGTCCCGATGGAAAGAATGCTGCTATTGTTGAGCGTGATTCCAGCCGTGTTGGTCTGGGTTGCCGGGTTCATTACCGTGTTGGCGGTCACGGTAATGGCATTGTTGTTCAACGCCCCTGCCGACTGAAAACCAACCGTACCTCCATTCAGGATGACACCGCCGGTGAAGGTGTTGGTGGCGTTGAGGTTGAGGCTGCCGGTGCCGGACTTCTTCAGGGTCAGCACTCCTGCGCCGCTTCCATCTCGAATGACACCGTTAAAGGTGCTGGCGGCATTGGCCGAGTTGCCGATGGTCAGGGTGGCCGGCGTGGCGCTGGCGTTCTCCAAGATCGTCACGCCCGGATTGTTGCCGATGACGCTGAGGCTTCTGACCACCACGCTGTTTCCTCCAAGGCTCAAGATTTTGATATCGGTGGCAGCGAATGTCACGGCATTCTCAGATCCTGGCGTGCTGTTGAGCGCACCCGGGTCGCCTAGCACCAGGTTACCCGAATTGATGAAAAGGCCGCCGGTGAAGGTATTGGACCCGGAGAGGGTGAGGGGGGCAGTGCCCGTCTTGGTCAGGGCGGTGGCTCCGCCGTTATTGCCAATCACGGCCGATATGTTGAGGCCCCCGCTGTTGTATTGGCTGATCACCAGATCGCCGCTGGCGCTGCCCATCAGACGGGTGGCACCGGAAGTGCCGGAAATGGTCGTACCATTCGTTCCGGTCACGAGAAGTCCTCCGCCAGTGAGAGTCAGGAGATTGGCTCCCAAGTCGAGGTTCTGGGTGGCTGCCGGGTCTTCGATTTTCAGCGTGTTGGTGACGCGGTCGCCACCAAGGAATTGGCTGGCCGTGACCTTGGAATTCAAGGTGTCGGAGCCGGCGGTTAGGTCGAGGGCTGAATATCCACCATAAGAAGACAGGGTGAAGGGTGCCACTCCCGATGCCGTGGTGGCCCAGTCGTAACCGGTGTTGGCCGTGCCATCGGCAAAGACGATGCGCCCGCCATAAATGCCCGTGGCATCCTTGTCGGTGGTGGAAGAGATGGCGACGTTACCGGTATTGGCGGTGACGGCTTTACCCAAGGTCAGGCTGCTGCCCGCCGCCGTCGGGGCGGTGAGTGTGCTGAGAGTGAGTGTGGTGGAAGTGCCGTTGTTCGGATCAATCAGCATTGTTCCGCCGCCAGAATTCACGGTAACTGCGCCCAGCGTCTGGGCCGTCGCATTCGCCCCGGTCTACCCCAGGATAGTCATGTTGGCACCACCGAAGGTGAGAGCCTTGCCACTCGCAAGGAGGTCGGTCGGTGTCGTCATGTTGGCAAAGTCGAGGGCCAAGGCACCGGCGTTGAGGTTCAAGCCCCCGGTAAAGGTGTTCGACGTGGTCCCGTTGAGTGCCAGCGTGCCGATACCCGTCTTGGTCAGGCTGGTGCCCGCACCTGCAAGGACCGAACTGAAGGTGGCAGAGACGTTGTTGACGGCAATAACTGGGCTAGCCCAGAAGGAGATCGTGCCGCCTGAGAACCCAATGGCACCGGAGAGGGCATCGAAGGTCATGTTTCCTGAATTGACCGTGCCACTTACCGTGATGGTGCCCGCACCAAGGCCCGACTTAAAGGAGCCGAAGTTGAGAGCGTCGGTGGTGCCGTTGGTGTTGAGGGTGGTGATGCTGGCTCCGGGGACGGCGCTTCCTGAATCGTTCGTGCCCCACCGGCTGACGGTTGGCGCGGCCCATGTTCCGGTCGCCGTGCCGTAGCCGGTTGTAGCACCGTTGCTGTCCCAGTAATAAGTCGCTGCGGACGCGGACTGCGCGACGAGCAGCGCGGCGATGGCGGAGGCGAGCGGGAAGGAGAGGCGGGCGACAAAGAGATGGCGGAGTTTCATGATGCTCGGGGAGGGGATTTCAGATTGCGGAATCGGATGGGCCCAGTGCCGCAGGTGGGGGGCGATGGGCGATGGGTTGGGCGTGTTTTTTGGGGCGCTGAGCGTGTCGCCCGTGAACGGCTAGAATCCCCGCCGCACCAACGTCAAAGAAATATAGGATCGACGACTATCCCCGATTCCCGGATACTTTTACCGTAATGAGCGAGCGGCGGGAATGGCGACGGATATCGACGGCAAGGCAGCTATCGCGGCACCTGCGGGAGGAGCTGGCGCGAGGGCTCTGGCAGGGGAGAATGCCGGGAGTCATGCGGCTGGCGGCTGAATTGGGAGTATCGCGCGACTCGGTCGAAGCGGCTCTGATCGAGCTCGAGCGGGAGGGGCTTCTATTGCCTCAGGGGCGTGGCAAGAGACGGATCATCGTCGCGGGGGGGATCGGCGTGGGAGCGCGCGCATTGCGGGTGGTGGTCTTGCTGGGCGACCCTACGGATCGGAGCGCCTATTACTTCGTCGATCTGATTCACACCCTGCGGGCGGCCGGGCACGAAGCGGAATTCGCGCCCAAGACTCAGCTCGAACTCGGCGATAAGACGGCCCGCATTGCCCGGATGGTCGAGAAGACCGCCGCGGATGCCTGGGTGGTTTTCTCGGGATCGCGCGAGGTGCTGGAATGGTTCGCCTCGCGACCGGTGCCGGCTTTCGCTTTTGCCGGCCGGGCAAACCGGGTGCCGATTGCCAGCATCGCACCCGACAAGGTGACACCGATGCGGCTGGCCATCCGGCACCTGGTCGCGCTGGGCCACAGCAAGATCGTACTGCTGTCGCGTGCGGCCCGCGTGGTCCCCGAACCCGGCCTGTTTGAGCGGGCGTTTCTCGAGGAACTGGAATCTCAGGGAATCGCGACAGGGTCTTATCATCTGCCAATCTTTCATGAGACCGCCGAAGGCTTCCACAAGGCACTCGAGTCGCTTTTTCGCTACACGCCGCCCACCGCCCTGTTCATCAACGAACCGGCTTTCGTCGCTGCGACCTTGCAGTACTGCATGAAGCGCGGGCTGAGGGTTCCGAAGGATTTCTCGCTGGTCTGCACGGATCCCGATCCGGGCTTCGAGTGGTGTCATCCGTCCATCGCACACATCGGGTGGGATAGCCGCCAGGTGATCCGTCGCATTGTCCGCTGGGTGGAGAATGTCAGGGTTGGCCAGGAAGACCGGCAGAAGGGATTCTTCAAGGCGCGCTTCGTCGATGGTGGAACGATCGGGCCGGCCGCTGCGTCATCGGTGAGACTCCATGGGTAGGCCTTGGCAACCACGCCGACTAGGCTGCACCCTGGAACCTGTAACCATTGGGATCACCGCTTCCTGTCGCAACTTGCAAAGTCGGGCTGCTTCCGGCTATTGCTGGGGCGTGCTCCTGATTCACCGACTCGCCGCGTTCTCCCTTTTCGCCTTCACCCTGCCGGACCTCGCCGAGCAGCCGTGGGTGCCGCTCTTCAACGGCAAGAACCTCGACGGCTGGACTGCGAAGATCGCCGGGCATCCGCTCGGGGAGAACGCCTTCAACACCTTCCGGGTCGAGGACGGGATCCTCAAGGTCTCCTACGACGGCTACGACAAGTTCGGCACGCAGTTCGGCCACCTCCACAGTAACCTCGCCTACTCGCGCTACATCCTGCGGATGGAATACCGCTTCGAGGGCAAGATGGTGGCCGACGCGCCGGGCTACGTGAACCTCAACAGCGGCGTGATGTACCACTCGCAGCCGCCGCAGAGCATGACCCTCGACCAGGGCTTTCCGGTCAGCATGGAGTTCCAGTTCCTCGCCGACGAAGGCAAGGGCAAGCGTTCCACGGGCAATGTCTGCACGCCGGGCACGCATCTGGAAATGGACGGGAAGAAGGTGGTGCAGCACATTGTCGAATCCACCTCACCGACCTTCGCGCCGGGCGACTGGGTGAAGATCGAACTCGAGGTCCGCGGCAACGACGAGGTGATCCACCGCGTCAACGGCAAGGAAGTCCTGCGCTACCAGAAGCCGCAGCTCGACCCCGCCTGCAAGATCGTCCCCGCCGAGCCGCTGGTGAAAGCCGGCGCGCCGATGATGTTGAGTTCCGGCCACCTCGCGCTCCAGGCCGAAGGGCAGGGGGTGTGGTTCCGGAACATCGAGCTGAAGGCGCTGGAAGCCGAGTGACGGGCCCGGGAGGTGGCACCGGGTTGTCCGCGCGTCCCTTTTCAGACATCCCCCATATGGGCTATGCCGTGCCCCTGACTCTTCTGAATCAGGCGACCGGAAATCACGGCAACGGATCAAGAGAGGTTTCCGGCTTGCTTGACGGGTGTGTCGGACGCATTGGATCTGCCAGATGATCCGCGGACTGATGGTCGCCCTGCTGCTGCTTGCCGGCTCGGGGTATCTGTGTGCGGAGCCGGTGCCGTGCACGATCCGCGAGGCGCTGGAGATGCCGGATGCGGAACTCGCCCGCCAGGAGCCCCGTGTCTTGAAGGGGCTTCTGACCTATTATGAACCGGGTCACCGGATGGCGTTCCTGCAAGACGGGACGGGGGCGATCTATCTTCAGATCAAGAACGCGCAAGCGGTTTCCGCCGGGGACGAGGTCGAGGTGACCGGCATTGTCGATCCCGGGATCAACGGGCGCAACCTGCGAGGCCTCGAAGCCGGTCGGAGCCCCGTGATTCGGACACTTGGCAAGGGACGCTGGCCCGAAGCTGCGGACGCCACGGCCGGTGAAGTGGCATCCGGAATGAGCAGCTCCATGTGGACGCGGATTGAAGGCCGGATCGGTGCCGTGGGGACGGCGGGGGATCGAGTGCGGCTGACGCTTGAAGGACATCCGGAGCTACCGGTTTACATCCCGGGAAGCGCGCGCCAGGTCCACGTGCCGGGACACCTTCAGGGGTTGCGAGTGAGAATATCGGGCGTGCCCGCGGCCTCGCCACTATCGACCCAGCCGCCGGTGATGCAAAGCGTGTTGCTGGTGCCTTCGCTTGAGCACATCGGGATCTTTCCGGAAGACCGCCGGGAACGGTTCGCAACTCCCGAAGTCATGCTTCATGACCTGCAGTGGATTCCCGGTGACGAGAACCTCCGGCGTTTTACGAGAGTCCGCGGGGTGGTCACGATGGTCAAGCCGGGGCGCGGATTCTATCTTCAACGCGGGACCAGCAGCGCTTGGGTCCAGTGTGCGGAGTCCAACCCGCCTGCCCTGAACGCCCGGGTGGAATGCTCGGGCATTCCGGGCGGTTATCACGGGGCGGGCATGCTTCGCGACGCGATGTGGCAGCCTTTCGGGGAATTGCTGGCAGCCATCGAGCCGATCCGTGCTCCAATGGCCGAGATGATTACCGATCTGGTTCATGGCCGCTTGGTCGATCTCGAAGGCGTCGTCGTGGAGAACTTCAAGAGCCCTGGCGAGGAGATCCTCATCCTGAACAGTGGCGAGATCTCGTTCTCGGCGCGGTTGCCCGTTGGAACGCCGCCGGCGGGCTTGCCTCCGGTCGAGCGGGGCTCACGAGTCCGGATCACCGGGGTATGCATCAACCGCCCTTCGCCCGCGGTGGATTCCTTCGGCAACGAAGGCCATTTCCAACTCTTGTCGCGGGATGTGGGCGACCTCGCGGTCCTGGCCCGGCCACCGTTCTGGAACACCCGGCGGCTTGGCTTGCTGCTCGCCGGCCTGCTGGTGCTTTTCTCCGCCGCCGGGGCCTGGGTCGTGGCACTGAAGCGCCAGGTCCGCCAGCAGGAGATCGTGATCCGCCGTCAGGCGGTGCACGAGGACCGGGTGAGGATCGCGCGGGAGTGGCACGATACCTTCGAGCAGCACTTCGCGGGGCTCACGATGCAACTCGACGCGGCCGCCTCCGTCATCGCTCCCGGCACTTTGCCGCGCCAGATGTTAGAGCGCGCGGCGGAAATGGCGGACCACAGCCGCGCCGAGGCAAGGCAAGCGATCTGGGACTTGCGGGCACCGGAAGCCGGGGAGGGGACTTCGTTCTTTGAAGAACTGGAGAAGAGCCTCCGGGGCACCTGGACCGATGAAGGTGCAACCCGACTAGAGATCCACGGAATGCGGGGAGTCGGGAAGTTGCCGTTTCCCGCAAGCGCCCATTTGCTTCGGATCGCGCATGAGGCGGTGGCCAATGCGCACAAGCACTCGTCCGCTTCGGTCGTCCAGGTGTGCTGGAGTGAAAATGCAGAGGCTTTCGAACTGCTCATCGAAGACGACGGCAAGGGCATCCCGCCCGAGGCGATCGGAAACGCCAGCGCGCGCGGACACTTCGGCTTGCTCGGACTCAGGGAACGGGCGCACAAGCTCAAGGCCAAGCTGCGCATCGAATCACCGCCGCCGGGGCAAGGCCGCGGGACCGCGGTGATCCTTGAACTTCCCCGGACATCTATCAAAGACCTATGAACCCGACCTGCCGCATTCTTCTCGTCGACGATCACTATGTCGTCCGGATCGGAATGGCATCATCGCTCAATCTGGAGCCCGACCTCGAAGTCGTGGCCGAAGCGGAGAACGGTGAAGCCGCGATCGCACTTTACCGCGAGCACCGGCCGGACCTGGTGATCCTCGACTGGCGCCTGCCGGATCTTTCCGGTGGAGATGTCATCAAGGCCTTGCATGCCGAGTTTCCTGCCGCCCGTGTGCTGGTGCTCTCCGCTTTCGAGTCCGAGGAAGTCATCTATCAGGCGCTTCAGGCCGGGGCTGTCGGTTACCTTGCCAAGTCCTCGCGGCGGCCCGAACTCATCGGAGCCGTCCGGCTGGCGGCGCAGGGCAAGGCGGCGTTCTCGGCGGACATCGCCGCCAAGTTGGCATCGAGGATCCAGCGGCCCAGCCTGTCGCCCCGGGAACTCGAAGTGGTCGCCGAGTTGGTGAAAGGGAATTCCAACAAGGAAATCGCCACCCGTCTCAATATCAGCGAGAACACGGTGAAGTTGCATATCACGCATATCATGCAGAAGTTGCGAGCCAAGGACCGAACCCATGTGGCCAGCATCGCTTTGCAGCAGGGTCTCCTGGAGAATCGCGCACCGGGAGGGTGAAGGGAGGGGGAGGGAGAAAGCGCCTTGGTTGGGGGTGGTTTTTTGAACACGCCATTTCCGGTGGGCGGCGGCTAGCACGAATGCGGGAGTGACCGGGCGGTCGCCGGCTCCTCATTCTCCACACAAGTCTCCCAGCATCGTGCCCACGATGCTGAATAGAACCCTCGGCCCGAAACCCATGAGTCCACTGTCTTTGCGACCCCACGTGTCCGCTGCTGGCGATCCCGCGACTGGTCTTCTCTCGGAGTCTTCCTTCCGCCGCCAACCCCGGCCGCTTGGTGAACCGGGGCCGAGCCGCTGCTGAAATCCTGCTCCCGAATCACGTTCTCTCCCCTGAAACCGACCTCGAACCCAATAATATCCACCACGTTAGACCCATGAAAAACCAAAGGCTCCTGAATCTCTTCGGCTCCTCGCTTGTGATCTTCGGCGCATCCGCCAAGGCGGTCGACCGCATCAAGCAGAACAATACCACGGCCCTGAACCTGGCAGGCGCTTGGGATACAGCGCCGACATCAGGAGACGTCTCGGTCTGGAACAATGCCGTCACTGCAAGCAATGCCGTCGGGAGTAATACCATCACCACTCTGGGTGGAGATCTCTCTTGGCAGGGTATCCGCATCGCCAACGTCGGCGGCACGGCCAACACGAGCTCCACCACCTCCGGCGTCCAGATCACCAACGCATCTTCCGTCAACACGCTCACTCTCGGCACCTCGGGCATCGACATGTCCGCCGCCACCCATGCGTTACTGATCCAGTCCAAAATCGCACTGGCCGGAGACCAGGCATGGAACGTGACCAACGCCAACACCAACGGCGCGCCTTTCGCTGGCTCCGGCGTCAACGCGGGGCTTGGCGAAGACCTGATGTTCGGGGCGCAAGCGGCCGCCACGATGAACCTCGGCGGATTCACCCTCGGCACCTCCGGCTCCGGCGCGATCGGCATCAGCTCCGGCTACGCCATCAGCAACGGCACCCTCAACCTCGCCAACTCCAACACTTGGATCCAGTCCGGAGGCAGCCGCACCACGTCACTTTCCAGCGATGTCTCGGTCACGGTCGCGGCCAACTCGAACCTCCGCCTTCGCGCGAATTCGGGAGCCGGCGGCATCGGCCTAAATTCCGCCGCACCGATCAGTATCTCCGGCTCCGGTTCGAAGCTCCAGCTTGAGGTGAACAACGGAACCAATTCCTTAATCCAGAGCGGCAACCTGATCTTCGGCAACGGTTCCACTCTTGAGCATCTCGTCAACAACGCCGGTGCTTTCACCGTTTCGTCCCCGAGCATCTCGACTTCCGGAACCATCACCTGGCTGGTTAACGGAACCAATGCTGGCAACGCCAGCGGCGTCGCCTTCTCCGGCGGTCTCACCGGAAACGGCACCATCGCCCACCGCAACACCGCCACCGGCGCGAACGGACAGGTCCGCCTCTCGGGGGATAACTCCGGCTTCACTGGCTCCCTCACCCTCGACGGTTCCTCCGGCAACCGCAGACTCCGCCTCTCCTCAGCCACCGCCGGCAGCTCTTCCGCCACCTGGGCCGTCAGCGCCGCCAACATCCTCCAGGTCGATGGCGTCGCCGTGAACCTCGGCACCCTCAACGGCGCGGGCAGCGTCACCAATTCCCACGCCACCAACACCGCCGCCATTTCTGTCGGCGCGGGCAGCTTCAGCGGTGTGATCTCGAACGGCACTCCCGCCAACGGCATGGCCTTGACCAAGAACACCGCCGGCACCCTCGCCCTCACCGGCGCCAATGCTTACAGCGGCCTCACCGACATCCAGGCCGGCACGCTCACCACCACCTCCGCCCAGACCGGTGCGGGTGCCGTGACGGTCTCCGACACCGCCACCTTCGGCGTCACACAGATCGGTGGCGGCGATACCTTCAACGCATCCACCCTCACCCTCGGCAGCGCGGGAGGCGCGACCCTCGTCCTGACCCCGGCCGCCTCGCCCAGCGTCGCCCTCGTGACCACCAGCGCCCTCGACGTCAACGGACCCACCACCCTGCGCGTCGCCGGCACCCCGGTCGCCGGCACCACCCTCATCGACTACACCACCATCGGCGGCAGCAGCGGTTCCGCCGGCCTGACCCTCGTGATGCCGTTCCGCATCAACGGCACGTTCACCGACAATGGCTCGGCCATCGTGCTCAGCACGGTGCAGGACGAAACCCCCAAGTGGCGCAATGGCGACGGCGTCTGGGACATCAACACCAGCGCCA
>NEUO01000206.1 GCA_002304315.1 Verrucomicrobiia bacterium Tous-C4TDCM
ATCTCGAACCCGCGGATCAAGCGGCCCCGCAAGGCAGGCTTGTCGTCGACGAGACCCATGACCTGCAAGCGCTCGAAATGATCCGGCGGGATGTTGGCGAGATAATCCAGATAGAGACTCCCGAGGTCACCCGCACCGTACACGAGAACCCGTTGCACGGCCGCTGGATTCCGCTGCGTCTGCCGGTGGATGCTGTCGATCGCCAGCTCGCGGAAGATCTCCGGGAGGGCACGCGGCAGGAGCACGACGGCACCGGCGAACGCCGCGGTCATCAGGGACACCCGCACCATCCGCCACGTCAAATCGCCCGCAGCCACGTCGACGAGTGTCCCGGCTGCCCCCGCGGCAAACAGCAATCCTCCGCTCACCAGGACGAACTCCCGCAGCCGGGCGCGCGCCCACACGCGGCGGTAAATCTTCAGCAGCCAGAGCATCGTCATTCCCATGCCGGTGAAAACGAGCGGGAGGACCCAAGGCTGGGCGAGCAGGAAATCCCGCTTGCCCAGATTGGCGTCAATCATCAGCGCTGCCATGCACGCCGTGGCCAGGCTGCCGGCATCGTAGAGGAAATACACGGCGCGCCTCTTCACACCGCTCGCACGGCGCTTGATGGCTAGATGAATCAGGGAGCCGCTTTGGATAAACTCCACGCTCGCCAGATGCTTCAGCCCGAAAAGCGCGATCACGAACGCGGACAGCGCCGCCAACACGGTCCCGACCCCGCCCAGAATCGTCGGCAGCAGCGCGACCACGGAGATCAGGATTGCCAGCCCGTGCAGCGCCCGCGTCACCTTGCGCTGGCTCCATCCCCGCGCCAGGAGCCGATGGTGGAGATGGTCCTTGTCCGGAGAAAAAATCCCGATCGGGAGTCCACCGGACCACTGGCTGACGACACTTCGCACCGAACGACGCCAGATCGCCAAACCGACGTCGATCAACGGTACCCCGGCTACCGCGACCGGCAACAAAACCGCTCCAACCAGAGTCTTCCTTCCCACCACATCGCTCGCCATGGTTGCCAGGAACAATCCGAGAATCATCGATCCGGTGTCGCCCAGGAAAATCCGGGCGGGATTGCGGTTGTAACACAGGAAGCCACCGATGCAGGCCACCATCAGGCCGAGAATCAGCGCCTCCGACAGGCGACCTTGGGCGACCTCGAGCACGACCATGCACGTCAAACTGATGGCCACCAATCCGCCGCACAGACCATCAAGCCCGTCGATCAGGTTGAAGGCGTTGATCAGCAGGACGATCCACGCGATCCAGCACGCGAGGTCGACAAACCACGGGACCGCAACTCCGAGAAGGTTGCCTGCCCCACCCGGCTTCAACCACCAGTAAACCAAGGCCGCGGCGATCTGGCAGCCCAACTTGACCCGGGCCGGAACTCCCATTCGGTCGTCCACCAGTCCGACCGCAACGAGAATCACCGAGGAAAGGATGAAAGCCCAGGTTCCTTGAAGCCCCTTGACCGGCCCCATCACTCCGGACTGGGTGAGCAGCAGCATCGCGAGCACGAAAGTAAGCCACACCGCGAGCCCGCCGGCCCGGGGAATCGGCGTCTGGTGAACTCTCCGTTCATCAGGTTGATCCATCAAGCCGAGTTTCGGACCCAGCCAGATCATCATCCGCGTGGCTCCCATGGATGCGACAAACGTGGCAACGAGCAACAGCAGTGCATCGATTCTCATAATAACTTCTCCGAAATCACCGGAAATTTTTGCCATGACCGGGCGAAAGGCACCGGCAGGACGCGTTCGCTGCCCGCTTGACCTGGCCCGCGCTCCGCGGTCACTCCGTCCACCTCGCGACGGCACCTGAGATCCATTGACGCCGCTGCCCGGGGGCCGGCAGGACCAGACCGCCGGCTGACCCAGGAATCCGCAGCTGGAATCGCTCAAGGAAAAGGGGTCCGCGGCCTCGACAGGATCGCGGCACAGCGGGTGACGTTTTCGCGACGGCTGAAATGGCGGTGCGAGTGATCCCGGGCCGCATCCCCCCTTTTTCTTCGCTCCGCGCTTCGGGCCGCCTCCCGCAAGGCCGCCAGCATCGAACCATCATCGCCGGGGCTGACCACCCACCCGCCGCCGCTTTCCTGAACCCAGCACGCCATGCTGGAATCCGCATCCCCGACTACCAGGAGCGGACGACCCGCGGCAAACACCCCCTGCGTTTTGCTGGGAAGCATGGTGCCCGTCCAGGAACCCTCCAGCGATGCCAGATGAAGGTCGGCACTCCGCAGATGGACTGCCAGATCTTCGGCCGGGGCGTAATCATGAAGCTCCACGAGCAGCCCGGGATTTCCCCGCACGAAGGCCTCGATCTCACCGCGCCTCTTGCCCCGGCCATAAAAGACGAAGCGATAGTGGGAGCCCTCCCCCGCCATGCCGCGCGACGGGTCCGCAAGCACCCGCGCCGCTGACAGAAATTCCTGAAACCGGTGCCCCAGTCCCATGTTGCCGGAATACATCACCACGATCTCATCGTCCGCCCAGCCCCGGCGTCTCCGCAGCCCGATGGCCGCCAGCTCCACGCTGGCTTCCGCCGCACGAGCCGATGGCGCGCTGGAGTGATCGTCCGCCGCGGAGTCCGTGCTCGCCCAGAGGGGAACCCAGTCCACCCCGCCGCCCGAAACCGCCGACCCGTGGTCGCCCGCAAGCGCGGCCACCCGTCGGGCCATGTCAGGTCCCAAGGTCAGCAAGGCCGCCCGGCGCTTGCCGCAAAAAGCCCAACGGCCAAGTGCCGCCAGAACCCGGTGCGCGCCACCGCCCCGCGTCAGCATGCCATGGGCCACCATCACATCCGGATACAGATCCATCACCCAGTGCGCATGATCCGCCCCGCGCAGCTTCGAGAGCCCCCGCGCCAGCACCGAAAGATACGGCGGCGTGGTCAAGGCCACCACCCGGTCCGGCCGCGGGTGAAGAAACGCCAACCGCCACGCCACCCCGAGATAGAAGGATAAATAGTCCAGCAACTTCCCGGCAAAAGTCTTCCGCCCGAACCCGGTCGCCCCGATACGGATCACCTCCGGTCCGCCCGCGGCATTTTGTATCGGGCGTCCCGCCGACTTGCCTCCCTCCTCCGCATAGCCACCGGCCGCGCAGATCACCGTCACCCGGTGCCCGCCCCTCACCAGCTCCTCCGCGACGGCCTCCAGCATCCAACCGGTCGGAGCGAGATCCGGCGGATAGTACTGATTGATGAAGACAAGATGCATCGCTCGCAAAGGGTTGGCTCCGATGGGTATTCCGGGAGAGTGAATCGGATGGACGCTGGTCCTGGAAATCGTCCTAAGACTTCTTCTTCACACGTGACGCCAGCGAAGTGCCAATGACGATTCCCACGCCGCCCCACATCAGGTCTTTCACGTCCGCCGTGCGATGCGGCAGGAACTTCTGGCCGAACTCGGAGAGCAGCAGACAGATCACGCTTGTCAGCACCGCTCCAAAAACCGGCCACCTGACGTTCCGGCCGGTGAATCCAAAAACCAGCAGAAACGCCAGAGGAAAGAACGGAACCGCCGTGCGAAGGTTCGGGGCGCGGTCGGCAAGAATCGCCACCCACTCCGGCAACCAGCGCAGCTTCGTCATCTGAGACTCCGGTGCCCAAGAGGCGGCCATGATCAAGCCCATCAGCACCCCGGCGAGAGTCAAAATCACGGCGGCCCGCCACTTTGAAGATCGTTTTCCCGGCGTAGGCGAAGCTGCTTCCAAGAGCGATGGTTCCCACTGCTCCATTCCTCGACTGCTTCTGTGTGCCCCGGTGAAATTCTTCTCTTCAAATCAAGAGGAATGGTGGGGCGGGGAATTGATACTGCCGTGCATCATGATCTGTGGAAAGGCCGCTTGAACGTGTCTGTGGTGTCTCGCCGCAGATCGTCGTCTGGGCGTCTCGCCCGGACTTGGAATGAGGGAGGCCAGACGCCTCTCAGATGCTCCAGACACTTGTTGCACTCAGTGGCTTTCCACAAAAACTCGCGCTCACCAGTAGACAAAGGAGGGCTGTGAGACATGGACGTTGCTGCCAACCCTCACCTTGCCGGAACCCTCTAGCGGCGAGTCGATGACCGTCGGGCTTTCAGCCAGCGGCGAGAGGTGATCGAGCGAAGACAAATATCCACTCGGTCACTCCCCAGCTCTTGCCCGGACATCGGCCAGTGTCTTCTCCGAAACATACAGTCCCGCTGCCACGATGGCATCCAGCGCGCTGCCCGCCTCGGCGATGAGTCCTCGTTTTTTCGCCAACAACACCAGTCAGAAATCCTCCTCCACGCCCTGAAATGGACTGACCCTCAGTCGCGAGAGGCTGGCAAGAAACTCCTGCCTTGACTGCCCGGCCAGCTCCGCCGCCCGTTCCTGACTCAGATCTCCCACCTCGTAGAGCTTGGCCGCCGCCATCAAACGCAGGCAGGCCGTGAACTCCTTGGGTGCTTGACGCAGTGCGGACAAGGAGGAATCCGGGATTTCAATCTCCAATTTCATAGTGCGAAGCTATTCAACCATCAGCGTCGGGTCAAGAGGAGGGTTGGACGTCTCGTGCATTCAAAATTCAAAATTCATCATTCAACATTCTCTCTCCCTCTTCCAAACCTCACTCGCCTTCACCATCGTCCCCGCCGGCACTGTGGCGCCCGGTCCGACAAACGCACACGCGGCCAGCCAGCAGCCATCGCCGATTTCGATGGGTTTTGTAATCAGGTCGAATCCCTCGCTCCGGAAATCATGGCTCCCGGTGCATAGGAAGGCACGCTGTGAGATGCACACGTTAGAGCCGATCTTCACCTGGTCCAGACTCAGGATCAGCACCTCGTCGCCGATCCAGACCTGATCGCCGATCTCCAGCTTCCACGGGAACGTGATGTTCAGACGAGGAGTCAGGGAATGTTCAGGCGGCTTCTGACCACGTCAATCAAGGGTTGGTGAATGCGGAAACCGGTTTTGACTATCCGTTCGATGGCCTCGTCAAAATCCAGCAACCCTCGACCCGCCGCTTCGCCGATAATGCCGAGAACTCCGGTCTTTGGCAAACCAAGCGCCTCGGCGACCCGTCTGCCCCGTTTTTCATCGAGAATCAGCATGGATGCAGTCCTGTTTTCCCAAGCCAGCGTAATGGCTGCCGCCTCGCCGGGCCCTAGGCCTTCGGTTTCGGCCAAGAGGGTTGGCGGATTCGCAACGACCTTGAGCCATTTCGGCGGCAGTTTGCCCCATTCCCTCAAAAGTCCCGGTGCCCCAGGGTGTAAGGTCTCCCGGTAAACCGCCTCCGGGACCACCACAGTGCCGAACAAACGTGGCAGAAAATCGATCAACCCGGCCTCAGCCAGCGCGGACAATGCGGAATTGTCGCTGACGACGATCACGGTTGCTCGGCCCGCAGGGATTCAAGCATCTCCAAGTCGCTCAACACATCGTCCATGGTGGTGCCGGGCCAGACGCCGTGCTTTGAGAGCACTTCCCTCGCCTCCCAGCAGGAGGGAAGTCCAAGCATTCGACGGACCTGTTCCTCGGAAAGAACTCCCTCTTCGTATGCCTTGGCCGCCAAAGCCTCCAAGGCGATCCTGGAGGGATCACCGAAAGGAGGTGACGAAAGTTCATCAGGGATTTCGAGGGTGATTTCCATGAAGGCATCGTATCCGCAAGCTCGAGTGCGAACAATGGGAAAGATGAGGCCGCGATCCAGCTGCTGTCGCCGATCTCGATCGGCTGGGTGACCAGGTCGAACGTCTCCATCCGGAAATCCTGGCCGCCTCTACCCGGGAACGCCCGATGCGAGACGCACGCGTTCGATGTGATGCTCGAATTCAACTGCCGGCTGGCGACGCCTGATCTTTCGACTCAACAATCAACTGCCTTACACGCCGGGCCACTTCAGCCTTTGACTGCCGCAGCAATACGATCTCGGATTCGGTCAAACGCCGGGGTCCGGAGTAAATAACGCCCTTCAGAGTTTGTAAGGCAGTCACAGCCGAAGCCGAAGCGATCATGCCACCAGTTTTCGAGTTCGTTTCCATGCTTTTCACGAAGTTGCTTCAAAGTGCTCCTCCACGCCCTGAAATGGACTGACCCTCAGTCGCGATAGGCTGACGAGGAAATCTTGTCTCGACTGACCGGCCAATTCCGCGGCCTTCTCCTGGCTCAAATCCCACACTTCATACAATTTGGCCGCCGCCATCAAGCGAAGACACGCGGTGAACTCTTTGGGAGCCTTTCTCAGCGCGGAGAGGGAGGAATCCGGGACTTCAAATTCCAATTTCATGGTGCGAGCTTATTCAACCATCAGGCTCGGGTCAAGAGGAGGGGTGGACTCCTCGTGCATTCAAAATCAACAATCTTCAATCGACAATCGTCAATCTCCCCTCTTGGCGCTCTTGGCGCCTTGGCGGTCCAACCTCTTCCCGTCCCGCAATCGACAATCAAAAATCATCAATCGTCAATCCCACCCCTCGCCCGCACCATCGTCCCCGGCGGCACCACCGCCCCCGGGCCGACGAAGGCGCAGGCGGCGATCCAGCTGCCTTCGCCGATCTCGATCGGCCGGGTGATCAGGTCGAAGCTCTCCTTCCTGAAATCATGATTGCCCGTGCACAGGAAGGCGCGTTGCGAAAGGCACACGTTCGACCCGATCCTCACCTGGTCCAGACTCAGGATCAGCACCTCGTCGCCGATCCACACCTGATCGCCGATCTCCACCCGCCACGGCATCGTGATGTTCACCCGGCTGCGGATCACCACACCTTGTCCGACCCGCGCCCCGAACAAGCGCAGGGCGGACACCTTCAGCGCCGACGGCACCGGAAACCAAGGCGCGAACAGCAGCGAGCGGCAAAGCCACCACAGAGCTTCCTTCCATCGCGGCACCCCACGCACGAAGCTGGAGTTGTCGAATTTCGAGAGATCGAGCATCGCTTGAAGAGAGGGACCGATGGGAAGCCCCGCAATGTCACCGCACACACCCCGGCCGCGGCCCGCGCCCCAGCACCCATTCATAGCAGGCGATCATCTCCCCTGCGATCCTGTCCCACGCAAAGCGCTCCGCCACCACCGCCCGCCCGCGTTCACCCATCGCGATGAGCTCTTCCGGACTCCTGCGAGTCGCATCCTCCAACGCGGCGGCGATGCCATCCGTCGAGATGGGCACCCACCACCCGCAGCGCTCGGTTTCGAGCAATTCCCATGGCGCGCCGTGGGTCGTGATCACCGGAAGTCCGTGCGCCATCGCTTCCGCAATGGCGACCCCAAAATTTTCGGAATGAGTGGGCAATATGAACAAGTCAGCTTCATAAAACGCTTGTGCTTTGGGTGCCCCCGTCAAAGGACCGGAGAAGTGAACTCTATCAGTCAACCCGAGCAAGGTTACTTGACGTTCCAAGTCCGCGCGATGACCGCCCTCATCCGGGCCAACGATGTGAAGATTCCAATTCTCTGGTCTGAGTTTCGCCCAAGCTTCCAGTAACAATGGCAGTCCCTTCTTCGGGTGCAAGCGGCTCAGAAACAGCGCGGTTCGTCTCTCACTTTCAGCAACTGGATTCCTGATTCGTGGTTTCTCCACCATATCAACTCCATTTGGAATGATGGCAATCGGTGCCCTCAGCCCGCGATCCCGGAACGCTTGCGCTTCCCGCGCAGAGGTCGCATGCAGTAAAGAAGCGCTTTGAAGATTGCGTTGCTCCATCAGCCACCACACCGGCCGCTTCTTCAAAGCATGGTGTTGCCATGCCCAAGGCTCGAGCATTCCCCTCACCGAACAGACGTGCGGGCGCTTCCAGCGCTTTTTCCAAGCCACGGCAGCCCACGACGGATGCTGCCAGATGCCATGGGTATGCAACACATCGGCACTACTTGCGAGAAGCTCCCGGCCATAAGCGGGCGACCACCCAAAAGCCGGCAAAAGGATCTCACCCGAAATTTTGACGTCTGCCGGAGCCCAGTCGGCGCAATGCGCCTCAGCTTCCGCACTCCAAGGCATTCTGACGGATACCGAAAGCCCTGCGGCAACCTGCGCCTGCGCCAGTTTTCGCACCGTCTGAAAGGGTCCCCCGTAGGATGGCCCCATCGGCGGCGAAGTGTGAATCACCAGCATTCTTCAAATAGCCTGTTTTCGAATCTTCTGAAGCGCCGCCGCCACCGCCCAGGATCGATACCACGCTTTCAAGGGCACAGGTGACGTTTGTTGAGCCTCGCCTAGCAAATCCCCAAATTGTCCCTCCATCCAACTTTGGAACGGAAAGCGGAAACCGCGCTTGGGCTGATTGTGGACCCACTCCGGAATTTCAGGAACGGCCTCTAGCAGCAATAGTTTTCCCTGGCGCAGACGGACATCGGCCGGAATTTTCAAAAGGCTCTCGGCCAAGCGACCGTCGACCAATGGAACCCTCAACTCGAGACCGTGCGCCATCGAGAAAACATCACTGTCGCGCAACAACTGGTTGCGCATGTATCGGCTGCATTCCAACTGACTCACCACTTCGCGGGGATCCTCTGCCAGATCGGGAAGCAACCAGTCCGGTCGCGAGGCCCTCAACCCGGCGAACTTTTCAGTTAGGCTCGCGGCCTCATCCGCGGAAAAGATCCCACGCTGAGCGTGATAGGCTTCCAACCAAGTGCCGTTGCCCCGGAAGAACGCGGCCAACCTCCGCCAAGGCGTGCCGTGGGGGCGGGTCTCAAGAATCCGTGCCGCCAGCCGGCGAAGCGGTCCCAACCGCTGGAACCAGGCATGAAACTCCGGCACCCGCTCAAACGAGCCGTAGCCCGCGAACCACTCATCCCCGCCGAGGCCGGACAACACGACCTTCATCCCCTCCCGCCGCGCCAGTTTGCTCACGCACCAGGTGTTGAATCCATCGATGGTCGGTTGATCCACCGCAGCCAGGAAAGCCGGGATTTCCGCCGCGCCCTCTGCTTCCGTCATCCGCCACTCGGTGTGGGTGGCTCCAAAGTGCTCGGCGGTCCTTCGAGCGATTCCAGACTCATCGAATCCGGGGTCATCAAAGCCGATCAAAAACGTCCGGATGTCCGCCTGCGGTCCCAGCACGTTGCGGGTCAGCGCCAGCAACGCCGTCGAATCGATTCCCCCGCTGAGGAAGATCCCCACCGGCACATCGCTCACCAAATGGCGGCTAACGCTTTCCTCCAATGCGACGCGGGTGACCAAGGCATGCGTGGACAAACTGCGCCACAACACCCGCAGGGGAGTGGTCACCATCGGCGGCTAGACTCTCTGCAGATGATACCAGCATTCGCTGGAAACCACTCCGCGCTCCCATTTGAGCAGATGTCCGGCGGGCAACTGGCGGATCGGCAGGCTGAGCGTCTGCGGTTCAGGTACGGTGCCCCATAGGAAATAGTCGCGCAATGCCGTCGGATCGACCGGATCACCGGATTGCTGCAACACCCGGGTCTCCGAAGCGAATGCCAACGACCCGCCATCGCACCGGTAGTAAAGCGGTTTGATGCCGAGCGGATCGCGCGCCAGCAGCGCCGTGCCCGAAGCCTCATCCCAGAACGCGAAGGCAAACATTCCCGCCAGCTTGGGCAAACAAGCGGGTCCCTCCCGCACTAACAAACGAAGCAGCACCTCGCTATCGCCATCGCTAACAAACGTCTCGCCAGCCGCTTCAAGCTCCCGCCGCAGCTCGCGGTAGTTGTAGATCTCACCATTGAAGACGAGGACCTGTAGCGTCGGTCTATGACCGTCGCACTTTTCCCCATCGGGGCGGGCCGCCAATGACGCAGCTTCTTTTTGATAGATCATCGGCTGACTGCTGGCCTCGGTAAGGTCCAGGATGGCCAGACGGGTGTGAATAAGCGTAACGCTCTGGTCTAAACCCTTCCAGACGCCGCTCCCATCCGGGCCGCGAGAGGCCAAAGCACACAACGCTTGATCGATGAAATGGGCGGACGGAGGTCCGCCGAAGAAGCCGGCAATGCCACACATGGGGGAGTTGGGGGGAAGAATTGAATCGCCCGAAGGCCCGGGTGGAAAAGTGGCTGCCGCGTCTCGCGGCAGACCGTGGTCCGGGCGTCTCGCCCGGAATATTTGGAAGGGGAGCGAGACG
>NEUO01000021.1 GCA_002304315.1 Verrucomicrobiia bacterium Tous-C4TDCM
CCCGCCCGGATCATCGCCAAGGTCAACTCGCTGCAAGACCCCGACATCATCGCCGCGCTCTATCAGGCCTCCAAAGCCGGCGTCGAAATCCAGCTCAACATCCGCGGCATCTGCTGCCTGAAAACCGGCGACCCGAAGCACTCGAAGAACATCCGCGTGGTCTCGGTGATCGACCGCTATCTCGAACACGCCCGCGTCTTCTACTTCCACCAGGGCGGCGACCCCGGCATCTTCATCGCCTCCGCCGACTGGATGGGCCGCAACCTCGAGCGCCGCGTCGAGCTGATGATCCCGGTCGAAGACAGCCGCGCCCGCCGCCGCATCCTGCGTCTGTTAGAAGCCTTCTTCCAGGACAACACCCAGGCCTCCAAGATCCTGCCCGACGGCTCCTCCGAGCGCCTGAAGCCCGCACCCGGCGAAAAGAAATTCCGCGCCCAGGAGCACTTCTTCAAGGAAGCCCGCCGCACCGCCAAAGCCCGCGAACAGGAACGCGCCATGACCTTCGAACCCCACGTGCCGAAGTAGCACAACTTTGCAAGTTGTGCGGTGAGCGTCCGCAAGCCACCCGGAAATTCGCCCTCATCCCACCCGCACAAAGACCCTGGAGTACCGGCCACAAATCTTCCTCGGTGCCCTTCAATCCCTCGCCGTGATCGTCGGCACCCTCATCGTGTCGGCCAGCTTCCACCAAGTTGAAGACATGTTCATCGAAGACGAATTTCTGTCACTTGGAGTTCCCCGCTTCTTCGCCTCTTACGGAGGATTGCTTTTGGTGGTCCCTCTGACGTGGGTCGTTCTCACCATCCGGGCCGAACGCTCTTCCGTTTGGTGGGCCTCGACCGCCTTTTCGACCTTCTCGGGAATTGCCCTGCTGCTCGCTCTTGCGGGACTCTTCGGTTGGGTTGCTCTATCCACGGCCTCACTTCCGTTCAATTGGGCTTCCAGATCCGGTGGAAGTTGCCTGGCGCTGCAATCAGATGTGGCTCCGCCAGCCATGGCTGCCGCAAACTTTCCCGAGGCAGCCGAGGAAGTCGAAGCGGACTTTGTCATCTCGATGACCTCCTTCCCGCCGTCGCCTCGGGCCATCATGCTTGCCCTTCCGTAGCCTTGGGCGAGGGAGGGTGGTAGAGGCTCCGGCATATTGAAAGCGGAGCGGTCGGGCCATGCCCCCTGCTGCCGAGAAGCCGCCGTTTAGCCACGCCAAACTTCAGCTTTCAAGAACCCCTGGGGTCGTCACAACCCAGTGGCCCGACATTCTCGCGGAATTCCGTCTTTAAGCTACGCTCAAGATCAGGAACCCCCGTCCTCTTTTGCTCAGACAATTAAATCCACTTTTGCTGAGTCGCCGACAAGGTGAAGGGAAATTCTTGGCAAGGCGGATCGGAAAGGTAGGGTTGCGGGTGCTGCCGTTGGATTCCAAAACCCGAAACAGGAGTCGCGGCCGCTCAAGATCCCAAACGAACCGTCCCCACCATGAAAACCCTACCCCTGCTCACCGTCGCCTTCGCCCTGACCTGCACGACCCGGGCGCAAGTCACCGCGGTCGCCCAACCTGGAGGAAAGCTGACGAAAACTCCCGCGATTCAATTCGTGAAGGTCGCCGATGGCCTGGTCGATCCGATCCACGTCACCGCGCCCAAAGACGGCTCGGGCCGCCTGTTTGTCTGCGAGCGTCCCGGAGTGGTGCGCATCGTCAAGGACGGCAAGTTGCTGGAAAAGCCTTTCCTGGATATCAAGGACAAGACCCTCAGTTCGTTCCTGGAGGAAGGCCTGTTCTGCATCGAGTTCCATCCGAAGTTCAAGGAGAACGGCTTGTTCTATATCTCCTATTCGGACCTTTGGTTCAACGGTTCCACCCTGCTGGTTCAATACAAAGTGTCCGCCAGCAATCCGGACAAGGCGGACCTGGACAGTGCCAAGGTGATCATGCAGATCGATTTCCCCTACTGCAACCACCACGGCGGCAAGATGGCGTTCGGCCCCGATGGCTACTTGTACATCGGAGTGGGGGACGGGGGCTGGGAAGGCGACGTGCTCAGCGCGGGACAGGACCTGAACCTGCTGCTGGGCAAGATGCTGCGGATCGATGTGGAAAACTCCACCCCGGACCGCGCCTATTCCATTCCCAAGGACAACCCCTTCCTGACCCCGCTGCAGCAGATGACCCTGTTCGGGGTCACCGAAAAGCAGTTCTCCAAAATCCATCCGAAGGCCCGCCCGGAAATCTGGGCTTACGGCATCCGCAACCCGTGGACCTTTTCCTTCGACCGGAAAACGGGCGATCTTTTCATCGCGGACATCGGACAGAATCACTGGGAGGAGATCAACCTCCAGCCCGCCGCCAGCAAAGGCGGGGAGAACTACGGTTGGAAGTTCATGTGCGGCAGCCACACCTTCCCGATCGAGGACGAGGCGACCAACCCCCGCGTCGGCCTGCTTCCCATCGCGGAATACAGCCATGTTGACCAGGGAATCTGCGTCACAGGCCTGGGCATCTACCGCGGCAAGGATTATCCCGCGCTGGATGGCATTTATTTCGCCAGTGACTGGGGCACTGGGAAAGTCTGGGGGCTCCAGAAAGACGGCAAAGGGATCTGGCAAATGGAGGAATTGCTGGATCTCGACACTCCGATCCGCCCGACCAGCGGCGGCGAGGACGAGGCGGGCAATCTCTACATGACCCATGCCAGCGCCAACTACGGCGGGCCGGTCGATCCCTACACCTCCGAGCGCGGGACGCTTTGGAAACTGGTGACCGCGGACAAGGTGCCTGCCGGTGCCGAGACGGCCCCGCTCCAGAAGAAATAGCAGCTCATCCCGGGCTCCCGGCAAATCCTGCTTCCGTCCGTGGCCGACGATTTCCGCCAGCCACGGGCGTGGTTCCCACTCGCTTTACTCCATCGATTCATGATCCGTATCCCGACATTCACCTGCTGTTCCCTGCTCCTTCCCTGCCTCTTGTCCGCCGCGGAGCCTCCGGCCGCGCCCGCCGGCCACGAACACCACGGCTCCGGCACGGCGACGGCCAGTGCGGGGCGCAAGATGGAACTGGTCGAAGGACTGACGTCCGAGGACTTCCTCCGGCTGGGCGCCAAGCCGAATACCGTGGACCTGGTGGTGATCGCGGTCTTCAATGATGAGAATTATGGCATGAACTTCAACGGTTATGCCAAAGGGGCCGCGGTCTATGTCATTCCGAAAGGATGGCAGGTGAATGTCACTTATATCAATCCCAGCCCGGTGCCGCACAGCCTGCTGGTCATCGAGAAGGACTCGCTGAAGAAGCTCCAGGTGCCCGAGCCCTATTTCAAGGGGGCCGCGGTGCCGGACCACTTGAAGGGCCTGGCTTACGGCAAGAGCGACTTCAGCTTTACCGCCGACGAGGTTGGCGAGTTCGCGTTGGCCTGCGGGTTTCCTGCCCATGCCATGAACGGCCACTGGATCGCGCTCGAGATCTCCGCGGACGCCAAGGCTCCCACCCTCAAACTCGGTGCCGCCGAGCCCAAGGCGGCCAGCCCGGCCAAGCCCAAGGAGCCATGAATTTCCTGAACCGGGAGCACACGGTGGCCCCTCCGGGCTTCAACCGCTGGCTGGTTCCTCCCGCCGCCATCGCGGCCCACATGTGCATCGGGCAGGTCTACGGCTTCAGCGTCTTCAACAAGCCGCTGATGGCCGAACTGGGCGTGCCGGTTTCCCAGATCCAGTGGGCCTACTCCATCGCCCTGATCATGCTGGGCCTCTCGGCGGCGGTCTTCGGCAAATGGGTGGAGCGCAGCGGGCCGCGCCGCACCATCGCGGCCGCCTGCGCCTGCTTCTGCGGCGGCCTGCTCCTCGCCTCGCTGGGCGTCCACCTCAAATCGCTGCCGCTGGTCCTCTTCGGCTACGGATTTGTCGGCGGCATCGGTCTCGGACTCGGCTACATCGCGCCCGTCTCCACCCTTGTGAAATGGTTTCCCGACCGTCCCGGCATGGCCACCGGCATGGCCATCATGGGCTTCGGCGGAGGAGCGCTGATCGGATCCCCCTTGGGTCAGGAACTCATGAAGCATTTCCAGAACGGCGCCGACACCGGAGCCGGACAGGCCCTGGCCACCATGGCCGCCATCTACACCTTCTTCATGCTGTGGGCCGCGGTCATGATCCGCGTCCCCGCGGATGACTGGAAGCCGGACGGCCCGGTCGCCGGACGGCGGAACCATCCCATGATCACCCAGGCCCGGGTCGCCGTGGACACCGCGTGGCGGACGCCCCAGTTCTGGCTGCTCTGGATCGTGCTGTGCATGAACGTCAGCGCCGGCATCGGAATGCTGGGCCGGGCGGCGGACATGTTCCAGGACATGTTCCTCGGGGCCGCCGCCAGCGACGCGCAGAAAACCGCCAACGCCGCCATCGGGGCCGGATTCGCCGGACTGCTCTCAATTTCAAATCTTGGGGGACGCTTCATCTGGTCCTCCATTTCCGACCGCACCGGCCGCAAAGCCGTGTACTGCGTGTACTTCATCCTCGGGGCGGCGCTTTATGCCCTGCTGCCTTGGGCGCAACAGACTCAGAACCGGGTGCTGTTCGTCTGCCTGGCGGCCGCCATCATCAGCATGTATGGCGGCGGATTCGCCACCATCCCGGCCTATCTGAAGGATCTTTTCGGCACCTATCAGGTCGGGGCCATTCATGGCCGCCTGATCACCTCCTGGAGCGTGGCCGCGGTGATCGGACCGGCCCTCGTCAATGGTCTCTACGACTCCCGGGTCGCCGACGGCATGCCGAAGGCGGAGGCCTACAACGGCACCTTCTTCCTGATGTGCGGCCTGCTCATGCTCGGCCTCGTCGCCAATCTGCTGGTGCGCCCCGTCGCTTCCAAACACCACCTCCCGTGAAGGCTTCCACCCTCAAACTCGTCATCGCCTGGATGGCCGTGATCGTTCCCCTCGGCTGGGGCGTTTACAAGTCCGCCGTAAAATCGAAACCGCTGTTCCTGCCCGCCCCGGCAGCCGCCACGGTCCCGCACTCCATCCGGTGAGATTGGCACCGCGGGTTTCCTCCGGGGTCAGTTTGAATTTGAAATTCCCATCTCCTGCGCACCCGGCCGACGCACTTGGGTGAACGCGTCTCCCTGCCGGATTGGGATTGATTACCGGCTCGAACCTGATCGGCTTTCGACATGAAAGCATGGATCTGCCTGATGGACGCGGAGGACCTGCGGGTGTTTGGCTTGGCAGGAAGCCGGAAGGAACTGGAGGGGTTGAAGAAGAGCGATCCCCGCAAGCCTTCGCCGAAAGGGTCAAGGGCGGCGGGCACTTTCAGAGCGCCCCTCCCTTTTCCCCGCCCTCCGGTCTTCGCCAAGGCTACGACCGTCAGGCCGGTCCGGCCCGGCGGCAGTTTCAGGAGCCTCCCGCCAAAAGCAAACTTCCAGCAGGAATGACCCTCATCCGAAATTCACGCCTCGCTGCGGGCCTCCTCATCGTCCTGCCTCACTTGGTGGTCACCAGTGGCTCGGCATTCGAGGAGTCGGAAGTCCGCCCCCTGCTGGAGTCCTACTGCTTCAAATGTCACAGCGACAAGAAGACAAAGGCCGGAATCAATTTCGAGGAGTTCAGCGACTCGCTCGACGTGTGGCGCTCCAGGAAGACGTGGACGAGGGTCAGGGATGCGCTCGACGGAGGTGAAATGCCCCCCGAGGATGCCAAGGAATTGCCCGCTGCGACGCGTGCCGCGCTTTCCGAGTGGGTTGCCCGCACCCTCGACAACGTCGATGCCAGCCGCTTGCCGCTCGATCCCGGACATGTGCCTCCGAGGCGGCTGAACAGGACGGAATACCGCTACACGATAGCCGATCTGTTTGGCATCGAGTCCAGCGCCTATGCCATCCTCCCCGAGGATCAGGTATCGGAAGGCGGCTTTGACAATGAGGCGGCAACCCTGGCGACCCAGCCGTTGTTGATTGAGAAATTCCTGCAGGCTGCCGATGCGGTCGTCCCCGAAATCTGGAATGACAGGGTTGCCCTCGAACGGCTGATCTTCGAGGCCCCGCCGCTGGCACCAGCGACGGCAACGGGATCACTCCCGTTGATCAGCGACAGGCAGCAGGGTGCGGCTCTCAACATGGGAGATGGCTCGTTCATGATCGGAGTTAGGTTCAAGACCAACAAGGGAGGCGCTTTGTTTTCGAAAGCCCCGGAGGCGGATGAGTGGGTAGCCGGCGCGAAAGTTCTGTATGTCACCGATCGGGGAGAATTGGCGTATGACATCGGATGGCTCGGGCAGAAGCATTCGGCGCGAAAGGTCAATGATGGTCGCTGGCATACCGCGGTGCTCCTCCAGAAAGGGGCAAAAACGTCTGCCTGGGTGGATGGCGAACTGGTGTTCGAGGCCGACGGCACGGCCCGGCCGGATATCGCCGGGCACCGGTTTAAGATCGGCGCTGCCGGCGACGAATTCGCGAACTTCAAGGGGGAAATCCGCCATGTTCATTTCTACGGCTCGGGCGTGGGTGAAGACGTGGCTTTGAGGCTCAGCAAGGGCGGGGAATCGCCCGGAAAACCGGATTTTGTTTGGGATGCCTCCGCCGAGCCCGCGGCGCGACCACTCGAAAGTTTCAACGAGCCGGAGTCGGCCAGGCGGGTGTTGGCACGCTTCCTCTCGCAGGCTTTCCGCCGCGAGGCCACGGACGAGGAACTCACCCGCTACTGCGCGCTGTTTCAAGGTGCGCGCACTCTCGGCGACGACTACCACACCGCGATGAAGTTGCCTGTGAGGACGGCCCTGGTGTCGCCATCGTTCCTGTTCCGCTCCGAGCGGGTGCAGCCCGGCGGCCCGGCCTACAAGATCTCCTCCCCGGAATTGGCAAACCGGTTGTCGTATTTTCTCTGGTCGAGCTTGCCGGACTCCCGCCTGTCGAAACTCGGAGCAGAGGGCAAGTTGGCGGATGCCGAGGTTTTCAACGCGGAAGTCACACGCATGCTGCAGGATCCACGGGCGCTGCGGATGAGCAGGCACTTCGGGTCGCAGTGGTTGCGGATCGACGGCCTCGGGCAATCGATCCGGCCGGACAAGGAGATCTTCCCGCATGCCGACGCGGAGTTGCTGGAGGCGATGAAAGAAGAGAGCGTGTTGTTCCTTCACTCGGTGTTCCGGGATGACCTCCCTCTGATTACTCTGCTCGACTCGGACTACACCTACGCCAACCAGCGGCTGGCCGAGCACTACGGGATACGCGGCATCGCGGGCGATGAGATGCGCAGGATCCAGCTTACCGGCAACGAATCTGGCCGCGGCGGCGTCCTGACCCAGGCGAGCGTGCTCACGGTGACCTCATCGCCCCGCCGGTCGAGCCCCGTGTTCCGCGGGAAATGGATTCTCGCGGTGGTGCTCGGGCAACCTCCGCCGCCCCCACCGCCGAACATCCCCGCGCTGGAAGCCTCGGCCGAGAAGAATCCGGCCAGCCTGCGCGAAGCCTTGACCGCCCATCGCGCCGATTCCGCCTGTGCCAGCTGCCACAACAGGATCGATCCCTTGGGCTTTGCACTCGAGTCCTTCGACGCGACGGGAAAACTGCGCGAAGGTCCGGTCGATAACGCCGGAACGTTGCCGGACGGCAGCACCTTTGTGGGACACGACGGGCTAAAGGAGCTTTTACAAAATAATAAGGAAGATGAGTTCATCCGGCATTTCAGCAGCCAGCTGCTCGTCTACGCCCTTGGCCGTGAATTGACATTCGCCGACGAGCGCGCGCTGCAGACCATCCTGAAACGGGTGGGCGATGCCGGCTTCTCATCGCAAACCCTTGTCAGGGAAATTGTCTCCAGCTATCCCTTCCAATATTGCAAGCAACCTGAACCCCAAGGGGAGAGTCCATCGCGATGAAGAACTGGCGGATATCGAGAAGAACACTGTTGCGGGGCACCGGGGCTTGGTTGGCTCTGCCCCTCTTGGAGGTGATGACCCCGCTTTCCGCCCGGGCGGCGACGCGCTACCGACCGCCCATCCGGCTCGGCTGCCTGTACCTTCCGAATGGATCCCCGGAGTCCGCGTGGAACGCGGAGGTGGATGGGGACGGGAGGATTCTTTCAATGGCCGACAACATGCGGCCCTTTGAACCGTTTAAGGATGACCTCCAGCTCATCACCGGGCTGGAGTCCGAACTCCGGGGAAGCCACCCCGCCGGCGGTGCCACCTGGCTGATCCGGCCTGCACCGGAAGGCGACGGCATCAACGCCCGCAAGGGGGTTGGCGGCATCTCCATGGACCAGCTCGCGGCCAAAGCCATCGGCAACGAGACGCTACTCTCATCGCTGGAGTTGATCATGAAACCGCAGGGGAGTTTCTCAAGCGACATCTTGCGCAACAACATCTCGTGGAGTTCGCCCACAACGCCCGCGCCAAGGGAGACCGAGCCGCTGGCGGTGTTCCGGCGGCTTACCGGTGAGACCGGTGCCGCAGGCGAAAAAAAGCGGGATGACCGCAAGACCATACTCGACACCGTCATGGCGGACGCCAACAGCCTCAGATCCAAGGCCAGTAGCGCGGACCGCGACAAACTTGACGAGTATTTCGAGTCGGTGCGTGAGGTGGAGAAGCGGCTCGCCCTGGCCCGCGAAGATTCCCACAAGCAGCAGCGGGCGATGTTGACGAACACCGCCGCACCACCCGGAGGCCACCCGGAAAATCACCAGGAATACATGCGCTTGATGTTCGATATGATGGTCCTCGCCTACTGGACGGACTCGACCCGTGTCGCGAGCTTCATGCTCGATCACGAGCAGAGCAACCGTTACTTCGATTTCATCCCCGAGGTGAGAGGCATGTGGCACGCGCTCTCTCACTGGGGTGACATTTCGGGCAAGACCGAAGACGACGACGGGCTAACGGCCTGGACGTCGAAGGAGGTCAAACGCCAGCAGTATCTCAAGGTGATCCATTACCATCACCAGCAGGTGGCCTACTTTTTCGAGCGCTTGAGATCCATCAAGGAGGGCGGCGCGACCCTGCTCGACAACTGTCTGATTCTCTACGGCTCCCCATTTGAGGACGGCAACAAGCACGCCTCCAAACGGGTGCCTGTGATGCTGGCCGGCAAGGCCGGCGGCAAGCTGAAAACGGGCAGGCAGTTGAGCTACGAGGGGCAGCCGCGCGAGGGCATCTACATCAGCATCCTCGATGCGCTCGGTGTACACGTGGAAAAAATGGGGAACACCGACAAGGCGCTGTCGATCGTTTGAGCTGGCTGAATCCGGTGACCCAGCCAGCGCAGCAGCCGTGCCTGCTACTGCTGCGGTGCTCCGCCCGCTTCATCAAGGGTGTCGTCGGCAAGGGTGAGTTGATCGAGCATCACTTCCTCCACCAGCGGACCGAACTCCCAGCACTTCACGATATGGTTGCCTCCGTGGGGAACGGGCTCTGTTATATCGGCGGCGACGATAAATTCTTTGCTTCCCCTCGATTGGGTCAGGGTTCACGGCTTCTTGCGGAGCCGCATGGGCCACGGTGAAGGCTGCGAAGCACATGGTGAGAATGCCGGGAAGGAGATTCGTGGAAGCGATGAAGTGCCCGGGCGTTGTTTTGATGTCGATGTTTGCTTTCATGATGTTTGAGGTTTGAGTTGGTAGAGAAATGAAGCGCAGTCTCGTGCTACTTGCGTTCGTTTTGCATGGACTGGAGCATTCGGTGGATGTCGGCCATGCTCTTTTGAATCTCGTCCACTTTGTTTTCGACGCCTTCGGCTTTCGCCGTTGCGACACTTGGGGTGGGTCCGGGGCGGACTGCCTCTGGTTCGGGATGGCTTGCAAAGGGGCGCGGTCTGCCGACTTCCGCCGATGCAATCGGACGGTCGCCGCTGGAGTCTGCTGCCAGCAAATTTTGCAATCCGACTCCAAAGTCGCTCTCCACCATGGCTTCGCCGACGGCTTTTTTGAAATCGTCCATGTTTGCGAAGAGCGTGACTTTGCGCCCGCCATCTGCGACCCGCCCGCTGTTGCGGTGCTGCGGAACCACGACGCCGATGCCCAGGCCGATCGCGAGCGCCGCGGCCAGTGCGCCGAGGCGTTTCCAGGCGGGAGAAGCGATCACGTTGTCAGCAGGCGCGGAAGCTGTCTCGCGCAGCCCCTCGGCCACCAACCGGTTGCCCAGCAAGCCGAGCGCTACGTCGCGCCAGCGTTCCGGCGTTTCGTCGTCGATCGTTTGCAGCAGATCGCGGCGTTCGGTATCGGAGAGCTCGCCGTCAGCGAGGCGTTGGATCATTTCCGTGCGGGATGGTTGCGAGGTCGGATTCATGGCTTGTGTTCGAGTAGTTGCCGAATCGCCTGCCGTGCTCGCAGCAACCGGTATTCGACGGTTTTGACGGTCATGCGGCGCGTGGCGGCGACTTCTTCATAGCTCTGGCCGTGGAGATATTTTTCTTCCAGCAGCCTGCGATCTTCCTCCGGCAGCCGCCCCAGCGCCGCGTGCAAATCGTTTACGCGCTCCAGCGAAATCACCCATTCATAAGGCGAAGGCTCCACTGGCGTGTTTGTCGTGGAAAGCTCCGTGAGCCGCGCCCGCAATCTGCGCCGACGCTCCACGCGCCGCCAATAATCCTGCACCTTGTGCGCGGCCGCCTGCCGCAACCACGCGTCCTGTTTTCCGGCTTCCGTCCCGATTTCACCCGCCGTGTGAAATGCCAAAGCCACCTCCTGCAACACGTCATCAATCGCTTCTTCCCCTTCGCCCGAAAGCTGCCGTGCCACCTGCACCCGGAGCTCCCCCGCCCGCGCCGCGCCGAGGACGTGGTCCGCGACAGCCACTGGCGCGGCGGCGGCTTCTGGGTCCGTTTTTTGATTGAGCAATGACATGCGGGATCCCGCCAATTCACACCTGTAGTCTTCGCAGCGCGGCACCCGCCCTGAAAAATTCAGCGATTCTTTGAGAATCCCTAGGGATGAAGGACGCGGCGGGCGTTCCCACTTTGAAAGGCGAACGCGATCCGGCTGCTGCACAACGACTCATTTTTGCAGAATCACCCCCGCTCTTGCCGCCCTCCGCTCCGGTTTGGGCAGGCGTAGCGCAGCGAAGACTCCCCCAACGGCTGCTTCAGGAGCCCCCTGCCAAAAGCAAATTCCTAGCAGCAGCAATTTTTCGTGCATCTTCGCCCCGCGACGAATACGAATCGAATCACATCCTTGAGGGCCGTTTTTTCGTGCGGACGCCGCTTGGTCTGCAGGGCTGGCCCGAGGCACTTGAATCCCCCTGAAACCCAGACGTCAGACCTCAGAAACCATGAATCCAAGAATCCTCGCCTCGCTTCTCGCGGGCACCGCCATCCCCGCGGCCAGCGGCAGCACCCTGCTGTGGGCCGACAATTTCAATGTCGCCACTACGGGCAACCTCGACACTTCGGACGTCAGCTCGGATCCGGCCGGCCTCGCCCGCCGCACCGGCCTTGCCGCCACTGGCATCCAGAGCCAATCCGCGAAGATCCAGCACGGGATCTTTGACAACAAACTCAACTTCCTCAAGAGCGGAGGGAGTGGGGCCGTCCGATTTCAAGTCAGCGGCGCGGCTTCCCGCTTCGACTTCGCTTCCGGTGCCGTGGGGCCTGAGATCGCCACCGGTGGCGGGGTGCGGGTCGAATTCGACTGGGTCGCCCTCAACGGAACCTCCGACAACTGGGTCGCCTTCTGCGCCGGGATCCCTGCCTCCCCCGCCGACGTGCCGACCCGGCTGAACAACGGTGAAACCGACATCGGTATCCTGTTCCGCTTCAATGGCGGCACCCAGGTGTTCAACAACGGTCCGTCGATCTACGCGCAGGTCGGCGCATCCCCGGCGAAGGTTGGCACTCGCCATGTGGTGATCGACTACGCGTTCTCGTCCGTTGCCGATACCACGCCGGTGACCATGACCGCCTCCGTGGACGGCCACGAGGTCTATCGAGGGCCCTTCGATTGGAACAACAACGCCGGCCAGCTCCACTTCGAGTTCGAGACCTTTGAAAACACGCTGATCGACGGCATCAACTTCACCTCCAATCCTTACACGATCGCCGCCGACACCACGATCTTCAAGTCCGGCATCGGGCCGGGCGGGCTGGCGGCCACCTTTTCCGGCCTGCTGGGCGGAGCCGCGGATGTCGCCCAAAGCTACGCCCTGGTCGCCGGTGACAGCGACACCGACAACGGCAAGTTCCAGATCGTCGGCGACAAGTTGCAAGGCAACGGCCATGATTTCACCGCTGCCGCCAACGGCACCCAATACCGGGTGCGGGTCCGCGGGACCAGCAGCGGCGCGACGCAGACCAGCGACCGCGTGTTCGTGCTGACCCTCTCCAACGACGACGACCTCGACAACATCCTCGACGACTGGGAACTCACGAAGGTCGGCAATCTCACCGATCTGACCGGACTGCTGGCAGGCCCGGGTCCGGGCGCCGGCAGCGGCAACTTCGATGCCGACGGCCTGAGCGATCTACAAGAGTATACCGCGAGCGCCACTTACCCCAACATCAGCCCGATCCTCGCCGACACCGACGGCGACGGCCTACTCGACGGACCGGAGGTGCTCGGCACCGCCGGTGTGCGGCCGGTCACGAACCCGACCCTGGCCGATACCGACGGCGACACCTTGAGCGACCTGATCGAAACCCACAGCGGGACCTTCGTCGGCCCGGCCGACAGCGGGACCAACCCGATCGTCGCCGACACCGATGGCGACGGCGCGAAAGACGGCTATGAAGCGGCCAACACGCCACCCTTCAATCCCTTCGTCAATAACTCGCTCGATGACTTCGACACCGACGACCTGAACACCACGCAGGAACTCGCGGCCGGGACCAATCCGCTGGTTGCCGACACGGATGGTGACGGTCTCAACGATGGACCGGAGGTCAACGGTAGCGCCGGGATGCGCCCGGCGACCAATCCCTTGCTTGCCGACTCCGACGCGGATGGCTTGAACGACAAGGTAGAAACCAACACCGGAACCTTCGCCAACTTGGACGATACCGGCACCAATCCGCTGGTGGCGGACGTCGATATGGACGGACTCAAGGACGGCTTCGAAGTGGCGAACCGCCCGCCCTACAATCCCTTCGTCGATGATTCCTTACTGGATACCGACGGCGACAATCTGAACACGGCTGTGGAACTCGCCGCGGGAACCAGCGTGTTGCTCGCCGATACCGATGGCGACCTGTTGAACGACGACGAAGAACTGGTAGGTGCCGGTTTTCGTCCGGCGACCAATCCCCTCCGTGCGGACAGCGACTTCGATGGCGCGACCGACAAGCAGGAGTCGAACTCCGGAACCTTCGTGAATTCCGCCAATACCGGCTCCAATCCGATCCTGCAGGACACGGATGGGGACGGGGCCCGCGACGGCTTCGAGGTAGATCGCGGTTCGGATCCTACGCTCTCCACGTCGGTCCCGGCATTGCCACCCGGCTTCAAAACCCAGGCGATCACCACCGACGCGAGCAGCGGGATCAGCTCCTCCAAAACCTACACCCACGCCATCAGCGGCGGGGGAGCCGCCACGATCAACGGCGTGAGTTTTGCCGCGCTGACACCCGCGTTGACACCGACGAACTTCGCTTGGACCACTGGGACCTTTGGCAAGAATATCGTCCCTCCGATCAACAACGGCGCTTGGAACCCGGTCAATGGCGGCGTGACCGACCCTGGGTTGCAGACCCTGTTCGGCGGCTTCACCTACTCGGGAAGCGGCGGTGAATCCGGTGGCTCGCAGACCTTCACTCTCAGCGGCTTGACCCCTGGAAAAACCTACGATGTGAGGCTTTACACCCGCCGCTGGGGAAATTTGACGACCGACAGCATCCGCTCGATCGACCTCACTTACACGAACGGGAACTTGTCTCCGGTCCGGCCCTTCGGTGCGCTGATGACCGACCGACCGGGTATCGTGCTGGGAAATACCAACAACGATTCGGCCTACTACCTGAGCTTCACCTACACGGCACAAGGTTCGGAGCTGGTGATCAATGCCAAGGTGCCCGAGGGATCGCCGGTCGCCAGCGGTAGTTATCACCTGTATGGGCTCACCAATGAAGAGGTGCCGGCGGTGATCACCGGTGTGGGCCGCAATGGCTTGGGCGACATCGTCATCGACTTCACCGGCTCTCCGGACAGAACCTATAGCGTGACCAAATCTCCGGACCTGGTCGCCCCGTTCGTTCCGTTGGACCCGGCGCTCACCGCGACCACCAACTCGCTCGGCGTGGGACAGGCCACAATACCCGCTGCCGAGGCCAGCGAGGCGAAGGAGTTCTATCGGATCGAAGACTGAGCTCGCAACCCATTGTGAATCACCCGGCTTCGCAGGCGGAATTTCCGCCTGCGAAGCCATTGTTTTTTGGAGGAGCGGGCTGTCGGCTCCGGGGGTCTCATCTCGTGCCACCCCCCTTTTCCCCGCCCTTCGGGACGCCCCAAGGCTGTTTCAGGAGCCCCCCGCCAAAAGCAAATTCCCAGCAGTCAGGCTGGTATCAAGTCCGACAGGCTGCCAACCTCAGCAGTTATTGAAGCGCCCCCTGATCGCGTGCAACCTTGCGAACTTCCGTCTTTCCCACCGCTCTTGCGGTCCCCGGGGTCTGCGTCCCCGGGGTCCTTGAATTCTGAATTTTCCCGCGATTCCAGCCGAGCAACCTGCCTCTCTCGCTGGAGCTCCGGGAGGCCGAGCACTGGCAAGGTGTTTGATACCTCGCCGAAGCACGTCCTTTCATCACCTTCCCGCCCGCCGATCACCGCGCCATCGCTGAAATACCGCACCTTGCCGCGCCGGTAATGATGCTCATTTCCTACGCAAGAGTGGAAACCTCCGCGTGGCCTTGCATGTTCGAAACATTTTATTTCCGCCACGTGCGGTCGGGTGCGATCATCCCGTGCATGAAGAATGCACTGCGCGTCCTCTCCATGGCTCTCTGCTTGATGACGATCTCCTTTGGCGAGACGGTGTATTTCAACGGCAAGGATGCGAAGGCTGGCTATTACCTGGTGCCGGAGAAGGTGCCGCAAGATGCCACGAAGATGTGGGTGGCGGTGGATGTGCATGGCGCTGGCGGGCTGCGCGGAGAGGACAGGGGGAAAGATCTCATGCAACTGCTAGGGCCGGAGCCGCTCATCGTGATCGTGCCATCGTTCACCGACGGTTACCAGGCGGGGGACGGGAAGTGGGCGAAACAGCTCATCGAGAATTTCAAGGAAGTGGCGAAGAAGTATCAGGTTCATGACAAAATGTTCGTCCATGGCCATTCCGGTGGCGGGCAGTTCGCCCATCGTTTTGCCTTCGCGGAGCCGGGATACGTGATCGGCATCTCCGCCCATTCGTCGGGTTCCTGGGCCTGTGCGGGCGGCCATGGGAAAATCAACAAGCAGGCGAAGAACATCCCCTTCGCCATCTCATGTGGCGACAAGGACACCGCTCTCTCGACCCCGGATTCCGCGCACACAAGAATTGCGTGGTACAAACTCTTCGAGGCGGAGATGAAGAAAGAGGGCTTCGATGTCGATGGTCGCACGTGGCCGGGTGTCGGCCACGGCGTGCCTCTGAAACTTATGGGAGAGCAGTTGAGGGAGTGCTTCCTTAAAGCGACATCACCTTGAGAGTGCGTGGATTGAAGGGAGGCCAACGCCATCACGGACCTCCGGACCCATGACGGGATCGAAGCCATCCGCCCGCCCGACACGCGCCCCGCTCACAGCTTGCCCCAGACCCGCTCCATCACCGCGTAGCCGGCCGGATCGTGCTTCTGCAATTCGGCACGAACGAAGGGGTAGAAGTCGTTGCGGTAGAAATACGCCTCGGTGGCTTCCGCGAAGTATTCCTTGTGGTTGGTCGTGGCGTAGTGACGGACGGTCTCGCCATTAAAGAGCAGGACCTTTTCGTAGATCCCCTCCTTCATCCCGGTCTCGTAGGCTTTGAGGATTTCAGCTTCGTCAAATCCGAGGATCTGGTCGTGATACGCGTGGGCCAGCTCGTGCAGGATCACCGCGGGGTGCTTGAGCATCTGCCCGCGCGACAACAGCGAGGAAGCCTGGGTGACGTGGACCTTCTTCGCCAGCGCCGGATCGTAGCCCTGGGCCGTCAACCACTGCTCGCTGGGATGATACTGCATCGCCCGCAGCTCGGGGTGGGAATGGTCGATCCGGATCTCCAGCTTGCGCATGTCAGCGAGCTGCTTCTCGGGCATCAAGATCGCGATCCGCTGCAAGTGGTTGGCCAGCATCTTGAGCGCCTGCGCCCCCTCTTCCTTATGGGCACCACTCACCAGTTGGGTATCGGCATGCACGGTCCAGCCCTCGATTTCGAGCTTCACGGTCTCGACCCAGCCGACCTTCTTCTTCGTCGCTTCGAGGGGGGCCTCCTTGGCACCCTCGTCCGCGGTCAATGCGCCCGCCGCGAGGAGAACCGCCAACAACAGGCACGGCAAACCGAGCGCATGCCGGGATCGAAGCAGTAAAGATGTCATGGAAAAGCTGGTAGCAACGCTGGATGGGGTTGGCGAGGCCGGAGTCGCCCCCCCCGCGGAATCCCATGTAACATTCCCGCCGTCCCGTGGTAGAAGCCGGGCGGACCATGCCCCCCCGCGACTCCCAACCGACCCTCTTTGCCACCACCCGCTGGACCCTCGTCCAGGACGCGGCCCGTGGCGGCGACCACGGGGCCGTCACGGCGCTCGGCGCGCTGTTCGCCACCTACTGGCAGCCGCTCTACCGCTACGCCCGGAGGAAGGGGAAATCGAAGGAGGATGCCGAAGACCTGGTGCAAGGCTTCTTCACCCATCTTCTAACAGCCGATACCCTCCGCGACATCGACCGCGCGAAAGGCCGCTTCCGCTCCTTCCTGCTCGCCTCCTTCCAGCACTGGATGATCAACGACTGGAAGCACGCCTCGCGCGACAAGCGCGGCGGCGGGATCGCCCCGCTGTCCTTCGATTGGGAAAGCGCCGAAAGCGGGCTCAAGCTCGAGGTCGCCGACGAGCGCAGCCCCGACCGGATATACGACCGCGAATGGGCCGTCGCCTTGCTCGACAAGGTTCTGCGAGACCTCGAAACCCTTGCCCACGAGGAAGGCGGGGCCGAGCAGTTCGAACGACTCAAGCCCTGCCTCACCGCCGACTCCAGCCGCATTGGCTACGCCGCCATCGCCACCGAACTGGGCATGAGCGAAGGTGCCCTGCGCGTCGCCGTCCACCGCCTCCACAAGCGCTACCGCCACCTGCTCACCGATGAGATCGCCCGCACCCTGTCCTCGCCCGAGGCGGTCGAAGAAGAAATGCAGTCGCTCTTTGCCGCCCTCGCCGGGTGATCCTTTTGTTGTAACGATTTCCTCCCCACGCTTTTGAGCAAGGCAGACCACCGACCATGACCGCTCCCACCTGCCCCGACTGCGGCACCGCGCTGCCCGCCGATTCCCCGCAGTCGCTTTGCCCCGCCTGCCTGCTGCGCCAGGCGCTGGCCTCGAGGACGGTGGTGAACGGCGATGTCCGGAGTTCCGCGCCACCGCCGACGCCGGAGGAAATCGCGGACAAGTTCCCGCAGTTTGAGATCCTCGAATGCCTCGGCCGCGGCGGGATGGGCGTCGTTTACAAGGCCCGCCAGAAATCGCTCAACCGCCTCGTCGCGATCAAGATCCTCGCCCCCGACCGCGAGCACGAACCGCGCTTCGCCGAACGCTTCGCCCGCGAAGCCGAACTGCTCGCCCGGCTCAACCACCCGCACATCGTCACCATCCACGACTTCGGCGAGACCGGCGGGCTGTTCTACCTCGTGATGGAGTTCGTCGACGGCGTGAACCTGCGCGACCTGCTGCGCGACGGAAAGCTCGAGCCCAAGCAGGCGCTCGCCATCGTCCCGCCGATCTGCGAGGCGCTGCAATACGCCCACGACAAGGGCATCGTCCACCGCGACATCAAACCGGAGAACCTCCTGTTAGATCGAGAGGGCCGGATCAAGATCGCCGACTTCGGGATCGCCGCGCTGATGGGGGCCGAGGGCGAAAATTCGGGCACGCCGCCTTACATGGCCCCCGAGCAAGGAGGCGAACGCAGCGGCGTCGACCACCGTGCCGACCTCTACGCGCTCGGCGTGGTGCTTTATGAAATGCTCACCGGCGAGCGCCCCGGCAAGGACCTCATCGCGCCCTCGCGGAAAGTCCAGATCGACGTCCGCCTCGACGAGATGGTCCTACGCGCTCTCGAAAAGGAACCCGAGCGCCGCTACCAGACCGCCGGGGAATTCCGGACGGTGGTGGAGACCTTGCAAACACCGGACGAGCCAGCTCCAGCAGCCATCCCGCCCTTGCCCGCCCCAGCGACCACCTCACCCGGCCCCTTCCGCCGCTTCTGGTGGTTGTTCCTGGTGATGCCGCCGGTTTTCGTCCTTTTGGCCCTCGGTCTTGGCTTCATCTGGAACTATGTCGCACCGAAGGTTTACGAGGCCCGCACCGTCGTCCAGATCCTCCCACCCACCGGAATGACCCACCCGGCGGATTGGATGACCTGGGCCGAGTCGCTTCGCTCCCAAGAATCGCTCCAGCGGGTCAGCGGGCGACTCGAGCTCGGTCAACGCTGGATGCTGACCGAAGAGCTCGTGATTTCGAAGCTTCGACCTCTCGTCCAAGTCAGCCGGATCCCCGGCACCGATCTTCTTGAACTAACCATCCGCCACACCGACCCCACCGAGGCCGCTTCCATTGCCAATCAACTGGTCGCCGACGATGTCGAAATACACGAAAACCGCACGAGTAATCAGCGTGAGCCCTACCCCATCATCGTGCATGAGAAAGCGGATACTCCCCGGATTCCGGTGTCACCGAATGCTCCACTCGTCCTGGCGATCTCGGCAGCCGCCGGCTTCCTGCTCTCCCTGCTCGCGGCACTGCTCTTGATCTTCAAACTGGGGCGCTCACCCCATGGGACAGGACCGGCTGCCGATTCAAAACCCGGCCCCGTTGCACGCTTCTTGCTGCTCTTTCCCACGATCGCATTCCCCGTGGGGCTGCTCGGCGTGGGCGTGGGCTGGCTGTGGAGCCACCTCATGCCGAACAGCGATGGATCCCAAAACCTGGCCCGAAACCTGGCCCTGATCGGAATCCTGCTTTCGCCGCTGGCTGCCCTGGGCGTGATGTTTTTCCAAAGCCGTCGCCCGGGTGGAGCTTACGATCCAGCGTCCAAATCGAGCAAGAGGTGGATCCTGGTTTCCCAGTTGACCATGGTCATCCTTGTGGTCATCGGGAAGTCCTGGCTCGTTCCAGTAAAACTGTCCTCAGACAGCGAGAAAACCCTGATCGGCCGGGCGAAGTTCGACTTCGAGATCCCGCAGGCCCAAACTGGGTGGGGCGCGGAGCTGCCGGTCTTCGAAGGGGAAACCTCCCGCTGGTTTCCCTCGAGCGGACAGTCGGTCCAGCTCAAGGACGGCCGCACTTTGCATTTCAGAGTGATCACCATGGCCCCCGCCAATGCACGCCTTAGGATGGTCGTCGGCACTTCCGAGAATGGCAGCGATTGGACCAGCGAAAGCGTGGAAATGGGACCGTCACGCGGCAAAGCCACCATCGGTCTCGATCATGGCGTGACCGCCACCCTCCACTGGAACCCCGGCACCGACTCAGTCCCCGGACCCAACCCGGTCTCCGGAACACCCGCGAACTGGATCTTCATCGTGGCAGGGATCGTCGTTCTACTCGTGCCGGTGGGCGGCATCGTGATCATCGCCCGGCTCGCAAGGTCCAAACAATCCGGGGGCGGCAAGGCGCTTGGCATCGGCTGCACGGTGCTGCTGCTTGCCGGTGTTTTGCTGGGCTTGGTCCCTGTCGCTCTGCTCTTCTCCTACCGGGCCCTGTCGATGGACAACCAGAGCGCCCAGCGCATGAGGCAATCCCAGGCCAAGGCGAAATTCGAAGCTCAGGCGGAAAGGAGTTCTTCTCGAAAGCAGGGATCCATTCCCACACCGGAAGCCACGACGATCACCCTCACCGTCCACGGTGCCGTCGCCCGGCCCGGTCCCTACACCTTGCCCCCCGACGCCACCCTCCTCGACGCCCTCGCCGCGGCCGGCGGCTGGACGGACAAGGCGAAGCTCGAGGAAGTATTCACCAACGGCGGTGGCAACGGCGCGAAACACGACCTCCGTAAGATCCTCGACGGCCGCGATCCCAACCCGGCCCTCGACGTCGACGACAACGTCTTCGTCGCCCGCCGCAAACCCTGAATCCTACCGTCATGTCATTCTATCCCATCCAAGCGATCCTCCTCTACCTCTCGCTCCTCTTTGCCCCTGCCGATACCCAGCGTATCAATCTCAGTGGCGTGGATTTCTCCGGCGTATTGATCCGCGATGCTTCCGGTTGGAACCTCACCGGACCCGAGGACAACAAAACCCTATCCATTGAGGGCACCCGCCTCGTGGATGAGACCCGCGGCGAACCGGGATCCATCGACCTCAAGGCGTATGTTTCCAAGGCCGCGGGACATGATTGGGAAAAGGAACCCAAGCTCACCCTCCCGGATGACGTGAAGGCCGACGCCTTCGTCATCGAAAAGACCCCGGACGGTTTCAAGCTCCGCAACAACCGCGGCAACGAGGGGATCTACAACTACACCATCTACTATGTCCGGAAGGACCCGGCCGGCAGACCGACCTACAATGTTCTCGGTGCCCTGAAACAGCCCGGCATCATCGCGCTCCAGGAGGGCGATACCCTGCGCTCCGTCCTCCTCAAAGCCGGTGGCCCCGCAGGCAAGATCACGCCGCCACTCGTTTGGCTGCTCCGCGGCAAGCCCGGCGAGAAGCTCTCCCAACGCGAAGGCTTCGACCTCGCCGCATTGCTCGGCGGCCGCACCGGAAACCCGGTGATCCGCGACCGCGACACCCTCTACGTCGAGCCCACCGTCCTGCTCGAACTCGCCCGCGACGGATCGCTCGCGGTCGATGGCGAGCCTTGCACGGACGCCGACCTTCCCCCCCGCCTCCGCGACCGCTTCGAAGCCGGTGTCCGCAGCGCCACTCTCCACGCGCATCGCGACACTCCGCATGACCGCATCCAGCCTCTCTTCGACGCCTGCATCGCCGCCGGCATCCCGTCCGAACGCCTGAAGCTCGACAGCGCCGCCGTGCCGGACTGAACCTCGCGGTTTGGAGAAGAATCCGGAAAACAACGAAACGAGCGAAACGAACGAAAGTGAGAGCCGTGAAAACCGTCGCTCTCCGCGACGAGAAGTCCCCGCTCGCCCCGCGATCCCACTCCTCAACTTTCGCCCATTTCGTCCCTTTCGTTGTTCCTCCTGTCTTCACAAGGCCGCCCGAAGTCACCGACCAAGGCGCGAAGCCGGCAAGCATCGACAAAGCGGAGCTGCCACTGAATTTTCCCGTGCACTTCATCGTTGCTTCATCCAGCGTGGCTCATCTGTCCGCCATCATTTCACCATGAACTTCGATTCATTCGTCTTCCCCCGCCAGCTTCGCTACTGGTCCCTCCACTGCCTGCTCAACGCCGCGCCCAGCCTCGGCATCGCGCTCGGCTGGCTGGGACTTTGGAAGAGTCCGTCCGCCGTGGCCGCGATGTTCACGGCGATCGCCACCTTCATCGTCCTCTACGCCACCTTGACCTCCCTCCGCGGACCCCTCACCGACCCCGACCACCTCCTGTCCCGCGCGCTCAAGCTCGGGGCCCGGATCCGCGGCTGGATCTCGGGCATCTCCCTGCTGGTACTGCCGACCGGCATCTTCATGATGTTCACCCCGGACTACTGGTGCGGCCTGCTGTCGATCTCCCTGCTGAACGGCGCTGCCCGCTTCCTCGGCGCGAGCCGGCCGTTCTTCCAGCCCGAGCCCGACGGCGCCACCGCCAGCTTCCTGCCGGTCTATGCGACCACTCTGTTGGAAGGTTTCATCCTCTCGTTCCTGCTGCTGATGATCGCGTTCTTCGCACTGGTTTTCCTGCAAATGCGGGATCGCAGAAGGGCCTTCGCGATTGGAGTGTCGCCTTGAAGGCGACACTCCAATCCTTTGAAGGCGGCGGTACAATCGGCGGCGGCGCTTGCCCGAACGTCACTTCGCCAGCCGCTCGATCGTCACTTCACCCGCGCCTAACAAATCCCGCAGCCGCATCCGCAGCGACGATTCCACCACGTCCAGCAGCCCGCTGCGCCGCGCTTCCGCCCGCATCTGGTTCTGCAACTCGAGCAACAGTAGCGACCGGTCTTCCGGAGTGATGTCGTTGGCCCAGCCGTCCTTTTCACTGATCGGCTTGTAGTTGATCAGCTCCACCGAAAGGACCTCCGGCTCGGGGAAGCGAGCCAGCGGCTTGCCGTCCACCATCGACAGCGAAACACCCGGCGTCAGCTTGTAGCCCACCTTCACCTTGAACTCGCCCCGCACGATCAGCCGCTTGGTCCCGGCGGGGAAATAGTTCAACACGAAGGCCTCGTTCTCGAAGCTCCGGATCGCCGACATCTTCATTTCCACCAGCGCCAGCTCGGAAATCTGGGCCGTCTCGCTGATCTCCGCCCGGCCCTCGACGATCCGGGTTTCCGAGCCGGTGATCGCGCCGAGCACCTTCTCCAGCCCCGACATCGTTCCGCCCACGCCGCGCTCGAAGGTCCGCACTCCCAGCCAGCCGAGCAGTACCAGAGTAGCCAGCACGGCCACCCAGCGCAGGGTTTTCCAAAGTTCCGGACTCGCGGTCATCGGCGGCACGATACGTCCCGACCGCCACGCGACAAGCCGGATCACCATCGACAAGGAGCACTCAGTCTCAAAGTCCCCGCTCTTATCCTTGGCGAACTTGGCGTCTTGGCGGTTCAACCGTCCCCAACCCCGACCCCGCGCGTATTTCCCAAATCGGTGTTTGGCATTTCCCGCCGCTTCGCTTGGAGTCGCGCCAGCCATCTTCCGAACTGTGAAAGCCCACGAACTCTACACCGCCGCCGATCCCGCCCTCGTCACCCAGATGCTCGACTGGTTCCGGGACCACGACCGCAATGTCTACAAGTCGGCCGTCTCGACGCTGGCCCAGAGCAGGAAGCTCCGTCTGGTCTTCATTCAGAAGAAGCCGCTGGCCGAGCAATACGCGTGGATCCTCAAGACCCTCCGCAACCGTCAGTCCGACACCATCGGCGAGCACCTGTTGCAAGCCTGGTTCATGGCCGGCAACCAGCCGATGCTGGCAAAATTCTGCAATGTCATGGGCATCGCGCACGATGGCAAAGGCTCGGTCACCGGCGACCTGCCGGCGGAAATCGACGCCGCCAGGCTCGATCAAGCAGTCGACTCGCTGGTCGGCGAGTTCGATCCCAAGCTGGTGGCGCTCTACCTCCACGTTTTTAATCTCCAGACCGCCGGCGGCTGGGACAGCCTGACCGGTAAGCTCGCGGCCGACCCGCGGCTTGCGCTTGCCTGAGCCAGCCGTCGCAAGTCTCAGCGCTCCGGCGTCCGCAATAAGGGATCGTCCGGAGCCGCCGTGGCCAGTTTGGCGCGGGCGGCGACATACTGGGCTCGGAATTTCTCGCTGAGGGACTCCATCCGCTTCACCTTGTCCGCCCACGTCTCCAGGCTTCCTGGCACGGAGCGGGTCCGGCTGTTCCGGGCCTCGGCTTGGGCGCGAGAAAGTTCACCCTCCGCCTTTTGGAGATAGCGCAAGGACTCGCTGACGTCGCGCCGGAGACCGGCGAGCTTTTTCTCGGCGTCTTCCTTGGCGAGGTCCTCAGGGGACTCCTCGTTTTCGGGCTGCCTCCCGGCCGGCGGAACCTCGGCCACCTCCGGGGCAGCGGCCTCAGCCGGAGCCTCTTTCACCTGCTCTTCCGGATGCCATTGGAAGCGTTCCTGCCACGACTCGTCGAGATCGTCGGGCCGCAGCCGCGAAATACCCTGCGAATGCTTGAACTCCACCCCGGCCGAGGTGACCCGGGTCACGGTGACTTGGGAATAAGTGCGGCCACCGCGCGACCGCAGCTCGGAAAATTCTTCGCCGACCGCCGCCAACCGCACCTGCTTGCGGTACTGATCGCGATACCCGCGGAACGCATCGTCCGCGGCGAGCAGTCCGGTCTCCAGATCCTTGAGTCGTTGCCGAAGGTCTGCCAGACGGCGGCCGCTCTCCCGGGCACGGTCCGCCGCCGCCCGCAATTCGTCAGGCTGCATCTCCAGGGGCTGGACCTTCTTTTTCCAGAGCTCCTCCGATGCCTCCACCCGCACCTCCAGCTTCGCGATCTGCCCCTTGCCCTCACTCACGCTTTCTTCCAGCGAGGCCTTGCCACTGGAGAATTTGAAGCGCTTGTCAGCGAGCAGAGAAAACAAGATGCCCGCAAAGACGAGGATAATGATGCCAACCAGGAAACCCACGGTTCCCGACTGCTCGTTGGAGTCTCCAATCATCAGGGGGTGGGAGCCTCGGATTTCTTGGCTTCCTGCTCTTTCTTGATCTTCGCGATCTCGGCTTTGATCGCCTCCACTTCCCGCTTCAAAAGGGTGATGTCACGGTTTGCCTCGCGCACCTTGCGCTCGTTCGCCGGAATCGAATCAAGGCTTGCCTTGGCAGCACGCTCCTGTCTCCGGAGTTCCTCCCTCATTTGCGGCGCCTTGCTGACTCCACTTCTCTTGGATTCCTCGTTTGCCAATGTCATGCGCATGCGGTCCAGTGCCGCCTGGTTGCGCATCTCGTTCGCCTTCGCCGCCTGGATCGCCGCGTTCGATTTCTCGATTTGCGCTTCATGCCCCTGCACCTGTTCGAGCTTGCCGCGGGCCTTCTCGGCAAGGCTCGCGACGGCCACGTTGTTACCAAAAGTTTCGAGGCCGTCTTCCTCTTCCTCCTGAACGGACTTTTTGATCTTCTCGTCGAACTGAAACCGATCCTGAAGTTCCTGCGGAAGCTCCGCGCTGTCGATCGACTTCGGGCCGGTCGTATCGGTAATTTGGATGCCGGTATGCTCGACCTTGCGAATCTTGACCTGCTGGTAGGTCCGCCCCGATGTGGTCGTGATATTGCCAAGATCCTCGCCGACCGCCGCCGCCCATTCGGAGGCACGGTAGTCGTCGCGGTACTTCGCCCAAGCCTCGTCGGCTGCCGCCACGGCAGCCTCGGCCTCGGCCTTGACCGCGGTCAATTCGGCCAGACGCTTTGCACCGTTTTCAGCCCGCAGCTTCAGGTCATCGGCTTCCTTTGCCACATCTTTGAACCGCTTGGCGTCCTCGATCCGGTCCTTGTAGTTGGCGATCTGGATCTTGTGCGTCTCGATCAGCGTTCCTTGGTCGCGAATCACGGCCTGGATCGTTTTCTGGCCGCCTTGCAGCCCCTCATCGAAGACGAACATGTAGAGCGTGCCAAAGCCCACGAGGACGAACATGGCAAGCAAGGTGCCGATGACTCCGGGTCCTCGGCTGCTAGTGAGAAGGTCGGAAAATCCCATGATGATGATAATTCGGGGGAGTAGGAAAATCAGCGGACGACATACTTGCGGCGATAGGCTTCATGCTGCTTCTCGAGGTCCGCCTTCTGCCGCTCCAGCGACTCGATCTCGGCCTCGAGGCCAGCCACATCCGCCCGGTTGGTCTCGGCATCCTGCTTCAACTGCGCCACTTCAGAGCTACGATCCTTCGGCACCTGTTCCAACTTCTCGTCCAGGATGGCCAGCTCGCCTTCGAGCTTGCTGATTTCCACTTTCTGCTCTTCCCGCTGCCTCACCAGCACGGGATCGTCACTGCAGGAGCTGAAGGCGAGGCAAAGCATCAAAGCGCCCGCGGGGCGCAACAAACGGACCGGGTCGGGAGTCATGGGAAGGTAAAGGAATTGATAGGCCGCCGGGTGACCACCGGGGAAGAGGGGCAACGGCTGGCGCTCGGGGCGTAGCCAATACCGCTGATGTTCGGGGAGGAACGAACGGAGTAGGGCGACGGTGTGCCATACGTGTAGCCCGGCCGGCAGTAAGAGTAGCGGCTGCGGGAGTAGGAATAGGGATACCAGGTCGTGTAGCGTTCGCGTCCCATTTCGCGCGGTTTGTCCCGAAGGCGGGTGTTTGCCGCCGCCACCGAGGCGACGACCGGCTGTGGCCTCAGCCGCGCGGCCTCGGCTGCCAGCAGCTCCGCTTCCCTCGACTTTTCCCGGTCGTTCGAAACGGCCACCCGCTCGTCCACCCAGCTTTCATAAGCTTGGGCGACCGCGTTTTCTTGCTGCAGAGCCTCCCCGGAAATCCCGGGATCTATGCCGAACATGCCTTGCTGCGTGGAGGTCAACTCCGCCGCCGCCAGTCGCGCGCTGCCGGTCGCGTGGCGGAACTCGATCCCTACCTCGGTCACCCGGGTGATCACAACTTCCGTGAAAGTCCGTCCGCGTGCTCCCGCCAACTGGTCATAGGTTCGCCCGACCGACTGCGAGCGAAGAGCCTGAAGCATTTCCAAGCGCTCACGCTCGACTTGCGAGGTCCGCTCCACCAACTCGCTTTTCAACATTCCGGCCTTTTCCTTGAGCCAGGCGCGCAGTGCGACTTCCTGATCCAGCTCGGCACTTCGCTCGGCCCATTCGCCATCGCGGTTTTCCACCTTGGCCAGGCGAAGGTTCATCAACTCCACCTGATGCGCCAGCTTGACCCGCTCGGCCTCAAGCCGGAGCCACTCCGGATCCATCCGGGCCTCGGATTTGTCCCGGCATGCGGGCAATGCCAGCGCCGCCAGCATCGGCACAACTAACCAACCCGGACAAGTTGTTGTTTTCATGGAACTCACAGCAACAAGAGCGGCGGCGAAATGCAAGGCGATTCCTTTGCTGTGGCGAAAGTGTCTGATACCTGCCAAACACCGCCCCGCCGGTCTGGCCCGACAAGCCCGAGAGGTTGCCCATGCAATGCCCGACTTCGGACTTGTATGACAGATTAAAACCCTCCAAAACCCGCCCGCCCGCCATGTCTACCCGCGTTCTCCTCACCACCTGTAGCTTCCAGGACACTCCCGGACCCCACCACGCCCAGCTCGAAAGCCAGGGCTTCGAAGTCGTCCGCGAACGAGGCCCGCTCAGCGAAACCCGGATGCTGGAGCTGGCCGGCGAATTCGACGCCTTCCTCTGCGGCGACGACCAGATCACCCGCGCGGTCCTCGAGAAAAGCCTCCCGCGCCTGAAGGTCATCTCGAAATACGGCATCGGCCTCGACAAGATCGACGTCGCCACCACCAAGGAACTCGGCATTCCCGTCCTCTTCACACCCGGCGTCAACCACACCACGGTTGCCGAGCATACCTTCTGCCTGCTCCTCGCGATGCAGAAAAACCTGGTCGAAACGGTCAACGCGACCCGCCAGGGCAAGTGGCTGCGGATCACCGGCCACGAGCTGTGGCGAAAGCGCATCGGCCTGGTCGGCATGGGCCGGATCGGCCAGGAAATGGCCCGCCGCGCCCACGGCTTCGACATGGAGATCCACGGCTTCGGCAACTTCTGGCCGGACGACATCGCCGCCCAATACGGACTGATCCGCCACGATACCGTCGAGTCGCTCTTCGCCGCCGTCGACATCGTCAGCCCGCACACCAAACTCAACGCCACGACTCATCATCTCATCAACCGCGAGCGCCTCGCCCTGATGCCCGAGGGCTCCTACGTCGTAAACACCGGCCGCGGGGAACTCGCCGACTCCGCCGCCATCCTTGAGGCCCTCGATTCCGGCCGCCTCGCCGGCTACGGGACCGACGTGATGGAAGAAGAACCCCCGCCGGCCGACCACCCGCTGCTCCAGCACCCGAAGGTCATCGTCACCGCCCACATCGGCTCCCGCACCTTTGAAAGCGTCCCGCGCCAGGCCAAGAAGTCCCTCGACAACCTCCTCAACTTCCTCAACGGCACCCGCCCCATCGCCTGCGCCAACGGCGTGATCCCCTCCGACGAGTAATCCCCCCTCAATTACCCCAATCTCTTAATATCTTAATCTCCCAATCCCCATGTCCCTAACATTACGCACCCCCGCTTCCTGCCAGTTCGACATCATCTCGCTGGGTGAAATCATGCTCCGCCTCGATCCCGGCGACGGCCGGGTCCGCACCACGCGCCAGTTCACGGCGTGGGAAGGCGGCGGCGAATACAACGTCGCCCGCGGCCTCCGCCGCTGCTTCGGCAAGCGCGCCGCGGTGGTCACCGCTTTTGCCGAGAACGATGTCGGCCGCTTGATCGAGGACTTCATCCTGCAAGGCGGCGTCGATACCCGCTTCGTCCAGTGGAAGCCCTTCGACGGCATCGGCCGCAACATCCGCAACGGCCTCAATTTCACCGAGCGCGGCTTCGGCATCCGCGGCGCGAAAGGCACCCCCGACCGCGGCCTCACCGCCGCCAGCCAGATGAAGCCCGGCGATGTCGATTGGGACGATGTCTTCGGCAAGCACGGCGCGCGCTGGTTCCACACCGGCGGCATCTTCGCCGCGCTGTCGGAAACCACCGCCGAACTCACCATCGAGGCCTGCAAGAAGGCCAAGGAATACGGCACCATCGTCGCCTACGACCTCAACTACCGCCCCTCCCTCTGGAAGTCGATCGGCGGCCAGGCCAAGGCCCAGGAAGTCAACCGCGAGATCGCGAAGTATGTCGATGTCATGATCGGCAACGAAGAAGACTTCACCGCCTCCCTCGGCTTCGAAGTCGCCGGCGTCAGCGAGCACATCACCGGGATCGAAGTTGATAACTTCAAGAACATGATCGAGCGCGCGGTGCGGGACTTCCCGAACTTCCAGGTCGTCGCCACCACCCTGCGCGACGTCCACAGCGCGACCATCAACGACTGGGGCGCGATCTGCTGGCACGCCGGTGAGTTCCACGAAGCGACCCACCGGCCTAAGCTCGAGATCTACGACCGCGTCGGCGGCGGTGATTCCTTCGCCTCCGGCCTCGCCTACGGCTTCATGGAATTCAACGACGCCAAGATGGCGGTCGAATATGGTGCCGCCCACGGTGCGCTGGCGATGACCACCCCCGGCGACACCACCATGGCCACGGTCGATGAGGTGAAGAAGCTCGTCGGCGGCGGGTCCGCGCGGGTGGACCGGTGAGTGAGTACTGCTTTGATCGGAGTGTCGCCGACGTGATCGGAGTGTCGCCTTGAAGGCGGCATAACGATGGTCGGGCGGCATCCTGCCGCTCGACCCCGCCCATGCACAGACAGGCGGGAAAATGCCGCCGGTCCGCTGCCATGTCGCCTTCAAGGCGACACTCCAATCCATCGCGACGCGCCAATCGGACGCTCCATTCCGCTTGCCGGATCGCTCCCCCCTGCTGCTAGAGTCCGCGCCCGCATGGATCAATTCCTCACCATCACGGTCGCCTTGATCGCCGTGTTCGCCGCCGCCACCCTCGCCTGGCGCGCGGGCCGGTCGAGCGTGGCCGTGAAAGAAGCCCCCGCGCCGCCGGTGGCGGAAGAGGAGACCAAGACCGATCCCGCGGAAGAAGCGCCCGAAGCCCCCAAGGCCAAGTCTTTCCACGAGCTCGCGTGCGATCTCGACGACGCCTGGAGCAAGTCCCCCACCCTCGATGCCTTCCGCGCATCCGACGCCTTGAAAACCGCCGTGGAAAGCACCGCCGCTTTCCCGGAGTCCGACCTGCTCGGCTACGCCCGCCGCGGCAGTGGGACGGTGGCCCTCCTCGCGCTGGAACTCCTCGCCCGGCGGGAAGAACGCGATCACCCGGCCTTCGAGCAGGTCCTCACCGCGCGCATCGACTCCGAAGACGGCACCGAGCGCGAGCATGCCTTCGAGCTACTCCACCACGCTGCCCGCGGGCCGGTGGTTCCGGTCGTGATGAAGGTCCTCCACTCGAACCTGTGGAAATGGGACGACGCCGAGGAAGCCACCCATTTCGGCCGCTTCCTCACCCTGCGCCGCGATGCCGGGGAAACACCCTCGTTCGGCACACCGATGCCGAAACTCGACTCCTCCGACAAGCGCAACCTCGAGGACATCTTCCGCCGCCTGCCCGACGACCTCGTCCAGCCGCTGCGCGATGAAATGAAGGCCGTCGCCGCCGACCCGGCCGCCTCGAAAAAGTTCCTCGCCGGCTTCGCCCGCATCCTCGATCCGGTCGGCGACACGCTGGAAGACCGCAGCCCGCTCGTCGTCACGCCGGAACTCGCCAAAGCCGCCGAACGGCTCGAGGCGATGCTGCTCGGCGGCGAGAATTCCGCCATCCGCTGCCCCTTGCTGGTCGGCGAGGAAGGCTGCGGGAAATCCGCGCTGCTGCGGCTCGTGGCACGACGTTTGCAAGACGCCGGCTTCACCGTGTTCGAGGCATCCGGGCCGGACATCGTCTCGGGCCAATGTTATCTCGGCGATCTGGAAAAGCGCGTCCGCGGCATGCTGCGGATCTTGGAAAAGGAGAAGTTCGTCTGGCTCGTCCCCTCGATCGCCGAACTCATCCCCGCCGGCCGCACCCGCAACAGCGAGACCGGAGTCTTCGATCTCGTCCTGCCTCGTTTGCTCGCCGGAAAGGTCCGCGTGATGGGCGAAATCCGGCCCGGCGTGCTCGACAAGATCGCCGCCGAAGCCCCGCGCCTGCCCTCCGCGATGACCCTGGTCCGCATCCAGCCGCCGGGCGAAGCGGAGACGCTCGAACTCGCCGGCACCTGGATCGAAAAACATCCCGGCCACCGCGGCGCGACCTTGAAGGCGAATACGGCCCAGCTCGCCGAGGCCTCCAAGCTCGCCGCGCAGTTCTTCCCCGGCCCCGCGCTGCCGGGCCGCCTCTTCGGTCTGATCCGCGCCGCCTTGCACCGCGCCGCGGAGACCGGCGGCGGCGTCCGCGCACTGGACCGCGAGTTATTGTTAGAAAGCATCGCCGCCACCACCGGCATGCCGATCGAGATGCTCGACGACCGCCGCGCGCTCGATCTCGACCTGGTCCGCGAACTCTTTTCACGCACCGTCATGGGCCAACCGGAAGCGGTCGATGCCCTGGTCTCACGCCTCGCCATGATGAAGGCGGGCCTGACCGATCCCACCCGGCCGCAGGGCGTCTTCCTCTTCGCCGGACCCACCGGCACCGGCAAGACGGAGCTCGCGAAAACGTTGGCGGCCTATCTCTTCGGCGCGCCCGACCGGATGCTGCGGATCGACATGAGCGAACTGCAAAGCGGCAACCTCCCGCGCCTCACCGGCCCGCAGAACTCGCTCGCCAGCCAGATCCGCCAGCAGCCGTTTTCGGTCGTGCTGCTCGACGAGTTCGAGAAGGCTGACAGCACCACGTGGGACCTTTTCCTCCAGGTCTTCGACGACGGCCGCCTCACCGACACCACCGGCAACACCGGCGACTTCCGCCACGCCATCATCATCCTGACTTCCAACCTCGGGGCCAGGGTCGCGCAAGGCGTGCCGCTCGGCTTCGGCGCGGGCACCAGCGACGACTTCCGGCCGGACGAGATCGAAAAGGCGATCGCCCAGGTCTTCCGCCCGGAGTTCGTCAACCGCCTCGACCGCGTGCTGTGCTTCCGCCCGCTGTCGCGCGAAACGATGCGCGCCATCCTGTCCGCCCAGCTCCGCAAGGCGACCACCCGCCGCGGCCTGCGGCAGCGGCCGTGGTCGCTGGACTTCGACAGCAGCGCGACCGAGTTTTTGTTAGAGCAAGGCTTCTCCCCCACCCTCGGCGCGCGGCCGCTGCAACGGGCGATCGACCGGCATCTGTTAGGTCCGCTCGCGGAAGCCATCGTCCGCGGCGAGTTCGGCGACGGCGAGGACCTGGTCTTCCTCTATGAAAAAGACGGCCGCCTGCGCTGGGATCTCGCCTCCGCCAGCGCCGCGGAAGAAACGACGGCCCCGCCATCGGACGAGGAACTCCCCGCGCTCTCGCTCCGCCGCCTGGTGCTCGGGCCGGCCGGGACCCGCGAGGAAATCCATTCGCTGCAAACCCGCCTCGGCGACCTCGCCGGGCTGATCGAGCTCGATGCCTTCCACGAACGCCGCGCCGCGATCTTCGAAACGATGGCCGCCGACGGCTTCTGGACCGATCCCGGCCGCTTCGCCGTGCTGGAGGAGGCGGAATACATCGACCGCATCGAGTCCGCCGTCGCCGCCGCCCGGCAAACCCTGCACCGCCTCTCCTCGAATCCGCCCTCGCCGGCTCCACTGCGCGCGCTGATCTCGAAGATGGCGCTGCGCGTTCACTTGTTGGAACGCGCCTGGCCGGACGTCGCCGAGGGCAAGCGCTCCGCCGCATGGATCGCCCTGCGCCCGCTCGACGGCAGCCCGAAGTCCGCCGCGCTTGCCGCCGCGCTGGCCGGCATGGTCGAGCAATGGTCCGAAGCCCGCGGGATGCACGCCGAAGCCTTGAAGATTGCCGGTTGGTCCCGCGCCTGGGCGATCGAAGGCTTCGCGGCGCTGCGGATCCTCGAGGACCAATGCGGCCTTCACATCGGCGAGGAAGGCGGACTCGGCGAAACGGCGCGGGTGGAGATCGCCACCGCGTCGCAAGCGCCCGAACCGGCCTCGATGCTCGCCGCGAACGCGATCGCCGACGCCTTGGAAGCCGCCCGCAGCGGCGAAATCGTCCGCCGCTACCAGGAGCGCCCCACGCCGCTGGTCCGCGACCGCCGGAAAGGCTTCCGCACCGGTCGGCTGGATCTCGTTCTGGCCGGGCACTTCGATCTGATGGATGCCTGATGGTCAGATGCCTTGCATCGCTCCGCTGGCCGTGCCATAGCACTTGCCCATGAAACTCGCCACAGCTGCCACCGCCATCCTCATGGCCGCCGGAAGCCTCAACGCCGCGTTCCTCCCCGCAGAGTGGCAGAGCGCGCCGCTGACCAAGGCCGCGGCGAAAAACGAGTGGTACTTTTTCCCTGACGACCTCGGCAATTCCCGCGTGCTGGTCAAAGCGACCGCCGGAACCAAAGCCAGCTTCAAACTCCTCACCGGCGGCCCGCCGGTCTGGACCGACGCCTTCACTTCGAAGATCAACCTCGGGAAACAAGGAACCTTCGTCCCGGCCCCAAACGGCGGCGGTTTTCTCGTCGCGTCGCAGGGCAACACGATGAAGGTCGCGATCTTCGATAACCTGGGCAACTCGGTTATCGAAACCATCGACCCCAATCCGGGAGCCTACACCGGCATCAGCGCGGAGCTCGATGCGACCGGCGGACTCCACGTCGGCTACATCTACAACAGCCGGACGATTTGCTATGCCCGCCGGAACAGCGCGTCCAACTGGACCTTCACCTCCCAGCTCATTCCGGGGGCGATCTTCATCCACGATACCGCAGTGGTGCCCCTGACCACCAGCAACGTCAGCCTCTATTTCACCCAAACCTACACCGGGGTCCGCACCCTCTGGCGGGCAAAGCCCGCGGTCGCTCTCGATGGCCGCCTCTACATCACCTGGGCTTCGAACCCCTTGCTGAACGTTGAGAACTTCGTCGCCCCCCAACTTCGCGGCTCGCGGGTCGGGGCGGAAGGGCGGGTTTATTTCTTCGGCTCCGGGAACGCGCCCTCCTGGAAACTGAAGCGCTACTCGGGCATTGGCGGCCCGATCGAACTCGAGACCGCCGGCAACGTCAGCCCCAAGAGCATCCGCGTCGCGATCGGTCCCGACGGTCGCCAGCGGGTCGCCTGGTACAATGAGACGCTCAAGCGGGTCCATTACCTGAAACCGATCAACAACGGTCCCGACGTGCCGATCATCGCCGGCTATCCGGTCGTGACGACCAGCAAGCAGTCGCTGACCGACCTCTCCGGCTTCCATTTCACCCCGGATGGCACGCCCTGTCTGCTCTACCGCACCACGCTGGCCACGGCCTTCGTCGCGACGCCCCGGGAGGATCTGGTCTGGACGGGGACCGAATGGTGAGCCTCCCCCGCCCGGATCCGCGACCCGGGGAGAATGACCCGACCGGCCTCCAAACCGCACAAATCCTTGTCCCGGGCTGTTTTCATTGAACGGCAAACGCTCTGGCACTGTCACTATGGATAGGCGCGGCGGAAGCCCGAGCGGACCGGAACTCTGGGGGGAGAGATGGTCAAAGACGGCTTCCGCCAATCCATCACATCCAATCCGCCGGGCGCGGTGTCTCTCCGGAGGCCCCCCCGGCGGTGAGGAGTGATGGAGCCGGCTTCCCGCGAAAAAGCCCCCTCCCGGCGGACCGGAAGAGGGCTTGGGAAGGGGAACAGGCGTTCCGGGGTTATTGCCCGGCTTTCTTGAGGACTTCGACTTTCACGGACACGATGCCGTTCGAATAGAAGCCAAGACGCTGGGCGACGCCTTCGGTCACATCGATCACCCGGCCCTTGGTATAAGGGCCACGGTCGTTGATGCGGACCACTTCGGTCTTGCCATTGGCAAGGTTGGTGACGCGCACTTTGGTCCCCATGGGCAGGGTCTTGTGAGCGGCGGTCGCAGCACCGTTGCTGAGACGCTCACCGCTCGCGGTGCGGGTTCCGCCATTGCAGCGGACGCCATACCAGGAAGCCTTGCCGTGCTGGACGGCAGAGACTTTCCAGTCCGTCGGAGCCGGAGTGGTCCGGCTCGAGGCGGTGGCCTGCGTGGCGCAGGATGGCAGTGACAAGGCTCCGGCGATGGCCAGGGCCGCGGATTTCAGGTTCCGGGTCATGGTTGCTTGTCGGTGGTTGACTCCCCACGCACGGCGCGGGGAAGAAAGGGGGGATAAAGTCCAGGAATCCCCGCCGCAAGCCCAAAGGGGAAAGAGCCGTTTGGGCGGTTTTTGAGCAAAATCAGGGGCTGGAGCAGATGTAATTAAGACAACTTTACTTTTTTATCGCCATTTCGGCCCCGGATTTGCTATCCGCACTACAGGATGAGCACTTGGATCCCTTCCACCCGCGACCGCTTCACGCCCCCGGATTTCGCCTTCCTCAGCAGCGTGCTGTCGCCGGGAGGGGAGCGTCGACACCTGTGGACCCTCTGGGAAGATCCGGACTCGCTGCGGGAAATGCTCGATCTCAAGGAATTCCTGCGCGCCCTGCTGGACTCGACCTCCGCCCTCAGCGTTTCGCCCGCCTTCTACTTCTACGTGCTGGTCCGCCACTCGTTCCTCGACGCCGGCATCACCGACCCTGGCATGGCCGATTACGTCGCCGGGGTGATGGTCCAGCGGCTGGCCAGCGACACCGGCGATCCGCTGCGCAGCCTGCCAGCCGGGCTGACCCACGCCGCCGACTTCGTCGCCATCCTGGAATCGGCCCAGGGCCGGATGCGCTTTCACCTCCAGCTCGAAGCCGCCAACCAGTTCCTCGTCCTCACCGGCCTCTTTCCCGGCTTCCTCACCCGTCGCTGCCAGCGCCGCGGCGCGCCCGGCGTGGAATTTTACGAGGACTTCGCCCGCCGCGCCTTCCGCGACGCCGCCGACAGCCGCTGCGCCCCTCAGGACGCCCCGCGCCGCCTCTTCGGCGAACTGGCGGAATCCCTGCCAACCGCCCGCCTCTCGCTCAACAAGATGGCCGAAGAGTTCGTCTTTCTCGGCGACTGAAAATCCAAAATCAACAATCCTCAACCTGTCCTTCGTAGCCATCAGGCGAAGTAGGATCGACAATCGTCAATCCCCCGTGGAAGTCCGCGCCCTCCAAAACCAGCCTCCCTTCACGACCAAGGACGGCTCGACGATCCGCAGCCTCCTCGACCTGTCGAACGCTCCGGTTTCCAAGCAGAGCCTGGCCGAGGCGACCATCCCCGCCGGGGGCTCGACCCAGCGCCACTGGCATCGGGACAGCGAGGAATTCTACTTCCTGCTCGAAGGCCGCGGCCTGATGGAGATCGACGGCACCGAGCGCGAGGTCGGCCCCGGCGACGCCATCCTGATCCCCGCTGGCACCTGGCACCAGATCATCGCCACCGAGCATCTGCGCTTCCTCTGCTGCTGCGCCCCGCCCTACCGGCATGAGGACACGTTCTTCGAGTAAGATCGGTGTGGAAAACTACGTTTTTTTTCCGGCCCAGACTTGCCGTAGCCTGGCGATGGAATCGCCCCAGGGAGTCTGTCTGTAGATCCAGACCCGCACCCACCGGATGAAGCGCTGGGTCCGCTGGGTGGCTCTCTGAACCGCGG
>NEUO01000022.1 GCA_002304315.1 Verrucomicrobiia bacterium Tous-C4TDCM
CGCAAGGCCGACCTTTCTCTCCGCTTCCGAGGCCCCGACGGCAAACCGCTGGCCGACACCGAAGTCACCCTGACGCTGCGCCTACACGAGTTCGGCTTCGGTTCCGCGGTCACCGCCGGCTTGCTCACGGCGGAGTCCGATGACGGCAAGCGCTACCGCGAAATTGTCGACCGCCTGTTTAGCCAGATCGTTTTTGAAAACGACTTCAAGGACTTCGGCTGGGAAGAAGGGGCCGCCAGGAAGGACGCAAAACTCAAGCAGCTCGACGGAGCGATGCGCTGGCTTGAGCAACGCAATATCTCGATCCGTGGCCATTATCTCATGCAGGGGGCGGTGCCGACGAACCTCGCCAAAATCAAGGACCCCGGGGCGATCCGGCAGCATTTCGTCAAGACCGCCGAAGAACGGCTGTCCTTTGCCAAGGACCGTGTTTGCGAATGGGACATCATCAATCACCCGATCGCTTGGGGCGGCGCGGAGTTGTTCGCCAATCGCCCCGGGTTGGAAAAGCTCGACCGGGAAATCTACAGCCTCGCCCTCCGCGCGACCTCGGTGCCCTTTTTCGTCAATGAAGACCAGTTGTTCCGCCCCGGCCGACAGTCGGACGAGACTTTTGCCTATGTCCGCCAGTTGAAAAAGGACGGCTTCCGCGTCGATGGCGTCGGAAACCAAGCGCATGTCGACGAGAGCTTCCTGCCGACACCCGAGCATGTGCTAGCCGTGACGGACCACTTTGCCACCTTGGTCACGCGTCAGGTCATCACGGATTTCGACATCACCACGCTTCAGGACGAGGAGCTCGCCGCCGACTATACCCGTGACCTCCTGATCGCCTGTTTCAGCCATCCCGCCTGCACCGGTTTCCTGCTCTGGGGATTTTGGGAAGGCCGTCATTGGAAGCCCGAGGCGGCTTCGTGGAATCTCGATTGGACCATCCGCAAGCGCGGTGAGGTGCTTGAGGAATGGATCGGCCGCCGCCGGAGCACGACGGTAACTTTGACCACCGGAAAAGAAGGAGAAGTTCGCTGGCGGGGCTTTCCCGGGTGGTATGACATCTCAAATAAGGCCGGAGACAAGATGGCCGCCGTGAAAGTTACGAAGCAGCCTGTTACTGGAAAATAAGCAACCAGGAGGTCGCTTCCGGTATAGGTCCTATAGGTCCTATAAGTCCTATAAGTCCTATTCCCCGGATGCAGCAGCCCCAGGCGATCCCTATCTCTCCTACCCACTGCTTTTCCCCTCGCGTCCCTGCCGCTCTCTCCATTGATTGCCCCGGCCACATGGAAATCACGGAAGACTGGGTGAGGGGGCTGACCGGCTGGAAGCCGTTCAAGGAAGGCAAGGCGATGGCGGATCAAGGCCTCGTCGCGGGTTTCAAGCAGAGCGGCGAGGTGTTCCAAGGCACCCTCCGCGAGGGCCGACTCAATCTCCGGCCGGTAGTCAAGGTCGTCGGCCCCACCGATGTCCGCGTCCAATGCGGTTGCCCGGACCATCGAGCCACCGGCGGCGTTTGCGCTCATGCCGTCGCGATTCTTCTTTCGGCGTTAAAGGGGCCCCGCGAGCCGCTGCCCTCCCAGGATCGGCAACTTCCCGTTCAGCAGGCATCGACGGCCAGCTCCCGCGCCTGGGACATCCGCTTCTCACCCCGCCTCGAAGCCGAATGGGCCGCTGGCAATATCGTCGTCCGCCTCCTTCCATCCAAAGACACGCCCGGCGACTCCGACCAGCGTCTGAACGGCTGGTTGGCGTCGAGAAACCTCCTCCCTGGTACCGCCCAGCCGCTGGCGCTGCGCCTTGCCGGTTCCGATGCCGGTAAATTCCTCGATCTCGCCGCCGGCCATCCGCGGATGGAGATCGACGGCCGTCCGGGCCCATTTCAGATCGATCCCGACCCCGGTCCGCCGCTACGATTGGCCGACAGCCGACTTGAGGGCGCCCACGTTGTCCTCGATCTCGACTCTGGCGAAACGCGCCACTCACTCGTTCGCTGGGCGGACTCTCTGGCTTGGGTCGGTCCTCATCGGGTGCAACGACTGCCCGGCCGCGCATCCCTGCCGGAATGGCACAATCAAGCACTTCTGCTTGCTGAGAACGGTCGATTGAAACTTCCATTGGCTGCCTTCCTGGCGGACTTCGATGCCTGGCTTGATCTCTTCGAACCGCCTCAGCCCGGCTGGCTCGGCAGTCTCCGCCTTGCGGGTGCCCAGCCCGATTTCGAGCTGGAGCTGGAGGGCTCACTGGAGTCGCTCGATGCCGTCCTCAAGGTCCGCTACCCCGGGCTTTCCGCGCGACCGCTCCCTGAACCCGGCGAATCCATCCCCGGCCTGCCGTGCCTCGCTCCGGAGGGTCACCTCCTCGCTCGCAACGTTTCTGCCGAGGATCAGGCGCGACGCCAGTTGCTCACCTTCGGGTTCGAGCCCCGGCCGGGAGCCCGGATCTCCGCGGACGCTGGGGGTCCGTCGAACCACTCCCGCTTCCAGCTCCGGGGCCACGATGCGATTCTATCGTTCATCGCCGATGAACTGCCCCGCCTCCGCCAGAGCTGGGTGGTCCGGGAAGGGGAGCGCTTTGCCACCGTCGCCAGCCGGGTCCATGTGATCCGCCCGGACATCCAGGAAAGCGTCAATCGCGGCGGATCCCTCACTTTCGAACTTTCGTTCCAAACAACAGGTGGAAAGCGTATCCCGAGCGCCGAAGTCCGGCGACTGCTACGGGGAGGAAAGCGTGGCGTCAAGCTTGCCAGCGGAGCGGAACTCGTGGTGAGCCGGAGCTGTGAAGAACTGGTGAATCCGCTGATAGAAGAACTTGGAATCGGGCGGCCGGACGAGCCCTTTCAGTTGTCGGGAGCCTCTTCGATCCTTCTCCGATGTTTGCGGGAAAAGTTGCAGAATCCGCTGATTCCAAGTGATCAAAAAGAGATAGAAAGAGAGGAGTCGAATCGGCATTCAAACGTTGGATTGAATGCGGATCTCCGGGCTTATCAGTCGTCAGGTGTCGACTGGCTCATTGATCGACTTGGGCAACTCGGCGGGGCGCTCCTGGCGGATGAAATGGGCCTCGGTAAAACGCTTCAAACGATTGCTGCAATCAATCACTTTAAGCAGCATCCCGCTTCTGAGTCCGGAGGTTTTCTCGTTATCGCGCCGACCACCTTGCTCGGAAACTGGATGGCCGAACTAGCTCGCTTCGCACCCGATCTGAAGTGCTTGCTGCTTCATGGCGCCGGGCGAGATCGACTGCGAAGCCGGGTCGATCAAGTCGACGTGATTGTCACAAGTTACGGAACCCTGGTTCGTGACCTGGCGTTCCATCTCCAAAGGGAATACCGACTGATCGCGGCGGACGAGGCGAGTCTCCTGCGAAATCCAGATGCGGAGATCAGCAAGTCTCTTTGCAAGCTCCGCGCAGGCGCCCGACTCGCTCTGACCGGCACTCCGGTCGAGAACCGAATGCAGGACCTGTGGTCGATCTTTCGCTTCGTTGCACCCGGCTACCTGGGGAGCAAGGCCGACTTCAAAGAGCGCTACGAGACACCGGCAGCATCCGGGGATGCGGTTCCTGCTGGGTTGCTGGAGCGATTGCGCCTTCGGGTTTCGCCCTTTGTATTGCGGCGAACGAAGGATCAGGTGGCGAAAGATCTGCCGGACAAGATCGAGATCGACGAGTGGCTGGACCTTGCCGATGACCAGGCAACGCTCTACGCGAGCTTGGCGCGCGCCGGCTTGGCGGAGATTGAGCGGATCCGAGATAAACAGGGCGAGGGGGCTGGTCAGATGCATCTATTGACCCTGCTGTTGCGCCTGCGCCAAGTTTGCGTCGACCCCGGCCTCCTTGAGCTGGACGAGGAGAAGATTCCAAGCTCGGTTAAAATCGAACGTTTGCTGGAAAGGCTTTCCGAACGCTATGAAATCGGAGGGAAAACTCTGGTATTCAGTCAATTCGCACGGAATTTACGGAGAATTGAAAAAAGGATTTCTGATGGTTTTGGGCGGATTTTCTGCATCGACGGAACCACCCGCAACCGTCAGCAGTTGGTCGATTCCTTCCAAGCCGAGTCCGGTCCGGCAGTCTTTCTGATCAGCCTCAAGGCTGGCGGCTACGGCCTGAATCTGACGGCGGCCGACGCGGTGGTCCACCTGGACCCTTGGTGGAATCCAGCCGTCGAAGCCCAGGCGACCGACCGCGCGCATCGGATCGGTCAGACCCGACCCGTGACAGTTTACCGCTTGCTCACACGCGGAACCGTCGAGGAGCGCGTCTGCAGGATGCAGGAACGAAAGCGCGCAGTCATCGACGCCGCGACCGGCGATTCCGAAAGCCTACCGAGGAATTGGACCGGCAAGGAGTTGGATGAGCTCTTGAAATGAGTCTGCGAATCCAGCGCAGTCTTGCGGTCACACGGGCGCTGGGTCGCAAGGACGGCTCTGAATCCAGGCTTGAGGTCGAGTCAGTAGGAACGGTCGCGAGTCGTAGAGCCCGTCGGCCGCCCCATTTAAACTTGTGACAATGTATGTAATGCGGAGTATGATTTGTCCGGAACGGCTCGAAGCCCCCGCCGACCGCCGCTCTGCCCCTGATCGTCGAAAATCACCCCGGCAACCTTCTAGTTCTCCGTCACCTCAACCATCCCGAACATCCGCGTCATCCCGAGCAAGATCGCTTGTTCGACGGTCACCCGCTCCCAGTCGGCGTTGATTTCGACGACGCTTTCCAGGCCGGTCATGGTCACGAAAGATCCTGCCTCCAGCGTGGTCGACCATTTCGGAACGTAGGAAAAGCGTCCGTCGCGGCGGCGCAGGAACTCTACGCGGAAGACGCCTGTGCCGCGGCTGAAGCTTGGGTAACCGGATGCCCCCTGGCCCGCTTCCAAGACCGGTCGGCCGGTGGTGGCGGGGTCGAGATTGAAGGCGAGGCGGAGCAGCGATTCTTCATCCCCGATGACCGAAGTCCCCTGCCCGCCTTCACCGCTGGCACCCGCGCTGCGTGATCGGGTGGCGACGCTCGCCAGAGCCTCGGGATTCGCAGGCAGATCGAGGACATGGAGTTCGTAGCCGGCGACCGGGTCCTCGGCGCCGAAGAAGAGCTTCGTGCCTGCAACACAGAGCATGGCGGGGTTTGAGGATCGGTCACCGGGCATGACTTCGGCGATCATGGAGGTTCCGGCCTTGGTGCCATCGCTGGACCAGAGCTCGCGGCCACGGACGGGATCGCTGGCGGCGAAGTAAAGCCGCCCGCCATGGACTTGGAAACCGGCGGGATTTGAATCCTCCGGCCCGGCAAACAGGTCGGCCACGATGGAGGTGCCCTCTTCGCTGCCGTCGGTCCGCCACAACTCCTGGCCTTGGGCCTGGGTATCGATGACCCAGTACAAGGTCCCGTCGATGACGGCGCTTTCCGGGACCTGGCCCGGCTGGAAATGAAGACTGGGAGTCAGGGAGAGCTCCTTCAAAATCCTCGTCCCGTCGGTCGTGCCATCGCTGATCCACCATTTCAAACCGCCATTCTGGGCATCGGCGAGGAACAGCAAACGATCGCCGAAGGGCACCGCCGTCAGCACCCGGAAATAGCCGCCGGGGGCGAAATCGATGGCCACTTCCAAGGTGCCATCGGCCGTGCCGTCGGAGCGCCAGAGGCGGGAGAAGTCGGAGGTTTTGGAGAAGAAGCTGATCGAGTTCCCGAGCGCCGTGAACTGGTCCAGGCGCGGCTTCTCGCCATTGGTCGCCGCCGGGAAGGCATCGCGGACCATCAAGGTGCCTGCCGGGGTGCCGTCGGAGCGCCAGAGCTCGTGGCGGAGCGGCCGGCGGTCATGGGCGAAGAACAGCGTCGGACCGGCCATCCGCAAGGTGCCGCCGACGACGTTGAGCGGCGTGTTGCCGGGGATCGGGATTTCGAGGGTTCCTTTCCGGGTGCCGTCGGTCACCCAGAGCGCGTTACTGGATTGGCCGGAGGTGAAGAACATCCGCTCGCCATCCACGGTGAAGTCGGAGGGAAATCCCAGGTCGGCCTCGGTGAAGTTGGTCAACGGCACCGTGCCGGACTTGCTGCCGTTACTGGCCCAGACCTGGCTGACGGCAAAGCTCGCGTTGCTGGCATAGAGGATCCGCTTGCCCAGGCGGGTCATGAAGTGGCAATTCGCGGAACCGTCCTTGAGCGTGTCGCCGACTGCCTTCGTGCCTTTGAAAGTGCCGTCGCTGGTCCATGGCTCGATCCCGAACTTGGAGAAGCCGGCGTTGAAGAAGACCTTGTTCTCCAGGGCCACGATGGGAGGCGAAAAGGAGAGGCTCAGGCTCAGGCCCGACCGACCTTTCTGTTCCGGAACGGTGAGGCGAACGGTCCCCTTCTTGGTTCCATCGGTGCGCCAGAGGTCGCCACCGGGGCTCAGTTGACCGCCCAGAAAGTAAACCCCCTCGCCATCCGTCGTCAGTCCCTCGGGCTGCGTGCTGCCCTCGCCGCGCGCGGTTTCGTGGACCAGCCGGGTGCCTTTCGCCGTACCGTCGGAACGCCAGATCTCCCGGCCACGCTTGGGGTCGTCGGCGGTGAAATAGACCCACTTCCCGGCGGCGGTGAGATCCTGAGGGTTGACCGCAGCACTCCCGGGAGGGCTGGAGTTGACGATGCGGGTTCCGGCCGCGGTGCCATTGCTGCGACCCAGCCCCGCCCCGCTGCCGGGGATGCTGGCGTTGTAATAAACCGCGTCACCAAGTGGGACGAAGGTCTCGTTCTGATTCCCGAGCGTGCTCACGGGGAGCCTTTCCGAACCCGCAAGCGTCCCGTCGCCGCAGCGCCAGACGTCCTCCGCGCCGCGCTCGGTCTGACCTTTGAACCAGACCTTGTCGCCGACCGCGAGCATCCCGCGGAAGTCCTCCCACGATTCCATTCCTTCCTCCCTGGGAACCAACTCCGCGGCCCCGGCCTCGCCATCAGTGCGCCAGAGCCATCTCCGTCCGCCGGTATTCGCGACGAGGTAGAGAACGCTCCCAACGACCTTCATCTCCGGGATATTGAATCCCTGGTTCGGGATCGTCCGGAGATCATCGAGGAGGACCGTGCCCGCCACAGTGCCGTCGGATTTCCAAAGCTCGGAGCCGCTGCCGAAATAGAGCATGTTTCCCCACCGGGCGAGTACCGTGGGGGTCAGGAAGCGCCGGTTGAAGGAACCCTCGGACGTCGGATTCAGCTCCACGGTGCCTTGCGGGGTTCCGTCCGTGGACCACAGCCCGGTTCCCCTGCCCGTTTCCGCCGTGAACCAAAGAAGGCCGGAAGTCGCGGCCAAGGGCTTAGGATGGCTGCTGCCGCCGCCCGGGAAGAGATCGGCGATGCGGACGGTTCCCGCAATACTCCCATCGCTACTCCACAGCTCGCGGCCGTGGACCCAGTCGTCGGCGGAAAAGTAGAGCTTGCCACCCATTTCCATCATCGATTCCGGCCATGACGAGCGGAATCCAGGATAGAGGTCGGCGACGCGGAAGGTCCCCGCGGGCTTGCCCGAACTTATCCATAACTCGGCACCGTGCTCCAGTGTGGTAGCGCTGAAAAACGCCTTCCCGCCGGCCATCGTCGGTCGTTTGACGTTCAAAGGACTGCTCTCGAAGTCAGGGTCGAGGTCCCTTACCAGTCGCGCCACCGGCGGGGCCGCGTCGACGGAAGTCGCCAGCACGGCCACAATGAGTCCGACAGATCCTGCGTGGGCCATGGCGGAGAATCAACCGGGAGGATCTTCCGTCACAACTCATTTCAACGGCGAAATCTTCCCGGTAGTGCTATTTCTCCGTCACTTCCACCGCTCCGAACATTCGTGTCACGCCCGGAGCGATGACCTGCTCGACGGTCACACGCTCCCATTCGGCGTTGATCTCGAGGATGCTCTCCGGGCCGGTCATGGCCACAAAAGAATCCGGCTCAAGCGTGATCGACCATTTCGGGACGTAGGAAAAGCGGCCGTCGCGGCGGCGCGGGAACTCGACGCGGAAGACGCGCGAATTGCGGCTGAAGCTCGGGTAACCGGAGGTGCCCCGGCCCGCATCCAGGACCGGTCGGCCGGAGGCCGCGGGGTCGAGATTGAAGGCAAGGCGTAGCAAGGTCTCGTCATCCGGAACGACCGAACTACCCTGCCCGGCCCCGCCGGCAATGCCCGCGGTGCGGGCACGGGTGGCGGCAAGGGTCAAGGCTCCGGCATCGGGTAGATCGAGGACATGGAGTTCAAAGCCGGCGACCGGGTTCTCAGCACCGAAGAAGAGTTGCGTGTCCGCGATACAGAGCATGGCGGGGTTCGACGAGCGGTCGCCCGGCATCACTTCGGCAACGATGCCGGTTCCGGCGGCAGTGCCATCGCTGCTCCAGAGTTCGCGGCCGCGAACGGGATCAGTGGCCGCGAAATAAAGTCGGTTGCCGTGGATCTGGATACCGGCGGGATTCGAGCTTACTGGCCCGGGAAACAGGTCGGCAACCATGAAGGTGCCCTCTTCGCTGCCGTCTGTCCGCCATAGCTCCTGGCCGTGGGCCAGGGTGTTGATGCCTAGATACAAGATCCCGTTGATGACGGCGTGTTCCGGGACCAGATCCGATCCGAAACCGATAGGAGTCAGCGAGAGATTCGTCAGGACCCGCGTGCCGAGGTTGGTGCCATCGCTGATCCACCATTTTAATCCGCTGTTCTGGGCTTCCGCGAGGAGCAGGAAACGATCGCCAAAGGGAACCGCCGTCGCAATCTGGAAGAAATTACCGGGAGCGGAATCGACCGGCACTTCCAAGGTGCCATCGACCGTGCCGTCGGAGCGCCAGAGGCGGGAGGAGTTGGGAAGTTTGGAAAAGAAGCAGATCGAGTTCCCGAGCGCCGTGAAGTCGGCCAACTGCGGCTTCCAGGCACTTGCATCGCGAGGGAAGGCATCGCGGAGCATCACGGTTCCTTCCGGGGTGCCGTCGGAGCGCCAGAACTCGTGGTTGTCCGGCCGGCGGTTGTGGGCGAAGAACAGGGTTGGACCGGCCATCCTCAGCGTGCCGTCCAAGATGCTGAACGGGGTATCGCCCGGGGGCGCGATCTCGCGAGTGCCCCTCTTCGTGCCGTCCGTCACCCAGAGCGCGTTATCGACACGGCCGGAAGAAAAGAACATCCGTTCGCCATCGACGGTGAAGTTACCGGGGAAATTCCGCTCGTTGACTGCCGTGAAGTTGGTCAACTCCACGGTGCCGGCCATGCTGCCGTTGCTCGCCCAGACCTGGGTGCTGCCAGCGCTCGAACGGCCGGCGTAGAGGATCCGGTCGCCAAAGCGGGTCATGGATTGGCAATCCGCGGACCCGTCCTTGACCGTATCGCCGACCGCTTGGGTTCCACCCGGGGTTCCGTCGCTGGTCCACGGTTCGATCCCGAAGCTGGAGAAGCGGGCGTTGAAAAAGACCTTGTTCTCAAGGGCCGCGATGGGTGGCGAATAGGTGAGGGCCTGGTTCAAGCCCGACAGGCCCTTTTGTTCGGGAACCGTGAGCCGGATGGTTCCCTTTTTGGATCCATCGGTCCGCCAGAGATCGCCGAAGGGCCAGAGCCGGGCATCGCGGAAATAGAGGGACTCTCCATCGGCGGTCAAAAGCACGGGGTCCGTGCTGTCACGGCCGCGAGCCGTCTCCACCACCAGGCGGGTGCCCTTCGACGTGCCATCCGTTCGCCAGATCTCACGCCCTTTCTTGCCATCGTCCGCGCTGAAGTAGAGCCATTTGCCGGCGGGCTGAAAATTCCCCGGATAGGCACTCGCCTTCCCCCGGCGGATGTCCTTGACTAGGTAAGTGCCCTTCAAGGTGCCATCGCTGCGGTAGAGTTCGCCGCCGCGGGCGGTGTTCTCGATGCCGAAATAGACGATGTCCCCGACCACGCACGACTCATCGTTGAAGCGCTTGAAAGTCTGGTTGTCGAACCGCACCGACCCGTCGAGCGTGCCGTCGCCGCAGTACCATTCCAGTGGGTCCCCCAACTCCGATTCGGCGAAGAACGAGACCTTTCCGCCGACCGGAAGCAAGCCACGGAGCACCTGCCACGATTCGAGTCCAGGCTCTTTGGGAATCATCACGGCTCCGCCGGCTTGCCCGTCCGTGCGCCACAGCCATTCGCGGAAGTCGCTGGAGACGATGTAATAGACGGAGTCCCCGATGAGGGCCATTTCGTACACTTGGACGAAGTCGCCGTATTCCGGGATTTCTTCGATCACTTCCGTGCCTTCCGAAGTGCCGTCGGACTTCCAGATCCAGTTGTCACTGGCGAAAATGAAGCTGCCGTCCAGGACCGAAAAGTGGCTCGGTCTCAAGAGCGCCGGGGCCGGGCCTGACGGAGGGGTCGGGTTGAGTTTGACGGTATTCGCCGCCGTGCCATCGGTGCACCAGAGACCGGGGCCCTGCGCCGTAAATGCCGTGAACCACAGCTTGCCGGACGCCGCAGCCAAGGGAACCGGCGTGGAGCTTTCGCTGCCGGGGAAGACATCGGCGACCATGATGGTGCCCGCGGTGGTGCCATCGCTGACCCAGAGTTCGCGGCCGTGAATGCCATCGTCGGCCGAGAAAAACATATTCCCGTCCATCGCCATCATCTGCTCGGGGCTCGAAGTTCGAAATCCGGGAAGAATATCGGCGATCTTCCCGGTTCCGGACGCCGCGCCCGAACTGACCCATAACTCGGCACCATGTTCCTGCGAGTTGGCGGTGAAAAAGGCCTTCCCGCCAGCCATCGTCGGTCGTGAGACGAACAAGTGAAAGGGCTCGGATCCAGGGTCGAGATCCTTCACCAGCCTCGCCACCGGCGTGACCGCGCCGACGGGAGCCGCATGCACGACTAGGATGAGTCCGACAAGCCTTGCGTGAGTCATAAACGGAGGATCAATCGGGACGATCCTCCCTCACAACTCATTTCGGCGGGAAGTCCCCGCTCTTGAAGCGCTCGTGCTGGCGGACCAGTTGGAGGTCTTCCGGCTCCTCTTTCAAGCCCCGGGCGGAGAACTCGACGGCACGCTCGCGATTCCCGCGGGCGAAATGAACTTCGGCCATGGTGTCGAGATAGGCCGCTTGCCGCGGGTTGTGCTCGATCGCCTTTTCAAGATACTTCTCCGCCTCGTCGAGCTGGCGGTTGGCCCGTGAGGCCAGCCAGGCGGCGGAGTTGCGGGTGTTATCGCAGTCCGGAAAGCGGGCGATGCGCTTGACCAGATTCTGCCAGAGCCGGTCGAATGTCTCATCGTGCAGCTTGACCAGCCCCGCCTCCCGCATCGGGGCGAAGAAATAGTCCGCCAGCGAGAGATCGGCGAACGGTATGGAGGCGCCACGTTTGATTTCCTCAATGGCCGCGGCGCGGTCCGTGCCAAGCCGGGAGAAGGCGCGAGCCATGTCGGCATCGATCCGCATCCTTAAGCTCGCAGAGGCCTCGTAGGCGACCGGTATCCCGTAGTCATCGTTTCCCGACATGGCTTCCTGCAGTGCCAGCACTTCGGCCAAGGCTGCGGCGGTCTTCCAGTCACCCGAGGCAAATGCCTGCTGGTTCAGGTAGTAGAGCGACTTGAGGAAGACGAGCGAGCTGCCCGTGCCTTCGATCGCGGCGCGCCACCACCAGCGGGTCGCCCGCTCGAAATCCCCCGCGAGTGCGAAAGCCGCACCGCACTCCAGTTGGGTGTCCGCTTGGCCTAATGACATCAGTTCCGCGATCCGCTCCTGCTCGGCTGCCGCAGCCTCATCGCCGGCGCGGCGGTAGCACGAGGCGGCGTAGGCCCGAAACGAGGGGTAGTTGGGGCTGCGCTTGGCAAGCCGCATCCACTCCCCGGCGGCTTCCGCCCAGCGGCCCACCCCTGCGAAATGGTAGCCCGCGAAATTCTCGGAAGCGTCATCCGGGTCGATCTTGGCCAGCGCTTCGTTCCCGCGCAGGAAGTTGCGGGAATCCTTCATCCCGCGAAGGTCGCTCAGCTCGATGAAAAGCCCGAGTTGATCCAGCCGCTCAGGCCCTTCGGCCTTCTCGATCAGGGCCCAGGCGTTGTCGAAAAACTTGCTCCGCTGGTCCTTGGGATCGGAGATCCGGCCGTAGAGGCGGCATAGGAGTTCGAGCCGCTCGACGTGATTGAGCGCGGGCTCCACGGTCGCAATCCAGGTCCAGACGCGGTCGGGACGCTTGTAGCCATCGAACAGGCTTTCGACAATCTGCGTCCAGCGCACCTCGTCTTCACCGGCATAGGATGCCGCGGCGCGGATCACCGGCCATGCTGTCGATAGCGTGGCCGTGCCATAAGGGCCGGAGAACAAGCGCGAGGCGGTGCGGATGAAGATTTCCTGGTCGGCCTTGGCGAGTTCTTCAAGGGGGGCGACGTAGGCCTCCAAGAGTTCCTTTGTCAGCCCGCGGCGCTCAAGGAAATACCCCAACAACGCGAGTTCGGAGAGCTCGTTCAATTCATCATCCGGCTTCTCAATGAGCACCCGGAACCGCTTGCTGGCCCAGGCGGTGTAGTCGGGCTTCTCCGGGTCCAGGCCATAGGCTTTGAGGGCTTCTTCGATCCGCTCCGCGGACTCGAGGTAATAAAAAGCGGCCGAGCGATCGTTGGCCGCCATCAGCTTTTCGCCCTCCTCGTGGTCACCGGTGAGGAAGAGCAGCCGCAGCGACTTTGGTTGCTCATCCTCGTCGCCCACCCGCACGAGCCGCTGGAGCTGGCGGGTCATCTCGGGCTTGATCTCCTTCCCTTCCCAGCGCCGCACCGCGAATTCGCGGTAGAGCGGCAGGGCCAAGGCGGAGATGGTTTGGGGCATGACCGGAGCCGTCTTGAGCCACGGCAAGGGATCGCCGTCCAGCAGTCTCAGGCGGGCGCCGGACAGCTCGAGCCCGGCTTGCTCGGCCTCGGCCGCCGCTTCCTTCAATTGCCCTGCCGTCGCATAAAGGGCGTAGCGCCAGAGGTGCGCGTCCTTGCCTTCCTGCGATTTCGCCTTCTGCAACTCCTGCTCCAGCGTGCCGGTGGCCCGGTGAAGCGCGGCCATTGCCATGAGCTCCGATGGCTCCGGGCGGGCCATCTTGAGGTAGGTGAAGGCTCCCGCAATGTCCGGGGTTTCGGCAGCGAGACAGTCGCGCGCGGCCTCGATCGCCACGCCGCGGACCTGTGACTCGAGCATTGCCAGGGCATTCTCGTCCTTCTCAAGGGCGTAGAGTTTGAGGATCTGCCGCCAGGCACGGAGCTGCCGGAGTTCGGCGATTACTTTGCGCCGCTCGTCGAGGCCACCACGGTCGTAGCGCATCACAAGGCCCACGATTTCCGGCGAGCTGTCCGGCAGGATCCCAAGTTCGATCTTGCGCAGCAGCTCGCGCGCCCGCAACGCGGCCTCCGGGTCGATGCCCTCGGCCGCGCGCTTGAGTTCCGGCAATGCTTGTTCGCCTAGCTTCCAGAGTTCCCGGGTCGCGGTCTGCCGCACCGCGAAAGAGTCATCCGACAAGCGAGACACGGCATCGGCCGCCACGACCGCAATGGCTTCCGGCGCATCCGTGACCGGCGCGGCAGATAGTCCAGCGGCGGCCATCCATGCCCACAAGGTCGGTTTCGCGGCTCGCACTTTCATCGGTTCACAGACTCCGGTCTTTCAACGGGAAATCAACCCTGATCCTTAGGGACGGCGAGGACTTCTTCGACCCAGCGCGGCACGAGTTCGCCGGCCGGCCCTCGGCGGGTCTCGTGGAAGAATCCGCTCGCCGCACTTTCGGCGGTGTTGATTTCCAAAGTTTGCGCGCCGGCTTCCCTCGCCCAGGTCACGAAAGCCGCCGCCGGATAAACCTGGCCGGACGTGCCGATCGCCACAAACCGGTCCGCCCGGCTCAGCGCCGCGGTGACCTCGTCCAGCCCGAAAGGCATCTCGCCGAACCACACCACATGCGGCCGCAGACAGTCGATGCCGCCGCACGCCGGGCAGATCGATGCCCGGCTCAAGTCCTCGCGACAGGGCGTCACCGCGCCGCAGCGGTTGCAGCGGGCTTTCAGAAGCTCGCCGTGCAGGTGCCTCACGTCTTCGGATCCCGCCCGCTCGTGGAGGTCGTCGATATTCTGGGTGACCAAAGTCAGCCGCACTCCCCTCGCCCGGCCGAGTCTCGCCAAGGCGAGGTGGGCTGGATTAGGATGGATGGTGCCGCCGGTCAGCAAGGCACGACGGCCATTGTAGAACTGGTGCACGAGCTGCGGATCCCGCGCGAAGCCCTTCGGCGAAGCGACGTCCTCGATCCGGTGACCTTCCCAAAGCCCGTCCAATCCGCGGAAGGTCGGCACCCCGGATTCGGCGGAAATCCCGGCTCCAGTAAGGACGACGACGTTCAGGGTCATGGCTTATTTCCCGATGCAGAAGCGGCTGAAGATCGCGCCGAGGATTTCCTCGGTGTCGATTTTCCCGGAAATCTCACCCAGTGCGTCGAGCGCGCCGCGGAGTTCGAGCGCGGCGAGTTCCGGAGCGGCTCCGCTTTCCAACAACACCGCGGCGGTCTCCAGCGATTCGTCGGAGCGGCGCAAGCAGTCGCGGTGGCGCGTGTTGATCGCCACGGCATGCTCGCCCCAGTCCGCTTCTCCCAGATCCAGCGCCTCGCGGATCGCGCGGCGGAGTACATTGAGCCCCTCTCCCGAGCTGCACGAAAGCCGGACACCCGGCTGCTCCGACCACTCCGGATGTTCTCCGAGATCGCACTTGTTCAACACGGTGACCACCCGCCCCACGCTTTCCGGTAAAGTAACGCCGCTTTCGATCATCGGCAGCGCTCCATCCCGCACCACCAGCAGCAGGTCGGCGCGGCTCGCCTCTTGAAGGGTCCGGCGGATGCCTTCGCGTTCGATCCCGCCGGCCTCGCCGCGCAAGCCCGCCGTATCGACCAGGCGCAGCGGCACTCCGTCGAGCACGATCACCTCTTCGATCGTGTCGCGCGTGGTGCCGGCCTCGTCGCTGACGATCGCGCGCTCGCTGCCGAGCAGTAGATTGAGAAGGCTCGACTTGCCGGCATTCGGCCGGCCGCAGATCACCGTGCGGACGCCTTCGCGCAGGATCCTCCCCTGCTCCGCGGTGGCGAGCAGGCGGGCGATGCCTTGGCGCACGCCGTCGATCCGGGCGCTGAAAAGATCGCCGGTGTCGGGGTCGATGTCCTCTTCCGGAAAATCGATCCACGCTTCCAAATGCGCCACCAGACCGATCAGTTCCTCGCGCAGCGCGCCCGTCTGGCGGCCGATGCCGCCCTCCAGTTGCTCATGGGCGGCCCGCAGCGCGAGGTCACTTTGGGCGGAAATCAGATCCATCACCGCCTCGGCCTGAGTGAGGTCGAGCTTGCCGTTGAAAAACGCACGCTGGGTGAATTCACCCGGGCCGGCAGCACGCGCGCCACAATCTAACAAACGCTCCATCACCCGCCGCGTGACCAGACGTCCGCCATGGCAGGCGATCTCAACCACCGGTTCTCCGGTGAAGCTGCGGCTGCCGCGAAAGACCGTCAGCAGAACGTCGTCAAGCGTCCGCCCCTCCGCATCGCGGATCTTGGCTCGGGTGGCGCGGCGTTCCGTTAGATAATCTAACAGCATGCCACAAGCGAGGCCTGCGATTTCCTCCGCGCGGCTGCCCGAGACCCGGATCAAGGCCACGGCCGCGGTGCCGCCGCCACTGGCCAGCGCTACGATGGTGTCCGAAGCTCCTCCCCCGCTCATCACTTTCCCGAGTTGGGCGTGACGGCCTGACCGCCGATGCCGAGGAACTCCCAGCAAAGGAAGCGGCTGATGGAGAGCTGCGGGCTGGGATCGCGGGTCCACTAGAGTTCCAAGGTCGCGGTCTTGGTTTTGGGCCGGGCGTTCTTCACGCCTCGCCAGTTGAGGATCGAGAGCGAGCGGCCGAGCTCCGAATCGATCGGGACTTCGATCCGGACCGAGTCGGTCTTGTGGGCGGGATCGGCCATTCGGTAGGTCTTCATGCCGCGGACCGTCTTGCCCATTTCCGGAACATCCTCGACGACGAAGAGCTGGAAGATTTCCTTGCGACCGGGATTAGGAAGCTCGGTGAAGGACCGGAAGGTGCGGTATTTGGTTTGGGCAAAGGTTTCCCAGTCGACCCGCAGGCCGTCCGGGGTCCGCTTGAAGAAGACCTGCACCTTGACGGGTTCCGATGTGAAATTGCCAACGTTGGCCATGGAGGACAGCAGCAGGTCCGGTTCCTGAAGGCCGTGTTCCACCTCAATCGGGGCGATTGGACGGAAGAAGTCGCGCATTTCAAACTGCGGCGGCTGATCGTAGCGCATCGTGAAAATGCCGCGCTTCAGATCGTCGGGCGGCAGTTGTTCGGCGGAGAATCCGGAGATCGGCGTATCGGAATCGTCGATCCTCCCAGCCCCGTAGAACTCATCCATCCGGGTGAGCAGTTCGCTGCCATTGATCGAGAAGGCGGATTTGCCGGCGGCAGTATCTGCGGCGAGGAAAGAGGCAAGCACCTGGCGAGCGTCGTACTGCCAGCCGGTTTGGAGATAGTGCTTCTCGCGCTGCAGCGCCTGGGCCTCGGCATTCATCGTCGGCCGCGCCGCGCCACCGCCCCTGCCCTTGTTGTCGAGGAAATAGATCCAGGTGCCGCCCGCAGTGAGAATGAGGAAGAGTAGAACCAGCATCGGGATCACCACCGCCTTGCGGCTTGCTGGCTTCGGCGGCTTGATGGCCCACGGGTGAGGCTTCGGCTTGTTCTTTTTAACGCGGCCGCCTTTGACCAGGGGCTTCACGACGGTTGGCTCGGTCGCCACGGCTGCGGATGCCGGTTCTGGAGCGGCAGCAGGAACCGGCGCGAAATCTGGCTGGGGCTTCGGCTCCGGGCGCTTCTCAATCGGCCGGGCCGGCGGCTGGATCGGCAGATCCAGCCGCGCCACCGGAGGTCGGGGTGGCAGGTCGGGGGCGGGAGTGGATGCGAAAGTCGGCTCGTATCCGGGCTGAACGTCGGGTTGGTAATAGGCCTTGTTTTGGGCGATCTCCTTTTCCTTTGCCGCGACCCGCTGCTGGGCCTGCGCCTTCTCAGCGGCGAGCGCTTTTTCCGCGGCCAGCGCCATCGCCCGCTCCTCGGCCAAAGCTCGTTCCGCGGCGAGGGATTTCTCCCGGGCCAGAGCGCGCTCTTGGGCCAAGGCGCGCTCGGCAGCCTTCGCCTTGTCCGCGGCCAGCGCCAAGGCCTCCTCGGCGACGCGGGCCTTCTCTTCTGCGATCGCCTTCTCTTGAGCAAAAGCCTTTTCCTGAGCCTGGGCCCGCTCGGCGGCGAGTGCCTTTTCTTCGGCGTATGCCCTTTCTTGAGCCAGTGCGCGCTCTGCCGCGACCGCCTTCTCCTCGGCATGGGCCTCTTCGGCGGCCAGCGCCCTTTCGGCGGCCAATGCCCGCTCGGCTTCCAACGTCTTCTCGGCAGCCAGCGCCAGCGCCCTCTCCGCCGCGGCAGCCCGTTCTTCCGCCAAAGTCTTCTCGCGGGCCAAGGCCTGCTCCATCTCGTGCGCCTTCTGCTCGGCTAGGACCTTCTCGGCGGCGAGGGCCTGCTCGCGGGCTAAAGTTTGCGCGGCAGCTTTCGATCGCTCCTCGGCCAAGGCGCGCTCAATGGCTTGTGATTGCTCTTCTGCCGCCGCCCGTTGCCGGGCGATCACTTGCTCGGCAGCGACGGCGCGATCCTCGACCTCGGCCTTTTCGGCGGCGATCGCCAGCTTCCCGGCCGTAAGGTCCCCCACCGCCGGTGCCTCGGCGACCGCCACCGCGGATCGGTCGTGGAAGGGCGACCCCGCGGGCTCGGCGGACCGCGCCACCGGCAGCGTGGTCGATCTTATCGGCGGCAAAGGCGGCGGCCCGGAGCTTTTGCGAACTTCAGGATGAGCCGGCTCGTGGACGATCACCGCCGGCACTTCGATCTTGGCCGAAACCCGCTGGGACACATCGGCGTCCGACTCAGGCCCCGGCGACGTGATCGTGCTGCTGCAATGCGGGCACGGCCCGGTCATCGGCGGCAAATCCTTCGGCACGAGAATTTTCCCGCTGCAATGGTTGCACCGGAATTCCCGCTGGTTCTGAAATACGTCAACAACCGCCATCACCTTCCCCTTTGAAGGGCCGATTCATAATAAGAGAGTTCCGGACTGTCAAATCGTCCGAAAGTTTATCTTCAGGCAGTCACGCCGGGCATGACCGAGTCCAGCACCTCCAGGCAGCGCACGTTCTGCGCCGGCGTGCCGATCGAGATGCGCACCCAGTCCGGCAGCTTGTAGCTGCTCATCGCCCGGATGATCACCCCCTGCTTCAGCATGTCGCGGAACACCCGGTCGCCCTCGCCCACCTTCACCAGGATGAAATTCGCCACGCTGGGCACGAACTCCAGCCCCCGCTCGCGGAAGGCCGCCTCGTAGAACGCGAGACCCTCCTTGTTGATCGCCTTGGTCTTCGCCATGTGCTCGGCGTCGTCCAGCGCCTCGAGCGCGCCGGCCTGGGCGATGGCGTTGGTGTTAAAGGGCTGGCGCGCCTTCTGCAAAATCTCCGCGACGCCCTTCGAGCAGAGCCCGTAGCCGATCCTCAGCGCGGCCAGTCCGTGGATCTTCGAGCAGGTGCGCAGGACCGCGACGTTGCGGCCTTCGCGGACGTATTTGAGGACGTCCGGCGCGTCGTCGAGAAACTCGTGGTAGGCCTCGTCGAAGACCACCACCACGTGCTCCGGCACCCGCGCCATGAAACGGTCGAGCGCCTCCTGGCCGACCATCGTGCCGGTCGGGTTGTTCGGATTCGCAATGAACAACAAGCGCGTGTCCGGCGTGATCGCATCGGCCATGCCTTCCAAGTCATGCACGAAGCCCGGGTCCGGCACCTCGACATACTTCGCGCCGAACAGCGTGGCCATCAGCTTGTAAACCACGAAGGCGTGCCTCGCGGCGATGAGTTCGGCCCGCGGATTGAGAAAGGAGTGGCAGAGCAGCTCGATGATCTCGTTCGACCCGTTCCCCAGCACCACGTTGGAAAGCTCCATGTCAAAGCGCTGGGCGATCGCGCTGCGCAGCTTCCAGCCGCCGCCGTCCGGGTAGATGTGGGAATCCTCCAGCGCCTTGCGCATCGCCTCCTTCGCCAGCGGCGACGGGCCCAGCGGGTTCTCGTTCGATGCCACCTTGACGATGTCCTCCGCCCTCAAGCCCAGCTCGCGGGCGGTTTCCTCGATCGGTTTTCCGGGTTCGTAAGCGATCAGGTCGCAGACAAAACGGTTGGCAAATTGCACGATGGCCATGCGCGGAGGCTAGGCACGGGGGCGGTGGGCCGCAACCCACAAGATGGTCCCGGATCACCTGCCGGTGTACTGAACCGCAACCGGAGAGAAGCGGAGATGGACTGCGACTCTCCACTTACTTCCCGCAGTCAAATCTTTAGTCCGCTTGGACGGTTGGGAATTTCGAGGGGACTAAAGTCCGCGGTCCAGTACACGTCAGACCGCTTCGGCCGTATAGATCGCCGCCACGCCAAAGCTCAGCGGCACCGACTCCGCCTCCTTGAACCCATGCTCTTCTAACAAATCGCACATCGCCCGGCCCATCGGGAACTCCTCGATCGATCCGCCGAGATACTCGTAGGCATCCTTCTGCCCGGTCAGCAGCCCGGCCGCTTTCGGCAGGACGTTGTGCAAATACCAGCGGTAAGGACCTTTCAAGACGCCGGTCGGCAGCGAGAAATCGAGCACCAGCAGATGCCCGCCCGGCTTCAGCACCCGCCGCATCTCGCGGATCGCTTTCGCATAGTCGGCCATGTTTCGCAGCCCAAAAGCCACGGTTACGACGTCAAACTCCGCGTCCCCGAAGGGCAGCGCCAGCGCGTCCGCCACCAGCGTCTTCGCCAGCCCGCGCTTGCTGGCATGGGCCAGCATCTCGGCGCAGAAATCGCTGCCGATGATCTCAGCCTCTGGACACGCGTCCTGCATTTCCAAGGCCAGATCCCCCGTCCCGGTCGCCACGTCGAGCACCCGCGCCGGCTTCCAAGCCCGCACGATCCGCGCCACCTTCTTCCGCCACAGGATGTCGGTGCCCAGGCTGAGCACGTGGTTCGTCGTCACATAGCGGTCGGCGATGCGGGCGAAGGCCTCGCGAACATACGACGGATCTTGAATAGTGCCAGCTCCCACGCCCCAACCCGTAGTCCGGATTACGGGGCTGCCAAGTGCGGAGTCCATCGGCTGTGGCATTTCCAATGCTCCTGCCCAAATGGCGATCCCCCAAGCTACCACATTATGGCGGCTCTCATCCACTCTCCATCTTTTCCATCTAGCCCGGCTCTCGCGAGGCCCAGTAGATCTCTCCCCTTGCGCCCTACAATAATCACCCGCTGGCTGATAACGCTCACACTTATCTGAAGCGGCTTGGTTTGGTACGGCTGCTGCAACAATTCCACAAGGCGACTGATCGTGAATTTTTCAGGTGTCCGAAGCTCTGAATCTTCAATTGTTGCAACCACGAAAAAGCGCGCGTGTTCCGGAACATGCGCCAAATCCGGCACTGGTGCCCGCAGATAAAACGTTCTCCCGCACCAAGCCACATACCCGACGAGCATCAGAAAGAGCCCGCCAAACAGCAGCAGCATTCTGGATTTCTTCATAACGAGCGTTCAACCACCCTACGGCAGAATATCCCCGTAAATCCCTGGATCACTCCCCGGAATCTCCACCGCCCCGCATGCCTTCGCGTAGAACTCCCGCGGCCCCACCCCGCCGATGAAGGCATACGCATGCCCCAGCTCCCGCAACGCCTCCAGCGACTTCATCAGCAGCGCCTTCCCGATCCCCGTCCCGCGCGCCGCTTCCGCCACCCCGGTCGGGCCGAAGAATCCGCGCATCGTGGTGTCGTAGCACGCGAAGCCGAGGATCGCCTTGTCCTTCGTCGCGATGAAGCAGGCCACCGGCTGCCGGGTGATCGCCACCTCGACCTCGCTCACCCATTTCGCCGAGAAGTGGGTCCGCGCGAACCCCGCCACCGTGTGCTTCTCGAAGGCCCGCGCCCGCCGCAGCGTGATCCCCTGCGCCGCGACCTTTGAATAGAGTTCCCCGCTCTCCGGCAGGTCGTAGAGGCGCACGAGCATGTCGATCATGAGGCGGATGAAATCACCAAACGCCAATCTTCCAATCACCAATCTTGAGGGCTCCACCGTGGGCTCCTGCATTCGGGACAGCTCGGAAGAATAACCGCAGATTACGCGGATTTCCGCAGATTTAGAATCAGGCTTAAGTTCCAATCTCTGAGTCCCCATGGGCCTTCGCTCGATAGCGTGCTCCTCGACCACTGAAATCGATCCGGAAATCTGCGCCAATCTGCGTAATCTGCGGCCTATCCATCGGATCACCCCGAGACGCCGTTCCTTGTGTAGATGCCTTGGGACCTCATCGTGGGTAGAGATCGACCCATCCATCACTTATCCCTTAGTTTCTTGCTAAATCCGCCGTTTTCTCGCCAGATCCGCTCAGATGAACCCCGTCATGCCCCCGCTCCTACTTCACACCATCCTCGCCGGCCTCCTCGCCGCTCCCTTGAGCGCCGCGCCCGCCCGGCACCCGAGCTACGAGCCGGTTCCGCCTCCCGCCTCCTCTTCTTCCGCGAATCTCCTGCTCAAGGCCACCACCACCGCCAGCGGCCAATGGAGCGACCGCGCGCCGGGCTTCGCGGTCGATGGCAAGCTCGACCCCCAGGACCACTGGGCCTGCGAGAACCTGCCGGTCTGGCACCAGGTAAATCTCGCCGCGCCCGCCGAGATCGCGGCTGTTCGAGTCTGGCCGTATTGGGGCGATGGCCGCGTCTATCAGTTCAAGGTCGAGGGCTCTCCCGACGGCAAGTCGTGGACGATGCTCGGCGACCTGACGGCCAACTCGATCACCAGCACGCCCGATGGCCATCTGTTCCGCTTCGCCCCGGCGAAGATCCAGCACCTCCGCACCACCTTCCTCTCCAACTCCCGCGGCCCGATCATCGGCGGCCACCTCGTCGAGATCGAAGCCTACGCCTCGTCGCCCGAGGTCAAACTCGCCGGCGGCATCGGCAGCACCGACCTCCGCTACCCGCCCGCCGGCCCCATCGGAAACCTCGCCGCCCCCGATTCCGGCATCCGTCTAACAGCGTGGCGCGGCGAACGCGTCAATGCCCAGGTCGTCCTCCGCTCCGATGCTCCCCAACAGGCTCTCCGCTTCGATCCCGTCGTCTTGAAAGGCAACGGCACCACTTTAACAGCCACCGCCCGCTTCGTCCGCTACACCCTCGCCGACGGCAAGCCGCAGGGCGACATCCTCGACGATGCCGTCCAACTCGACCTCCCCGCCGGAGCCAACCGCCCGGTCTGGCTCGAGATCAACGTCCCCGCGAACACGGTGGCCGGGACCTACACCGGCACCTTCACCGCCCGCAGCAACAGCTCGCAGATCGACTTCCCGCTGAAACTCGAAGTCCTCCCCGCCACTCTGCCCTCGCCGGAAAACTGGTCCTTCCACCTCGACCTCTGGCAGCACCCCGACGCCGTCGCACGCTTCCACGATGTCCCGCTGTGGTCCGACGCCCACCTCGCCCTGCTCAAGCCCTCGATGATCCGCCTCGCCCAGGCCGGCCAGAAAACCATCACCACCACGCTGATCCACGAAGCCTGGGGCGGCCAGACCTACGACCGCTTCGGCGCGATGATCGAATGGCGGAAGAAAGCCGATGGCACCTGGACCTACGACTACTCGATCTTCGACCGCTGGGTCACCTTCATGAGCGAGCAGTGCGGCTACGCCAAGGCCCGCATCCATGGCTACTCGATGATCCCCTGGAGTCTAACCTTCCGCTACTACGACGAGGCATCGGCCGCCTACGTCGACGCCGTGCTCCAGCCCGGCAGCAAGGAATACGACGACTTCTGGGGCAGCTTCCTCCGCGACTTCAAGCGCCACCTGAAGGAGAAAGGCTGGCTTGAACGCATGCGGATCGGCATGGACGAGCGGCCCGACCACCTGATGCGCGGCGCCCTCGCCACCTTGTCGAAGCACGCGCCGGAGATCCCCGTCGCGTCCGCCATCAACCACCCCAGCGCCTTGACCCGCGAAATGGACGACCTTTCCCCGTCGATCCAGACCAGCGGCGAGTTCAAGCCCGCCGACCTTGCCGCCCGCCGCGCCGCCGGCCGCAAGACGACCTACTACGTTTGCACGAGTCCGCCGGTGCCGAACACCTTCACCTTCTCTCCGCCCGCCGAGTCTGAATGGCTGCCGCTCTTCTCAGCGGCCAACGGCTACGACGGCTTCCTCCGCTGGGCCTTCCACTCGTGGGTCGAGAACCCGCTGGTCTCCACCGACTTCACCTCCTGGCCCTCCGGCGATTGCTTCCTCGTCTACCCCGGCGACCGCTCGTCGATCCGTTTCGAGCGCCTCCGCGACGGCATCGAGAGCTTCGAAAAGATCCGCATTCTCCGCGAAGCCGCCGCCGCCACGCCCTCGCCCGAGAAAACCGCCGCCCTCGCCAAGCTCGATGCCGTCCTCGCCGACTTCACCTGGCAGCGCGGCCAGAAGCCCGGCCCGCACGCCGACGGCGTGAAGCTCGCCAACGCGGCCATCCTCGAAGCCACCCGAATCATCCTCTCCCCTCCCTGACCCATTGGTGATTGAGGGATTGCTGATTGAAGATTTGCCTTTTTCCCCCGCCACCCCTCTCATGCGGGAAGGAAATGGCCGCCTACCTTCGCTTCGAGAACGTGACCCGCCGCTTCGGGTCCTTCACCGCCGTCAACGACGTCACCCTCGACATCGAGAAAGGCGAGACCTTCTCCCTCCTCGGCCCCTCCGGCTGCGGCAAGACCACGCTGCTCCGCATGGCCGCCGGCTTCGACCAGCCGGACATCGGCCGCGTGTTCCTCGACGGCAAGGACATCACCCCGCTCCCGCCCGACCAGCGGCCGGTCAACACGATCTTCCAGAGCTACGCCCTGTTCCCCCATCTCTCGGTGAGAGAGAACATCGCCTTCGGCCCGAAGATCGCGAAGTGGACGCCCGACGCGATCGCCCGCGGCGTCGATGAGATGCTCGAGCTGATCGATCTCAAGGCCCACGCCGACAAGAAGCCGTCCCAGCTCTCCGGCGGCATGAAGCAGCGCGTCGCCATCGCCCGCGCCTTGGTCAACAAGCCGAAGGTCCTGCTGCTCGACGAACCGCTCGCCGCTCTTGACCTCAAGCTCCGCCAGCGGCTGATCGTCGAGCTCGACGCCATCCACGACGAGGTCGGCATCACCTTCATCTACGTCACCCACGACCAAGGTGAAGCGATGTCGATCTCCGACCGCATCGCCGTGATGAACAAGGGCGTCATCGAACAAGTCGGCCCGCCCGCCCAGATCTACGAGGCCCCCCGCAGCTCCTTCGTCGCCGCCTTCATCGGCGACACGAACTTCCTCGACGGCAAGATCACCGACAAGATCGACACCCACTTTTCCCGCTGCGAGGTCAACGGCTTCGGCAGCATCGTCATTGACAACGACAAGCCCGTCGCCCCCGGCGACCGCATCCACTTGTCGATCCGCCCGGAGAAGCTCGTCGTCTCCCGCGACAAGCCCGAGATCGGCCCCCTCGACAATGCGGTCGAGGGCAAGGTCGAGGACGTCATCTACTACGGCTCCCACACCCGCTACTGGGTCCGCTGCGGCGAATGGAAACTCTGCGCGGAGATGCAGCACCGCACCTTCCTCCTCGACCACGCCCCGCCGAAATGGGGTGACACCGTCTGGCTGATGTGGGACGCGAACGACGGCTTCCTATTGGAGCAATACCGCGAAGAGGACGAGGGGATGCTGACCTTGCCGGGGGAGTGAAAGGCAAATCTTCAATCATCAATCTTTCAATCATCAATCGGCCAGTGGACGAAGAGAGGACAGCCAAATGAATCGCCCCCAAAAGCCCGAACTCCTCGCCACCGCCCCGAGCTTCCTCTGGCTCGTCATGTTCGTCCTGGTCCCGGTGGCGATCATTTTCGCGATCGCCTTCCGCCCCGCCCTGCCGGCGGGTGGAATCGGCGAAGGCTGGAGCTTGAATGCGATCCGCGCCCTTGCCGATCCCAGCTACCCCGCGTTGTTCGCCCGCACCATCTTCGTCGCGGCGATGACCACCGTACTCTGCATCGCCGCCGCGCTGCCGGTCGCCTACGCCATGGCCCGCCTGACGCCGGTCTGGCGCTCGCGGGTGCTGCTGCTGGTGATCGTGCCCTTCTGGACGAACTTCGTGATCCGCGTTTTCGCCTGGCAGCAGATCCTCCACGCCCAGGGCTACGTCGCGGAGGCCCTGCGCTTCTTCGGCCTGCTCGGGGAGAACGACCGGCTGTTAGGCAATCTCGCGGCGGTCACCCTCGTCAGCGTTTACACCTATCTCCCCTTCGCGATCCTCCCGCTGTTCGCCGCCGCGGAGAAGTTCGACTTCGGCCTGCTCGATGCCGCCCGCGACCTCGGGGCCAAGCCGCTGCGCGCCTTTTACTCGGTCTTCATCCCCGGCATTCGCCAGGGCGTGATCACCGCCGTGCTGGTCGTCTTCATCCCAATGCTCGGTTCCTACGTCGTCCCCGACATGGTCGGCGGCACCGGCACCCAGATGATCGGCAACAAGATCGCCCAGCGGAACTTCACCGACCGCAACCTCCCCGAAGCCGCCGCCCTCTCCGGCGCCCTCGCCCTCCTCGTCCTCGCCCCCATGTTCCTCCGCCGCCGCGCCAAAGAGGCCTAGCCTCTCCACCATCTTCCATCTGCTATCCACTATCTACCATCTCCCCCGTGAAACCCAGCCGCGTCCCCCTCATCACCCTCATCCTCGTGCTGGTCTTCTTCTACCTGCCGATCGGATTCCTGGTGCTGAACTCCTTCAACAACTCCCGCTACGCCTCGAAGTGGAGCGGCTTCAGCACGCGCTGGTACGAACGCCTCGGCGACCGCCCGGACATCATCGCCGCCCTTGGCAATTCGGTGAAAGTCGCCACCGCCGCCAGCCTGGTCTCCATGGTCCTCGGCACCGCTGCCGCCTTCGCGCTCCATCGTTACAAGTCCCGCCTTCAGGACGTCCACCGCCTCTTCGTCACCGTGCCGCTGGTCCTGCCGGACATCCTGATGGGGATGAGCCTGCTGCTGCTCTTCATCTCGTTCGGCATGAGCCTCAGCCTCTTCACCATCGCCGTCGCCCACATCACCTTCTGCCTCAGCTACGTCGCCCTCGTCGTCCAGGCCCGGCTCCAGGACTTCGACTTCAACGTCGTCGAAGCCGCCCGCGATCTCGGTGCGACCAAATCCCAGGCCTTCATCAGGGTCACCCTGCCCCTCCTCGCCCCCGGCATCCTCGCCGGCGGCCTGCTCGCCTTCACCCTTTCGATCGACGACTACGTCATCACCTACTTCGTCAAAGGCCCCGGCTCGGATACTTTGCCGACGCTCGTCTACTCGATGATCAAGAAGAGCAAGGACCTCCCGGTCATCAACGCCCTCTCCTCAATCATGCTCATCATCACCTTCGCCGTCGTCGCGGTGTCGCAGCGCCTGACCCGACCGGCTCCAATCGCGTAGCATCCCGATGAAAACTTCAGATCTTCAATCGGCGCAGCGTCCCATGCGCTCCGTCCGAATCACTTTCGGGATTCGATGAGGGAATACGTCGGAGAATCCCCGGATGAGAATCCGATAGACCTGGCTTCATTTGCTGGAAAACCGGTCGCCGACCCTTGGTAACCGACACGCCGCCCCTAATCCGGAGCCTTGACCTGCCACTGGAACAGAATCGTCCCAGATGGCCGGGAGAACTGTCGGAATTCAACGCCTGTTTCCCGAGATCTCGCAGATGATGGCGGACAATTCACCATCGATGACGACCGTCGCCGCCACTTGGCGGGTGACCCCCCGTTCCAATTGAAGTCGGAGCATCGCGGGACTAACGCCTTCCGACATCAATTGGAGGGAGGCCTGATCGCTCGAATCCAAAGCTGCTTTTCCCGAATAGCGCCGTCCACCCGAGAGCAACGTTACTTTGCACTGGTTCCCGCTGCCGATTGAAACCGTCAGTTCCCCGCTGCTGCCGTCGCCTCCCTGATAGATACCCTTGGCCGGTGACAAGATATGGAGAATGCCGGTGGATTGGCCACCCATGTTATCCGCCACCTGATAGGTGATCTTGCGGCTGGGCGGGTCTACCTCGAGGGTCGAAAACAGCAATGACGGGCGGCCTTTCCTTGAAACAAGCTCCACGAGTCCATCGCCGGCATCACCGACTCCTGCCACGCTCAATGGATCCCCATCCGGGTCACGATCATTGGACAGGATGGATACGGAGACCCCCCGGCTCCCGCCCTTGGCTTTTGCCGGCAGCATCACTGTCTCGTTGCTGACGGCAGGAAAAAAGTTGGACACCGACACCGACGCATCGCGCATACGGAACGACTTTCCGGCCGTCGCCGCGGGTTTGCGTTTCGCCCTCTGATCTCCGGCGGGCGATTGGGTTTTGACCGTGATGGCACTCTGACCGGGAGCTTCTTCGGGCAAAACCAAGATACCATAGGCAAGACCATCGTTGCCCAGCGCCAGACTGCGGCTGTTCAACTGGTAACCTTGTACGAAATCATGAAGGTATTCCACGCCATTCCCCTTCAGATACCGATAAACGAAGCCGCTCTCGTGCAGTCCGCCACGGAATGTAATCCCATAAAAGCCCTCCGGCGTCACGACCCCGGTCACCGGCGAGACGGAAGCTCCCTTCCCGTCCGCCTGGAAATTGGCAAGCTCCGTCCTCACCCCCGCCAGGCTGACATGAAACAATTGCAGGTGTGTTGTGATGTAAAAGCCGTCGGTGGTCGGGAAACAGCGTATGGGCCATTGTTCCAAGTCCGTGAGATTCGCGACGCTTGCGATTTGCCCAGACTGCTCAAGGCGAAACAGAGTTTTTCCCCCGATGGTTGTGCCATAAATCATGCCATCCGCCCCGATGCAAAGCGACCGGGGCGACGTGAGTCGGGAACCGAGTGGCAGGTCAGGGGAGCCAAAGTCGTGGAGGACCTCAAAAAGGCCCTCCGGGCTTACCCGGAAAAGCCTGCCATGGTTAAAAACACCACCGTCGCTTGAGCATCCGTAGACGAAGCCGTCAGGTGCCCTTAGAACGTTGGTGACCCACATTACGTCCGTAGACTTAATATCCATCAGCACGGTGAAATTGCCTTCCGCAGTGATTCGGTAGATCACTCCCCAGCCGTGGGCACCGCCGCCTTGGGTCGCCCCATAGAATGCGCCGTCGGCACCGATCGACAGGTTTGAAGTGGGGCTCGATCCGCCGACATTCGGATCCGGGTGTCCCTCCTGGAAGCTGAACTCGTGGATCATCTCGACAGATTGGCGCGGTGCCACTCGGAATATCGCGCCGCCGCCGTATTCCTCGGACCACCGGGCGACCCCGTAAAAGTAGCCGTTCCCGTTGTTCACCATGTCACCGTTTGGGTCGAACTTGGACTTGATTGTCTCGATCTCTTCGAAGACCGGCTCGTCTGCCCGCGAGGGCGTGACCCCGAAATTCAGGACTACAGAGGCGATGGCTACAAACAACCGGGTTTGCATACCAAGAGGTATTGACGACAAGATGCGGGCGAGCAAGTTGTTTAGTGAGCCGACCGTGTAGCGACTTATATTTACGCGCGGAAAACTCCGGCAACCGGCTTAGTCATTATCGTCTTCCTGCTCGCCGCGCGCGTGACTCCTGTTAGCCTGCATACCCGAACTTCACCGACGCCTCTCCATGAATCCAATCACCACCCGCCTCCTTGCCCTTGTCCTCGCCGCGGCCGGGGTCGCCTGCACCACTCCGACCGAGTCCGCGGCAACGACCTCCCCCGGAGCACCCGCTTCCTCCGCTGACAACGGCATGGCCCCTAAGATCCTTGCCGGCAGCCAGTTGCACTACAGCGACCTCCACAGCCGGAACACCTACACCTTCAAGTCGGACGGCAAATTCCTCTTCGACTACGTCCACCACGGCAGCGGCGACAGCGGCGGACGCGACGGGGGCTACCGCTACCGGATCACGGCTCCCGGCAAGGCGCGGGTCGATTTCGACGACGGCGACTTCATGCGGATGGAATTCGATAGCCCCCTTTCCGGCACCTGCGTCTTCGACGGCGACGTCCGACGCTACGGCTTCACGATCACCCGCCCCGACGGCGAATAGCATCGCCCGCAATCCGGCGGCACCCCGATTGATGATTGAAAGATTGAGGATTGGTGATTTGCTCCCACGAACATGAACCGCCGCCACTTCCTCGCCTCATCCTCCGCCGTCCTGGCCGCAGCGTCCCTCCCCGCCTGCAAGTCGAAAGGGTCCGCCGGTTCCGGCGAGAAGAAAACGCTGACCGTCTTCACTTGGGCCGACTACCTGAGCGAGGCCGCGAAGGAAGGCTTCGAAAAGGCCCACAACTGCAAGGTGGTCATCGACACCTTCGACTCCAACGAGGCGATGCTTGCCAAGCTGGAGTCCGGCGCGACCGGCTACGATGTCCTGGTCCCCTCCTCCTACGCCGTGCAAGCGCTCCAGCGGAAGAGCATGCTGCTGCCGCTGGATCACGCGAAGCTTCCGAACCTCAAGAACGTCGACAAGGACTACCTCTCCAAGGCCGTGGACTCGAAGATGGAAGTCTCCGTGCCCTACATGATGGCGCCGACCTGCCTCTGTTACCTTCAATCGAAAGTCAGCAACCCGACCACCTCGTGGGCGATGCTCGAGCGCGCCGATCTCAAGGGCCGGATCACCCTGCTCGACGACATGCGCGAGGTCCTCGGTGCCGCCTTGAAGCTCCTCGGCCATTCGCTCAACTCCACCGACCCCGCCCAAATCGCCGCCGCCCGCGACGTGGCGATCCGCTGGAAGGCCAACATCGCGAAGTTCGAAAGCGAGCAGTACAAGACCGGCATCGCTTCCGGCGAGTTCCATTTGGTGCAGGGCTATGGCAGCGACCTGATCCAGGCTGGCCTCGAAAACGAAGACCTCAGCGTGTTCGTCCCGCAGGAAGGCACCGCATTCTCGTGCGACGACATGTGCATTCCGAAAGGCGCGAAGGAGATCGATCTGGCCCACGCCTTCATCAACCACCTCCTCGACGCCGCCGTCTCCGCCGAGAACATGACGGAGATCGGCGCCCGCTGCCCGAACAGCGCGGCCTACAGCCATCTCACCGAGGACTTCCGCGGCAGCCCTGTCCTGTTCCCGCCCGACCAACTTTTCGCCAAGTGCGAACCCATCGGCGACCTCGGCGACCAGCTCCCGCTGTGGACCGCGGAGTGGGACAAGGTGAAGACGGCTTAAACCTCCACCCATGAAGCTCGTCTTCGACCACATCGACTTCACCGTCGTCGACCATCTCCAGTCCATCTTGGAGGGCGAAGGCATCCGGACCGAGATTCGCAACCTCAACGCATCGAGTGCCGCCGGTGCGCTCCCCGTCGCCCAAGTTTATCCCGAACTTTGGATTCTCAATAACGGCGACGAGACGCGGGCGAAAGCGGTCATCGGGGAGTTCCGCAGCACCGCAGCCGGCACTCCGCCAGGGCCGGATTGGAACTGCCCGGTTTGCCATGAGCTCGTCGACGGCGTCTTTTCCGAATGCTGGAACTGTAGCACTCCGCGTCCGTGAGGGGTCGGCGAGGGTTTTCGCCAAAAACTCCATGAGTCCCGACCTGTCATCAAGTCCCGTCGCAGCCGCAAGTTCAGCGGGCCGGGCATGGGTTGTCGCGCAATCGCTGTTCCTCATCGCCCTGGGCATCGCCGCGCCACTCTGGTCGGGGCAGTGGCCAAGATCGGCAAGCATTTCCATCGGCAGCGCGGCCTTCCTCTTCGCCGCCTGGACCGGGATCAGCGCGGTCTTCCGGCTCGGGCGGAACCGGACACCTTTCCCCGCGCCCCGACCCGGCAGCACCCTTGTCACCACCGGCATCTATGCCCGGATCCGGCACCCGCTCTACTCCGCGATGATGGCGATGGGGCTTGGTTGGGCCTGCTTCTGGAGTAGCGGCATCGCGCTGGTAGTGGCCGCCGTCTTCATCGTCTTCCTCCACGCCAAGGCGAGCTTTGAAGAGAAGCTCCTCAGCGCACGCTTCGAGGATTACCCTGGCTATGCTGACCGCCTACCTCGCTATCTTCCCTCATGGCGGGTCGCCCGCCGTGGGAGTCCGTGAACGACTGGAACCGGATTCGCCCCCGGGTGACACCCCATTTTGTTTCCAAGACCCCGCTCCCGAAGCTAACAGAACGCCCCAATCCCCGACTACAGAATCCATCCATGGAAACTTCCATCTCCACCCCGCCGCCGCAGTCCGCTGCCTTCTCCCGGATGCAGCAGTTCATGACGCCTGCCGCGGTTCCATCCATCTCGACGGAACTGCTGACCACCGCCGATGGCGAGCTCAACCGGGAACTGAACGCTTTCCTATTCGATCCGCCATCCGATCCCTCACTCCTGTCAGGCAATCGCATCGCCATTTGCTGCACCAACGGAGTCGAGGAAGTCGAGATCCTCGGTGCCCAGCGCTGGTTGATGGAACATGGCGCGACGGTTCACGTCGTATCGCCCCGGATCGGCGAGTTTCACCCCACGCTGGGCCTGCGCTTCCCGCCGCTCGCCGCGACCCACGTCCTGGCGATCCGGCTGATGGAGAATGCGGGTTGGATCAAGATCGACACCTACATGGACGAGGCGGACACGGCGGATTACGACGCCGTGATTCTCCCGGGCGGCTGTTGGAATCCCGACGCCCTCCGCGCCGACGAACATGCCCGAGCCTTTGTCCGTGAGATGCATGCGGCCGGCAAACCAACCTGTGCCATCTGCCACGGCCAATGGGTCATGGTCAGCGCCGGGATCCTCAAAGGCAAGAAGGCGACAGCCGTCTGGAACATCCACGTCGACCTCGAGAATGCCGGGGCGATCGTGACCGACGAGCCCTGCGTGGTGGATGGCAACCTGATCACCTCGCGCTTTCCCTACGATCTGCCGCGCATGATCCAAGCGATGGTGAAGCAGCTCCTTCCCGCGAAGCCCGCCAACGGTGGAGAGTGAAAGTGGGCCCGGTGGGGTTCGAACCCACGACCAAAGGATTATGAGTCCCCTGCTCTAACCGCTGAGCTACAGGCCCGTCAATGACTTACGCCGATTCGGATTGCCAAATGCATCCCTTCCGTGCATACCTTTCGCAGAACAAAACGAAACGGCATGAAACAGAAGGTTCAATTCAGCAAGTCGAAGGTGGAAAACCTCTTTCGTCATCGGGGCGGCAATTACTACGCCGTCGCCAAGGTGGATGGCAAGGTCCGACGCAAGAGTCTTGAGACTCCCGACTTCGGACTGGCCAAGGCGAGGTTGGCGAATGCGCTGGCGGATTTACGCGGCACCGTGAACTCGAAACACGCTGGCACCATCGCCGAGGGCATCACAACGGAATCCCTTCGCGCCGATCCGACGATCAAGGAGACCACCCGGAAGTATTACCAGCAGATCGCGGTGAGCCTCATCAAGACTTCGGACTCCGTCCCCTCGAAGCCCGCCGACAAGAAGATCAGCAAGGCCACCCTAGCCGACCTCCGCGCATGGATGGACGATCACGCGGCGAAGGTCAGCCGGACACGCTACAACGGCGCTCTTGCGCTGCTACGGCGCACCTACGCCCGCGCCATCGAATCACAGACCGTCATGCGGAACCTGCCGGACGAACTCGACCGGCTGCAACCCATCGACAAGAAGCGCGACCTGCCGACGATTGAAGACTTCGCCCGGATCGTCACCGAGATCCTCAGCCAGAAGAAAGCGCACAGCAAAGCGGTTGCCGCTGCCGTCCGCTTCCTTGCCTCGACCGGAATGCGAATCTCGGAAGCTCAGGCCGTCCGATGGGGTGACATCACGGACAGCGCCATCGTGATCCGCACCGCCAAGAACGACGAGTTTCGGCGGATTCCCCTCACGGCATCCGCTCGCCTCGTCCTCGACGAACTACGGCCCGTCCGCCCGTCCGGTCCTGCCGATCCGGTGATGCCGATCAAGTCGCCTAGAATCGCCCTGGAGGGCGCGTGCAAGCGGATCGGCCTAGGGCACCTCCGGGTGCATGACCTCCGCCACATTTTCGCGACCCGGTGCATCGAGGGCGGGGTGGACATCCCGACAATTGCCCACTGGCTCGGACACAAGGACGGCGGAGTCCTCGCCGCCAAGACTTACGGCCACATCATCGAGAAGCACTCGGACAAGCAAATCCTCAAGGTCGATATTTGAATGAAACCCGCCCGCCTTTACCGACCTCTTCCTCTTACGGTGAACGGACTACTCCAAGCCTTCAGTGGACTGGAGAATGACCGGCATGGAGTCATATCGGAAGACCTACAGCACACTGAATGGCACCCCGGCCCGCACCCGCAGTGCATGGAACTACTCACCCGTTGCATTCGGCTCTGTCGTTTCGACCTCCTCGAAAAAGCTGCAAGCGCAAGAATGCGCGATAGCCGTGAAATGCTTGAGGCGGCGCTTCTGCGAGTTCACGGAGCGGCGATTCAAGAATACCCGAGAATCGGGAAGAGCGACTTGCTCGAAATCTTTAAGGAGCTGGAACCCGAGCTTGCGAAACATCTTCCCAAGTCAGAACGAGGGACAACCAAGTTTCTTGATCGAATTGGGCTGAAAGGGATGCCTCAGGCCCGTGGATACGGGGATCGGGAGTTAAAGAACCTGTTCAAGGCAATTCGCGGAAGTTAGCCCGCACTGACGAGTGCGGGCTGACCGCTTTGAAGCACCATGCAAAGCGGGATCAAGCTTTGCACATGGTTGAAACGAAATGCAAAGAAACGAAGGTTCAGCGGGCTGCATACTCGCTTGAGGAGTTTTCCCAAATGCTCGGCCATAACCGAGCATGGGGATATCGGATGGCCAAGGATGATCGCATCCGGGTAATCCGGGGATACGGTAAGGCACTTGTTCCGGCATCGGAACTTGAGCGCATCCTCAGCGGGGAGGGCGCACGATGAAGCGACCATTTCAAGCGGTTGATTCAATCACCCGATTCCATGCCGAGCGAGTCGCCTGTCTTGCGCTGGCGCTTTGCGCTGGCCGCACACCGCAAGAGGCCGCTGCCGCCATTGCCGCCCGCGTGATCGAGTCGCTTCGCAAGCGCCAACCCTCGACCCAAGCCGCGCCACGATGACCGCTAAACAAAGGGCCCCGCTCGACCGGGGCCGAGCAGGGCAAGGAGTCGCTTCGCACCGACAACTTGCCACCACCCACGCTGGAGATCAAGGAGCTAATCAGGTCCAACGGCTAAAGAGGTTGCTTGGAAACGATGCCGTTCTCCTATGGCTCCCACTTGGATCTAAGCGCCCCGCCTCGTCCTTCACCGGATGGCAGAAGACCACCATCAGCGACACCCTCGAACCCGCGTATCAGGCGAAGCTCGCGGAGGGAAACATCAGCGTCTTGCTAGGCGATCCGTCCAGCGGCATCTGCTCCATCGACATCGACCTCGACGAAGAGGTGGAACCGTTTCTTGAACTCAATCCGCTGCTCGCGACCACGCTCCGGAGCAAAGGAAAGCGAGGTTGCAATCTATGGCTTCAGATGGTCGGCGAATATCCGAAGGCAGGGAAGCTCGCGACGGACGAGGGCAGGGCGTGGGGCGAATGGCGATCAACCGGAAATCAAACCGTCATCCACGGGGCGCACCCGGACGGTGGCGACTACCGCCTGGAAGTAAATGCACCACCCCTCCGCATCCACTTCGAGGACATCGTTTGGCCGGAAAGTCTCAAGCTGCCGTGGGTGAAGTCGCTCGCCGACATCTATGGTCCTCCCGTCTTCGAGGAGCATCAGAAGAACCGGACCATCATCGCAGACATCAACGAGGGGTATTGGGCGGGACTCTATGACCGGGAAAACATCGTCCTCCACGATCCGGATGAACGGGCATTCTACCGATACGACGAGCGCACCGGCTTGTTCGGTGTGGAGACATCCGACCGGATCAAGACTGACATCTCCGCGAGGATGCTCGAAGCATCGAGAACCGACAACATTCCGGAGCTAGTGGCATTCCGCAGGGACTCCAAGCTCAACGCTGTTGTCGCTCAACTTCGCGGAATCACCGAGAAGCCGGGAGCCTTCGAGAATCGACCGCAAGCTGTCCATCTGGCGAACTGCGTGTTGAGACTCACACCGCACGGACTGGAGAGGCTGGCGTTCTCACCGTCATTCCGGAGCCGCAACCGCTCGCCGATCATCTACGATCCGGCAGCGACGTGTCCACGGTCCTCAGAACTCGTCATCCCTGCCGTGCAGCCGGACGACGTAGTTCTCCTACAGAAGATGATCGGCCAGGCGCTGCTGGGAAGAAACCTCGTCCAGCGTCTGATGATCCTCGACGGGCTGGGAGGGCGAGGGAAGACCCAGTTGGTCGGCGTGATCCAACAGCTGATCGGCGCGGCGAACTCGACCGAGCTGCGGACCCGCCACCTTGGCGACCGCTTCGAACTCTACAGGCTCCGTAGTCGGACGCTGCTGACCGGCGTGGACGTGAAGCCCGACTTCCTCAGCACCGAGGGCGCTTCCGTTCTCAAGGGACTGGTCGGCGGGGACTGGTTCGATGCCGAGCAAAAGGGCGGGAATGGAGCGTTCAAACTG
>NEUO01000023.1 GCA_002304315.1 Verrucomicrobiia bacterium Tous-C4TDCM
GGACCCAGCGCTTCATCCGGTGGGTGCGGGTCTGGATCTACAGACAGACTCCCTGGGGCGATTCCATCGCCAGGCTACGGCAAGTCTGGGCCGGAAAAACAACGTAGTTTTCCACACCGATCCTTCACGACGCAGAGGGACATACCCCCCTGATGACCGCCAGCCTCAGCCCGGAGGCAGGCCTTGACACGCTCGAAATGCTGGTTGCCCGGGGTGCGGATGTGAATGCGGGAGTGCAGCAGCCATCCACCGTCGATCCGGAACTCGATGACTTCGGGGAGTTTGACGACCTCGACCCCGAGACCCGGGACCTGCTTGAAAAAAGCCGTTCGCAGATTCTCGAAAGCCGTGCCCTCCTCCGGAAACGCGATGAGGAAGTCCGCTCCGAGCTCATGGTCGCAGTGCGGTCCGCCAGCGTGGAGAAGCTTCGCAGGCTGATCGAGCTCGGGGCCGATCCGGCCTTCTTCACGAGCGACGGCTACTCACCGGTGGTTCTGGCCGCCTGCGGCGGACGCATGGATCTGATCGAACTGCTGATCGCCGCCGGCGCATCGGCGGATGGAGCTTCCAAGCACGGTGAATCCGCCGTCCGGCTGTTTTCACGCACCGGCGAATTCATCGTGGTAAGGCGATTGCTCGAACTCGGCACCGATCCCGAGCCGCTGCGATGGACCGGGCTTCATCAAGCGATCGCGTTTTCCAGCTCGGGCGTCAGGGAAACACGCATGGGGAAGGATACAAAGATTGACAAGGTTTGTCAAACCGCCGGTTTCGGGCCGTTTCCATGTGCTTCCCTCTCGCTTCGCTCGGTTCAAGTGCCAAGGGAAGAAGGGGATGAAAGGCTGCTGCGGGCGAGCCGCTCGCGCCCCTCTTGGGGTTCCAGGGTCAGGCGGAAGGGAGGACGCGGACGGTGACGGGCGGGGTGGCGAGGAGATCGGCGGCGGCGGATTTCACTTCTTCGGCGCTGAGGGCTTGGAAGATGGTGGCCATTTCGCGGTGGTGGTCGACCGGGAGGCCGAAGAGGACGTCGATGGCGGCGAGGCGGGCGATCGAGGCGGGGGACTGCATGCCGATGGCAAGGCTCGACAGGACGGTGGCGCGGACCCGTTCGAAGGCCTCGGCGGGGATGCCGTTTTCGGCGATTTTTTGGATCTCGGCGGCAAGTTCGCGCTGGGCGAAGTCGATCTGGGCGGGATCGGTGGCGAGGTAGAAGCCGAAGAAGCCGGCGTCGTGGCCGTGGAACTGGGTGGCGCCGACTTGATAGGCGAGGCCGAGTTCCTCGCGGATGCGGATGAAGAGCGGGCCGGCCATGTCGCTGCACCATTCCTGGATCATGCGGAGCGCGAAGCGGCGGGGATCGAGCGCGCCGCAGCCGGGGTAGGCGAGGGCGAGGACGGCCTGCTTTTTCGGCAGTAAGGCCTCGATCTCGAAGTCGCCGCGGACCGTGGCGATGGGGGCGGTCCACGGGGTGCCGGTGGGGAGGGCGGCCAGGCCTTCGGCGAGGAGGTCTCGGGCTTCTGCGGGATCGAAGGCACCGGCAAGGGCGACCACGGTGTTCGCGCCTTGGAAATGGCGGGCGTGGTGGGCGGACAGCGCGAGGCGGTCGAGCTTCGCGAGCGATTCCTCGGTGCCGAGCGAGGGCAGGCCGTAGCCGGTGCCGTCGAAGAGGTGCTGGCGGGCCAGGCGGAAGCCGGTGGAGAGGGGGTCATCCAGCGATTCGCGCAGCGAGGCGAGCTGGCTGGCGCGCTCGCGTTCGATCGAGTCGCCGTGGAAGGCGGGCTCGGCGAGAACTTCGGCGAGCAGCGGGAGCAGGGCGGGGAGGTCGGGCGAAAGGCCGGACATCTGGACTAAAAGGGCGTTGTTGCCGGAGCCCGCGCCGAGGGTCGCGCCAAGGGCTTCGAGGGTGCCGGCGAGTTCCGCGGCGCTGCGGCGGACCGTTCCCTGCGGCAAGGTGGCGGCGAGCAAGGTGTTGAGACCGGCGTTTTCCGGAATCTCTGAAATCACGCCGGCGCGGACGGCGACCTGGGCGGCGACGATCGGCACGCGGGGGTCGGGCAGCAGGGCGACGATCGCGCCGTTCGGCAAGGTAATGCATTCGGGCTCCGGGCGGCGGCGGGCGGCGGCCTTCAGCGCGGCGGGGGCGGGTGCGTCCTCGGGGTCGACGATGGAGATGGTGACCTTGTCCGGAGTCAGCAGGGCGACGGCGCGGCGGACATCGGCGGCGGTGGTGGCTTCCAGCGCGGCGAGGTAGCGGCGGGTGAAGTCGAGGTCGCGGGCCTCGTGCCAATTCGACGCGAGGTCGGTGGCGCGGCCGGAGGCGCTGGTCAGGGTCTTGAACTGGCTGGCGGCGATCTGGCGGCGGGCTTTGGCGAGCTCGGCATCGAGCTCGCTGGACGGCAGCGCGGCGATCTCGGCGAAGATGGCGGCGATCAGTTCGTCGCGTTTTTCCGGCTCGGCCTCGGCGGAGACGGCGAATAGGCCTTCGCGGCCGGACTGGCTCCAGGACCAGGCTGAAATTTCAAGTGCCAAGCCCTTTTCCTCGCGTAGCCGGCGGTAAAGGCGGGCCGAGCGGCCGCGGCCAAGCAGGGCGGCGGCGAGGTCGTACGCGGGGACGTCGGGATGTCCGAGAGCGGGGATTTTCCAAGCCAGGCTGAGCTTGCTGGCGGGCACGGCGAAACGCATGTGGCCGCGCCGCGGGCCGAGCTGGGTGCTGTCTTCGGGGACCACCGGTTCGGCACCGCTGCCGCGGGGGAAGCCGGCGTAGAATTCGTCGATCTTTACCCGCACCTCGTCGGCATCGAAGTCACCGGACAGGCAGAGGCAGCAGCGGTCCGGGGTGTAGCGGGCGCGATGGTAGCCGGTCAGGTCGGCATAGGTGATGGCGTCGAACAGCGCGCGGTGGCCGATGACCGGGTGGCGGCGCGGGTCGGACGCGAAGGCGGTCGAAAAGAGCAGCCGGCTCGACATGTCGTCGGGGTCGTCGAGCCCCATGTCGATCTCGCGGCGGATGACGTCCTTTTCTTTCTCGAACTCGTGCTCCGGCAGGGCGGGCGTGAAGACCATCGCGGCGAGGACTTCGAGGAAGGTCGTGAGGCCGCTCGCCGGGCCGTCGATGTAGTAAACGGTGCGGTCGAAGGTGGTGTAGGCGTTCCAGTGGCCGCCGGCGCCTTGGACGGTGGTGGCGAGTTCGTCGGCACCGAAGCGGCCGCCACCTTTGAAGACCATGTGTTCGAGGAAATGCGAGATCCCGGAGCCGAGGTTGGCCCCTTCGTGGAGGCTGCCGCTTTCCACCCAGAGTTGGGCGCTGATGACCGGCGCGGCCGGATCGGGATCGAGAATCAGGGTGAGTCCGTTCGGCAGGCGGTCGAGAATTGCGGCGGTGACAGGGTATTCCATGAATTTCCGGCTTGGAGGCAGAGAAATGGAGGATACACGGATGACATGCAACGATGGATCGTGCTTGCGGCGCTGGTTCTCTGCCTTCTGGGCGGCGGGTCGGTCTACGGGTATTGGAAGTACAAGCAGAACCTGCCGGACAAGCGGTGGGTGCCGCTTCCCTTCAATCCCGAGGCGAGCAAGGCCCAGCGTCTCGAAAGCGTGAAGATGATGCGCGAGCGTCTGCTGACCGATGAGATCCTGACCGGGTTGGCCCGGGACTGCGATGTGCAGGGGAAATGGGCGCTCACTTCCGAAGAGGCTGCGGTAGAAGAATTGAGAAAGCGGGTTTTCATCGAGGAGGGAGAGACTTTGTTCAAAGGCATTCCCGCCGCGACCCTGAACATCGGCTTCAAGGGCAAGGTCGGCGAAAGTCACGATCTTGACCTGCTCGCCGAGCGGCTGATGGAAGACGTGAAGCGCTTTATCAGAGCCCCGGCACCGGAGCCTACGCCCGAAGCTCCGAAATTCTGAGCGGGCTCAGGCTTCCTCAGTCACGATTTTCGGAAACACCGGCTTCGGCTTGCCGGTTTCGTGGCCATCGGGGACCAGTCCCCACTGGAGGTCGTCGAACTTGAGATCGAGCAAGCTGTCCATCCGGAGCTGCGCGGCGATCCGCGCGGCGGGGTCGGGCAGCACCGGCGAAATCAGCACCGCGCAGTGGGCCAGGCTTTCGACCAGGTGGGCGAGCACGCTGTCGAGACGTGGCTTGAGTGCGGCATCCTTGGCGAGTTCCCACGGCTTGTTCCGCTCGGCGTAGGCGTTGCAAACGGTGACGTGGCGGTTGATCGCCTTCAGCCCTTCGGCGATGTCGTAGGCGTCCATCGCGACGCGGTATTCGGCCGTCACGGCTTTCAACGACGCCCGCAGCTCGTGATCGTCCGCATTGGTGGCGGCGCCGGTCGCGACGATGCCCCCGCTGTAACGGGCGGTCATGTTGAGCGCGCGGTTGCAGAGGTTTCCGAGTTCGTTGGCCAGCTCCTGATTGTAGAGCATCACCAGCCGGTCGAGGTCGAAGTCAGCGTCCTTGCCGGTGACGATGTCGCGGACCAGGTAGTAGCGCAGGGCATCGACGCCGAACTTGTCGGCCAGTTCGTCGGGATCGACGACGTTGCCGAGCGACTTCGACATTTTCTCGCCCTTCATGTTCCACCAGCCGTGGACCAGGATTTGCGGCAGTCGCTTGTCGGGGAAGCCGATCGCGTGGAGCATGGACGGCCAGTAAACGCCGTGGGCGGGGACCAGGATGTCCTTGCCGATCACGTGGACCGGCCGGCCCGCGTCCCAGATGCTTGTGAAATCCGGCAGTCCCGCGTTGTCCGCGGCCAGGTAGCCGGCGAAGGAGATGTAGTTGATGAGCGCGTCGAACCAGACGTAGGTCACGAAGTCGGGATCGAAGGGGAACTCGATGCCCCAGCGCAGGCGTTCTTTCGGGCGCGAGATGCAGAGGTCGAGGTCCGCCGGGTTGGCCAGCGCGCCGAGCAGTTCGTTGCGGCGGAAGCCGGGGATGACGAAGTCCGGGTTGCTGGAGACGTAGTTTTTCAACCACTCGGCGTGGGCGCTGAGGCGGAAGTACCAGTTTTCCTCCTCGATTTCGACCACCTCGCCCCATTCCGGGCCGAACTCGCCGGCCTCGTTGCGGTCGCGATCGGTGAGGAATTGCTCCTGCCGGACCGAGTAATGGCCCTTGTAGCCCTTCTTGTAGAGTTCGCCGCGCTCCTTGAGGTCGCTGAGGATGGCCTGCACGCAAGCCTTGTGGCGGTCATCGGTGGTTTCCGCCCAGCCGTCGTAGTGGACGCCGAGCTTTTTCCAGAGGTTGAGGAAAAGCTTGGTTTTCTTTTTCGCGAAGGTGGCCGGGTGGATCCCTTCCTTCTCCGCGGTCTGCTGGACTTTCTGCCCGTGCTGGTCGACGCCGGTGAGGAAATACACCTCCTCGCCGCGCAGCCGCCGGTAGCGGGCGATCACGTCGGCGAGCACCTTTTCATAAGCGTGCCCGATGTGCGGTGCGCCGTTGGTGTAGTCGATGGCGGTGGTGATGAAGAACATGGGTGGAGACACAAGATGGGAAGCCTCAAGACACAAGACTGGAAAATGCGGAACTCAGGCGTCCCGGACGACCCTGCCGCCGAGGGAGAGGATACGGGCGTTGCCCTTGGCGAACTCCGCCTCGCCGATCTGGCCGTCGCGGACGTACATCTGGGAGAGGGAAGTCCAGGCGAGCAGGTCGTTCGGCCGGAGGGTGGTGGCTTGAAGACCGCAACCGATGGCTTCCTTCACCGCGCCGAGCTTTAGCAGGCACATGCCGAGGGCGTGCCAGCCGTCGAAGAACCCGGGATCGAGCGCCACGCAGCGGCGGTAGAGAGCCACCGCTTCTTCCAGATCGCCGAGGGCCAGGCAGCCGTTGGCGTCGTCGAAAAGGATATCGCGTTCGGTGTCAGGCACAGGTTGCGCGCGGATCAGCGCGTGGTGATTTGCTCGACCTTGGTGGCCTCGAGCCGGTCGGTCAGCCAAGCGGAGAAGGCTTGCCGCTGTTGGGTCTGGCCGAGGTTCCTGTGCGCACTTGCGACGCGCTCGGCACGGGCCGGGTCCTTCACCATTTCGCGCTTCTCGACGAAGATGAACAGAGCGCCGTCCGGCTGCAGCACCGGGTCGGCAAGGGCACCGGGATCGACGAGCGCGGCGGTCTGGAAGAGCGTGGAAACGTCGGCCTCGCCGTCGAGTTTGTCGGTGGCCTTGAAGGGACCGTGGGCCTTGGGCTCGAGTCCCAACTCCTTGGCGAGGTCGGTGAAGCTTTTCCCGGCCACGAGTCCTTCGCGGATCTTGGCGGCTTTTTCGTCGGCGTCCTTTTTCAGAGCCTCGCCGGAAGCCTTGGCAATGAAGTCCGTGCGGACTTCCTCCTTGGCTTCTTCGAAGGTCTTGTCGCGAGCAGCTTCCTCTTCATCGAGCTGCGCCACGAGGAAGGCACCATCGGCGATTGGCAGGGCGTCGGTGAAACGGGACATCGCTTCGGTGCCGAAGCCGAGGTCGAAGATGAGATCGGCGACGGGGCGAGGATTGCTGGCGGAGCGGAGATCGATGGCGAGCGCGGGCGGCACCGCGGCACGGGCGAACATTTCGGTGCTCGCGAAGGGCCAGTTGTATTCAGTCGCCAGCTTTTCGAAATCCTTGCCCTCGCTCGCTTCGAGCTCTTGCAGGAAGGTGTCCACCAGATCGGCAAGCTCGTTGTCGACCTTGCGCTTGTCTTCGGCGAGCTTGGCATCTTCTGCTGCCTTCTTGTCGGCGGCCTCCTTTTCCGCGGCCTTCTTGGCCTCCTCGGTCACGGCGTCCGGCAGCTTGGGGATTTCCTTCTTGGGCTCGGGATACTTCGGTTGAGCGATCACGTAGCTGACTTTCACCCGGCGCTCGGTCTGATACTTGTCCTTGGTGGTTTCCCAGGCAGCCTTGAGTTCCTCGTCGGTGGGCATCAAGGACTCCTTGAACTTGGAGAGTGAGACCCGGGCGAGCTGAATGCTGACCTGCTGATCTCCGGCGGCGGTCTGGGCTTCGGCGATCTTGGGGTCGGCCGCAAGTCCGCCGCCGATGATGACGGCGAGCTTGCGGGAAGCCAGATTGTCGGCCATCAGGTCAAGCAGGTCCTGCTCGCTCATACCCCGGCTGCCGAGGTTCTTCACGACGTTGTTGTAACGCTCTTGATCGAAGGTGCCGTCTTTGCCCTGGAGGGTGAAAAGGGTCTTGCGGGACTCCGCGATTTCTTCGCTGGAAGGATGGACTCCGAACTCATTGCGGGCCTGTTTGAGGATCTGGCGGTTGACGAAGAAACGTTGGTCCGCTTGAGCATCGTCACCCATGCTGAAGGCATCGGTCGCGCCGAGAAGGTCGGTCAGGTAAAGCTCCATGGCCAGTCGGCGGGCGGACTTGCCGCCTTTTTGCAGGTCGCTGTAAGAGTAGCTGGTGCCGTCGACCGACAGGACCGGCGGGTCGTTCGCGTTGCTCTGGCCGAGGTTGGCGTTGTCGCCGAAAAAGGCCAGGCCGACGAAGAGCAGGGCGACCACGACAATGATCAGGCCGGTGTATTTGCGAAGGTGTTCGATCATGGACTCTCTCTTGGGTGTGCCCGCGGGGCGCGGAAGTAAAGGGAGCAGCCGGAGCCGCTTCAACCCTTATTCGCAGGCATTTGGTCACTTGCCACGGGCAAAAAAGAGCCGCCGGAGAGCACCCACTCCCCGACGGCCAAGTTCGTCAACCCACGCCGGACCCGTCAGACGAAATCCGGCAGAAGCTGACAACTGCTGTTCACCCTTACATGAAAACTGCACTTGCGCGCGGTTTCCAAGGGTTTCAGACCGAGTCGCGCTCGTTCCGTTCAAATGTTTTGCAAATTTTTCGGGCGGTAGGCTTGAAATGCGATCTTGCCGGGAATCGGCCGAGGGGGCATCGCTCGGGGCGTGACAGGACATGAGATTCGCGACGCGCTCGAAGCCGCCGGGGTGATGCCGAGCCGGCAGTTGGGCCAGAATTTCCTCTGCGATCCGAACATGGCGCGCTGGATCACCGATCAGCTCGACGCCCGACCCGAAGATACCATCGTCGAGGTGGGGCCGGGGACGGGGGCTTTGACCGAGCATCTGGTCGGGCGGGTGCGGCGGCTGGTGCTGGTGGAGTTTGATTCCCGGCTGGCGGCCTGGTTAAAAGAGCGCTTCGCCGATGAGCCGACGGTCGAGGTGCACCACGCCGACGCGGTGAAGTTCGACGCCCGGAGGCTGTTCAAGCATCGGCCGGTGAAGTTCCTCGGGAACCTTCCCTATTCTTGTGGCGGTGCCATTATGCGGAACTTCCTGTCGCGGCCGAATCCCTATGAGCGGGCGGTGGTGATGCTCCAGAAGGAAGTCATCGAGCGCCTGGCGGCCGGTCCGTGCTGCAAGGAATACGGAGTTCTGACGCTGCGGGTCCAAAGTGAGTGGGTGGTCCGGCCCTTGAGGACGGTGCCGCCGGAAGCCTTCCACCCGCGGCCGCAGATCGACTCGTCGGTGGCGCTGCTGGTCCCGCGGGGCAAGGATTTGCCGGCCTTTGATGCCCGTCGATTTGACGGGCTGATCCGCCGGGGGTTCGCGCAACGGCGCAAGCAGATGGGCAAGCAGATGCCGGAAAGCCCGCCGTGGGAAGAGGTCTCCGGAGCGATCGGCGCGGCCCTGACTGCTCGTGCGGAAGAGCTTTCCCTGGAGCAGTGGGTCGAGCTGGCGCGGCGTTATGACGACCATCCTTTGCGCGACATCCCGCAGCGTGGGGACGAGGTCTTCGATGTGGTGGATGAAGCCGATGAGGTGACCGGTCAGGCGACCCGGCGGGAGGTGCACGAGCGGAATCTGCTGCATCGGGCGGTCCACGTGTTCGTGCTGAACCGGCACGGCGAACTGCTGCTGCAGAAGCGGTCTCGCTTTAAGGATGCGCACCCGGGGGTCTGGGATTCCAGTGTCGCCGGGCATCTGGATGCCGGGGAGAGTTATGAGGCGGCGGCGACTCGTGAGCTGGACGAGGAAATGGGGATTCAGGGGGTGCCGCCGGAGGAAATCGGGCGCATTTCGCCGTGTAAGTCGACCGGTTGGGAGCACGTCCGGCTTTTCCTCGTCCGCTGGGACGGGGTGCCGCGGTTCCCTTCTTCGGAAGTGGAAGCGGCGCTTTGGCTGGGATCGGACGAATTGCAGGCGTGGATCGACAATCGGCCCGAGGACTTCGCGGGAGGTTTTTTGGAATGCTGGAAAGTCGCGCGAGGAAAATAGCCTGTATTTGCTGAAAGTTTTTAAAATTATCTTGTCAGGAACAGTTGAAATTGTAGGGTATCCCCACTCCCCGTAAGCAGCCCCCTCTGTTTCGCAACCTGTCCCGAACATGAAACTTACACGCCTTGATCGGCTTGCCCGGACCAGCCACCGGTGCCGCCGCCTCAGCCAATTACGAGTCAGGGGAATGACTCTCCTCGAACTCACCGTCGTCATCCTGGTCTTGCTCGTCCTGATCTCGGTGATCTTCATCGGAGCGAATGCTTGGAAGCAAGGATCCGACCGGACCTTGTGCATCATGAATCTTCAGAACGTCCAGAAGGGCGTTCGGAGCTTCGCCAATCTCAACGGCTACAATGCCGGGAGCACCGTCTCCGGTCTGGAAAGCCAGGTGATCGGTTTGGGCCGCTTCGTCGAAGCCATGCCGGAATGTCCCGGTGACGGCAGCTACACCTCCGGTGGTGACGTGATTCCGTCTATCGGAACCCTGTATTTCAACTGTTCGCTTTCCGCTTCGGGAGAGCACGAACCGATGAGTCCCGAGGGCTGGTGACCCCGGTGAATTTCGCGGATTGCAGCGTCGGCCAATCCGGGTGAGGCTCGCCGCCGAGTTCCAATGAACGCGGCGGGCCCTCCATTTCAAAGCCAGGCAAAGCTATGGCTGACCGCTTTCGTGGTCTCAGCGCTGATCAACGCCCTGTTGATTCTTGCGATTGGCTTTTGGGTGGTCGCGAATCTTGTGATTCATACGCCGCGGCACGAAGCGGCGTCTTTTGAATCGGTGGCACTGATTGTTCCGCAGGTGGTGGCGGGGGGGGCAATCGTGGGCGAGGAGGAGGCCGCGCCGGCGGTGCCGCCACCTGCAGAGCCCTCGTTTGCCCGGACTTCGCCTGATCAGGTGGAAGAGAAGCCGGATTCACCGGACTTCATCGGGGAGCGGAACACCCGTGCCACCAGCGACGCCGCGCCTCTGGCCGAGGCTCCGGACTTGCCCCGCCAAAAGGGCCGGGAGCCTCGGTGGGAAGACGAGATCGAAACGACGGAAAGCGATTACCAAGATGGCGATCTCGCGCACAACCAGAGCGCGACGCCTGACTCGCCGGCCATGCAGCAGTCGGTGGTTCCACCCGCGGAGCCACTGGACCCGGCGGACCCGGTCCAGCCGCCGGCAAGCGATACGGGGGTGCCGCCGCTGCCCGAGCCACCGCTGGAGCGTCTCGCCGAAGGTCCCGTGCCTGTGGATCGCCGGGTGAAAGAATCTCCGGAGCCCGAGGAACTGCCGAAACCGGCCCCGCCCGAGCGGTCCGAAGAGGGCAAGGAGGAACCGGAAGAACCAGAAAAGCCGGTCGAGCCGACCCAGCCAGCCACTCCAGCGCCGGAATCGCCCTCATCGCCGGGCTTCCGCGGGAATCAAAAAAAGACCCGTCTGGAGGGCTCGATCTCGCGGCTAGGACGCTCCGCGCTCGATGTCGAAGATTCGCTTCTCGGCCGCTACCATGCCGCCGTCAGCCGTGCGGTGGAAAAGGAATGGCAGCGCAACTGTGTCCGCAACCGCGACTACATCACGCCCGGCCAGCTAACCATGCGAGTCATGCTCGAAGCCTCCGGCAAAGTCCGGTCGGTCGGCTTCATGGAAGAACTCGGGGTTGGAAACATCCCGAAAGGATTCACTCTTAATAGCATCCGAGATGCTGAGATCCCCGCCATGCCAGGCGAACTCAAGAAGCAGCTCGACGGCGAACCGCTGGAATTGATTTACCGCTTCAACTTTTGATCCTCGCTCCGACTCTCATGCCGATCCCACCGTTTCTCGCCGCCGCCCCTCAAAGCACGAGCCTCCAACAAGTCTGGAAGTTCTTCGAAGATGGCGGGTTCTTCATGATTCTTCTCGCCGTTTGCTCGCTGGTCGCGGTGGCGGTCATTCTCTTCAAGCTGCTTTCGTTGCGCCGCGAAACCGTGATTCCTGCTGCTTTGGCCGCCAAAGTGGAGGGTTTCGAAGACCGGGCCCGGCAAGCAAATGGGGAGGCGCTCGTCCGTGAATTCGAGGAGGGTCGCAGCACGCTGGCCCGCCTCTGTGCCGTCGCAAACCGGAACCGCGGCAAGAGTCAGGCGGAAATCACCGAGGCGGTGCAGGCGGCTGCGCGCGAGGAAATCGTGCATCTTCACGCCGGGATGATCGCGCTCGATGTCGTTATCACGGTGGCCCCTTTGCTCGGATTGCTCGGCACGGCCAGCGGTTTGGTGGTGGTCTTCGGTGGCCTTGGCGACAGTTCCAACCACACCGCCATCGCGCTCGGTATCGGCCGCGCGCTGAACACGACGATCGTCGGTCTGGCGATTTCGATCCCCGCGGTGGTCGCGCAAGGCTGGTTCCAGCGGCGCATCGACACGATGGCCGCCCGCATGGAAGTGCTGCTGACCCGCTTGGCCCACGCCTTCGAGCGCGCGCCCCACTCCGCGGTCGTTCCGCCGTCCATCCCCACGCAATCCTAAGGACCAATGCGTTTCGAACGACCCGTCAAAAGTTCCCGCGGAGTGCCGATCGTGCCGATGATCGACATCCTGTTCATCGTACTGATTTTCCTGATCGTCTCTACCACGTTCAAGAAGCCACGGACCATCCTGCCGATCGAGCTGCCCACCGTGCATGAGATCGCGAGCACTGAAGTGATCGACGAGCGCTCCGTGCTGGCAGTCGATAAGGATGGCCGGATCACGCTCGATTCGCTGGTCGTGCCGGATGCCCAGTTGCTTGATGCCTACCTCAAGGCTTTCCTTAAAGAGAACCCCGGCCGCAAACTCGAGTTGGAGGCCGACAAGCAGATCCCGCTGGAGAAATTGCTTGGGGTGTGGGACGCGTTGACCCGCGCCGGCATCCAGATTAAGGACGTGCCCGCCCGCATCCGGCTCCCTGAATAACCAGCTAACCCGCGGATTTTTCCCGATGATCCTCGAAATCGTCCAATACGGCCATCCCGTCCTGCGAGAGCGCTGCAAGCCCGTCGTCGAGATCGACGACGCGCTCCAGCAGCTTGTCGCCGACATGCTCGAAACGATGTATGACGCCAATGGTGTGGGCTTGGCCGCGCCCCAGGTCGGGGTCGCGCTCCGGCTCGCGGTCGTCGATGTCTCGCACGATCCCGAATGCATCAGCTTTCTCAAGGTCGCAGGGCAAGATGCTCCACTCGCTTCCATCATGCCGCTGGTATTCATCAATCCGGAACTCGAGTTCACGGGTCCGAAGGAACGCGATACCGAAGGGTGCTTGAGCATCCAGGACCTGCGGGCGGAGGTGAACCGGCCCGGCGCGATCAAGGCGAAGTTGCCTCAGCTCGACGGCAGTGTTCTCGAGATCGAGACGGATGGACTGCTGGCGCGGGCCATCCAGCACGAGACGGATCATCTCAATGGCGTGCTTTTCATCGATCGGGTGTCGCCCGCCGCGAAAATCAGCTTGCGCCGGAAACTTCGCCGGCTGGCGGATGAGGAATGATGCACCCCGCCATTTGTGGGCTCGACTTTCCGGAAATCCACAGTTATCTCCTCGCCCGGATCATTTCATCTTCTAACAACGTCCGACGCCATGAATAGCAGCCGCGGTATTTTCGAACCTCAGGAAGGCTTCGCCCCCGTCCCTCCTTCCAAGAGCCCATTTTCCGCAGCCGATGACGGTCCGGCGAGCAGCCCCTTCGCCATTGTTTCGGAGCCCGAGTCTCCTTTCGCCTCGATGAAGGATGATCATTCGCCGCGGCCGGCAATGGATCCCGGCCGTCCCGCGAAGCTACCCGAGCGTCGTCCTACGGCCGGGGAAGCCGTTATCCTTGATGCCCGCTCCCCCTTTGCTTCCGAACCGATGGCCCAGTCGCCCTTCGATGCGCCAGCGGCGTCTGTTTCGCCCTTCGGAGCCACTCCGCCGCCCGTCCCGTCCTCGGCTCCGGCTTCCTCTCCGTTTGCCTTTGCCCAGGAGCCGACCCCTGCCGCTGCTCCTGCTCCGGTGGTTGCGCCCGTCGAAGTGATCGCGACCCCCGCCCCGGTGGCCGCCGCTCCGGCGCCTACGCCAGTCGCGGCACCTGCTGCTGCAACTGCCGCCGCCATCCATCAGGCTCCCGCCGCAGTGGCGGTTGAAGCGGATTCTTACGAGTCCGACTCGAGCACGATCCGGCAGTTGGCGCTTCGCGCGATTTTCGGTGTCGACCGCGAACTCGGGGCGGAAGAAATGCTTCAACGCGCCCGCGGTCTCTCGGGAATCCGCCATGTCGCCCGTATCCCGGCGGCGGAAGTCGCGACGGTTGATGCGTTCAAGCGCGTCATCGGTAGTCTTGGTTTCCCGGGTGGCCAGGTGAAGCTCGTTGCGGGAACCACGCCGATTGAGTTCATCCGCGAAGGCGGAGTTGTCCTTGCGGTTCAGAACGACGGTTCCTTCGCCCCTGGCGTGCGCGAGACGCTGATGATCGTCGCCCGCGAACTGGGCACACTCTGACTCCCTCCTCCGCATGACGGTGGAGCAAGATGGACGGCAAGTCTCGGTCAAGGTCGCCCTGGCCGGGGCGGCCGACTCCGGAAAACTAGCCATGCTGCGCGCGATCGCTGCGCGCTTTGGGTATGCGACTGTCCGGGAACACTTCATCGGCGCGATGCGGGTCCATCGGGTCGAATGGACCGAACCTGCCATCTTGCCGGACGGACGAATCTTGAATGTAGCGATCCATTCCCTGACCGGGCAGGCCGAATACAACGCGGCCGAGGAACTCCTGCTTCGCGGTGCGTCGGGGATTGTCTTCGTGGTCGACGTCGATCCCGCAAAATTCCAAGCAACCTGGGATAGCCTGATGCGGCTCTCCGACAACACCCGGCGCAATGGCTACGACCTGCATGAGGCAGGGCTGGCCATCCAGTATCACCGGGCCGACCTGTATCCGGACTTCGATCCGCAGAAGCTCGACCAGCGACTCGGCGTCCCGCCCGGATTGATTCCCCGTTTCGTCTCCTCCAGCAAGGAGCCGGACGCGGAGGGCCTCGCGTTTGACTCGGTGCTGGCGCAGATCAAGGCCAAGTTGGCGCAGCCCGACTAATTGGCGACGGCCTACTTGCTGATGAGGAGTTTGCGGCTGCTCCACACGTAGTTCCACCCGGAGATCATCGTCAGCGCCATGGCAGCCCAGAGTGAGACGGGCCGGAGCCAGTTCGCGGGGTTCGCCAGGTCCCGGAGTAGCCCGGCGACTCCTCCGTTGCTCTTTTCAAAGGTCAGCCACACCAGGCCGGTGATGCAAAAGATCAGTTGGAAGGTGGTCTTCCATTTTCCCAGGCGGTCCGCCGCCAGCACCTGTCCGGCTTCCACCGCGATCTGCCGGAGTCCGGTCACCAGGAATTCGCGGGCGATGATCAGCGCGGTCACCCAGACCGGGCAATGGTAGCCGCCCACGGGTTGGGCGGAGAAAAAGACGAAGGCCGCGCAGACGAGGATCTTGTCCGCCAGCGGGTCGAGGAGCTTTCCCAATGGCGTTACCAGCCCCATTTTCCGCGCCAGGTAACCGTCCAGCCAGTCGGTTGCTGCCGCGATCGAAAATGTCGCTAGCGCGATCGCATAACCCGGATTTCCCGGAAATCCCACGGCCGCGACGAAAATGCCCGTCAGGACAAGCCGGGAAAGGGTGATCGCATTGGGAAGGTTCACGCGGCGAATGTGAGGAATGCATGGCATCATGGCAACAAGGGGTTGCACCGAAGCCGCGCCTTCCCTACATCGCCGACGTTTTCCGAACCGATTCAAGATCATGAGCAACAGCGATTTCGGCCTCATCGGCCTGGCCGTCATGGGCCAGAACCTCGTCCTCAACGTGGAATCCCGCGGGTTCCAGGTGTCTGTTTACAACCGCACCACCTCGGTCACCGACGAGTTCGTCGGCAAGCACCCGGACAAGAAGCTCGTCGGCGCGAAGTCGCTGGAAGAGTTCGTCCAGTCGCTCGCTTCCCCGCGCAAAGTGATGATCATGGTCAAGGCTGGCGGTCCGGTCGATGCCGTCATTGAGTCCCTCATCCCGCTGCTCGACAAGGGCGACATCATCATCGACGGCGGCAACTCGCTCTACACCGACACCGAACGCCGCGACCAGTGGCTCGGCGACCTCGGCTTCCGCTTCATCGGTGCCGGCGTGTCCGGCGGTGAGGAAGGCGCGCGCAAGGGTCCGTCGATCATGCCCGGCGGCCCGGCCTCCACCTGGGACGTGATGAAGCCGATCTTCGAAAGCATCTCCGCCAAGGTCGACGGCGAGCCCTGCGTCATCCACATCGGACCCGGCGGTGCCGGCCACTACGTGAAGATGATCCACAACGGCATCGAGTACGGCGACATGCAGCTCATCTGCGAGGCCTACAACATCTTCAAGGCCGCCGGCTTCACCCCGGCCGAACTCGCCACGGTCTTCACCGACTGGAACGCGGGCGACCTCGAAAGCTACCTGATCCAGATCACCTCCAAGATCTTCGCCCAGCAGGATCCCGCGACCGGCAAGCCGCTGGTCGACCTCATCCTCGACACCGCCGGCCAGAAGGGCACCGGCAAGTGGACGCTGATCAACGCCGTCGAAAACGCCGTGGTCATCTCCACCATCAACGCCGCCGTGGAAGCCCGCATCCTGTCCTCCTTCAAGGACAAGCGCGTCGCCGCCAGCGAGTTCCTCCATGGTCCGAAGGCCGAGATCTCCAGCGAAAAGGCGGCGCTGGTGAAGAAGGTCCACGACGCGCTGTTCGCCTCCAAGATCATCTCCTACGCGCAGGGCCTCGACCTGATCGCCGCCATGGGCAAGGAGAAGAACTGGGGTCTCGACCTCGGTAAGATCGCCGCCATCTGGCGCGGCGGTTGCATCATCCGCGCGCGCTTCCTCAACGACATCACCGACGCCTACCGCGCCGATCCCGGCCTGAGCAACCTGATGCTGGCCCCGTTCTTCACGAAGCTCCTCAACGAGTTCCAGCAGAACTGGCGCGAAGTCATCGCCACCGCCACCCTGGCCGGCATCCCGGTGCCCGCGTTCAGCGCGTCGCTCGGCTACTACGACAGCTATCGTAGCGCCGTCCTGCCCGCCAACCTGCTCCAGGCCCAGCGCGACTTCTTCGGGGCCCATACCTACGAGCGCACCGACAAGCCGCGCGGCCAGATGTTCCACACCGACTGGCCGGAGGTCATCGGCTAAGCCATCCCTGTAGCGGCGGTCTGCGACCGCCGGACATTCTCAAGGGCGGCCGGGAGCGATCCCGGCCGTTCTTGCGTTCATCGGGCCGCTTGCCAGCCAGCCGGTCCGCGGCGAAGCACCCCCTGATGAATGCCAAGCCCCCCTGATCCGTTCACCGCGGAGCCGTCAGTCCAAGTCGTGGTCTTCGGAAACGGGAGCAGTGGATGAATTTCCTTTGTCGGTTTCGTCGGGGTCGGCGTGTCTTTCTACAAGAAACCGATCCAAGCCCTTTTGGGCCTGCGATTCCAGGACGTCGAAAAGCTGGTCACAGGTGACGCCCGCCTCGGCGGCAAGGACGATTGCCGATCTCTCGTCAATCGAGCCGATGGCGCCGACATAACGGTCAAGCCATGCCGCAAAATCGGAATTGGAGTCGATGCCAGGCCCGACGGTTCCGCGATTCGTCAATCGTATCCAAGTGGGATCAACATCTCCGGGAGGAGACGCGGGTGGTTTCGGATGATTCCACGTCCCATCGGCACCCTTGACGATGGGTTTCAATTGGTAGGATTCTTCTGGCTCCGTCAGCGCAATTTCAAAAGAAACCGCGTGGTCGCCCCTTTCAAAACGTACGATGATGGGCTCCCTGCTCGCCTCGGCAATCAGCCCGATCGACTTTATCAAGGATGAGGCGTCGGTCTTTCCCAGACGGGACCCGGAAAGATCAAAGGTCGCAACGGCGGATGGAGGAGCCACAGGCGTTTTGGGCTCAGAGCACGCCAGAAGTCCGAGGATGAATGCACCCGATGTGAAGGCGTGGATGGTCTTCATGGGCAGAAACGGGGAGAAGCCGCGCCACTTGTTTGGGTCAGACCCCCGGCGACCGTCCATTTTCGAATCACATGACCGGTGTTGTTATCGGCGAATTGGCGGCATGGCGGTCCCGGAATGCAGGGTGCGCCATTTCACGCGGAGACCAAGAAAAGGGAGATAGGGTCCGCGCCGGGGCGAAGTCGGCGTCCCGCCCCGGTTCACGTGGCCGTTCCGGACTTCGCCGCTTGCTCGAAAGCGAGGAAGAGCCTGAGGCTGCCGTAGCTGATCCATTCGCCGAGCTTCTCGAAGACCAGCTTCAACGCGAGGCCTTCGTGGCCTTCGAAGGCGATGCGCATCTCCGCCTCCTCGTCCGCGTTGTAAAAGGCCCGCGGATCGAGCTTCTCGCCGCCTTCGACCGCCTTGGCGAGGTGGCTTTCCACGGTGCTGGTGGCGGGTATTTTCGAAGGGCCCCACCTTTCTTCCGGATGGACCTTTCTTCCGCATGCTGGATGGGTAGCGCTTCCCGGACCTGGCCGCCGACTTTCCAGATGGCTAGCGCTTCGGTCGATCCTCATGATTGCTAGGTGGGAATGCCCCTTCGATTCAAATCCGGATGAAGATCTTCTTGCGATGCATCCACCAGAGAATCAGCCACTCGACCGCCAGCACACCCGCTCCTAGCAGGAGTGGCTCGTAGGGTTTTCCGGCGAAAGTGAACCAAGTATCTCCGAGGTGACGTGGCAGTGCGTCCTTGATAAACGATACGAATAAATGGGCGATGAGATAGGCGGCGATCGAATTCATGCCCACAACCACCATGAAAAATGCCCATGAGCGGCGGTTCCACACGTCCATAACCAGATAGAAGCCCGCGAGAATCATAAAGCACCAGCCGCCGCTGGACAGAACCCAACTGGGTGTCCAGATTTTCTTCACGACCGGGCAGATGCCCGCGGCGCCCAGCACCCAGCCACTGGCAAGGCCGATCAGACCGGCACAAGCCAGCCATTGCACCTTCTGAAGTTGGGACCGGTTGCTCCGTAGCACACCGCCCGCAAGCAAGCCGAGAATCATGGTGCCCAAAGTGGGGATGAAATTGAGGGTCGAGTAACCGCCGCGGTTGTTGATGAAGTCCTTCTCCCTGGGGAATAGATTCATGAACCAGGTGTCGAAGCGCCACGCGAAATTGGTGTTGAGATTCCAGTGGGCGGCAAATCCTGTCAGGTTGTGGGGCCAGTCCGGCCTTACCCCGGCCTTGCTCCAGTCAAAGTCCGGCCCAGGCATGGGATACATGGCGAAGGCGAGCCAGTAGCCTGCCAGAATGACACCGAATGCGATCCACTGCAGCTGCGACGAACGCATCCCGAGGACATGAAGAAAGCCATACCCCAGACCGATCTGAGTCAGCGTATCCTCGAAGGTCCAGTTGGTGCTGGGCCACTCGTTCGAGCGCAGCACCACGCCGAGCAATACCAGGATCAGCGCACGCCAGAACGCGTGCGCGGTGCGATGCCATTGAGGCTGGCCCTCCGCCGTGCGGCGGGCCAGCGAGAAGGGCAATGCCACGCCGACGAGGAACGAGAACGAGGGTTGGATCAGATCGTGCAACGAGCATCCGACCCAGTCGACGTGAGATTGATGCCGGTCGAGGAAACTCCACAAATTGCTATCGGGCAGCGCGCGCGCGACTTTCGAAAATTGCATCACCTCCGCCATCATCAGCAGCATGACCATGCCGCGATAGCCGTCCATCGATGCCAGGCGTTGGGGCATGGCGGGAGATTCGCCCGATAGGGAGGATGTTGGGTTTGGTGGGGTGGTGATCATTTCAGGTCGATGATGCGGTGTCCTCGAGGAGCATGATTTCAATTGATCCGCTGTGAAAGCAAGATGGCTAATTTGAATTTGTTAGACCTTGGTTGCCCCCCGTCCGCTGCTTCGCTCTGGTACTACGCCCCGCAGCACCCAAAAAATGGTCTGTCCCCGCGTAAAATACCGCGGCGAATTCTGCCACACCGATTGGCCGGAAGTCATCGGCTGAGGAGCGGCGACACTCCTGTCTCCAGCTCTCAGTAACTTCAAACACGGCAGGGACGAATCCCGGCCGTGTTTGTTTATGGTTTTGGACGGATGGACTTCGCTTGAAGGAGCAAATCCATGATCGCAAGGCGGTCCGCCGGGCTGCTTGTCATCCCGCAGGCGGCCTCCTCGCCGCGCAGACGGAGGGCACGCCGCCGCCGGCGCTGGACAATGGAAAGCTGAAGAAATTCGGGAGCATCATCACCCGGGGCAAGGCCAGGCAGGCGTACGACGAGGGAATGAAGACCTTCGGCCAGTCGAAAGGTGACGAGGCGATTGCGAAGTTCACCGAGGCGCTTTCCCACATCGACCACCGGGAACTTTCGCTGTGGAATCTCAAGCGGCCGGAGGAGGCGCTGAAAGAATTCGACATTGGCATCCTGAAGGCTCCGCGAATCTACAGTTTCCACGAATCTCGGGCAATGCTGCTGGCCTCGCTGAAGCAGCCCGAGCGGGTGCTGGCCGACTACGACATGTTGGTCGCGCTGCAGCCGCTCTACCCGTCGAACCTGGAGCGCCGCGCCCGGCATCTGCGCGAGATGGGACGGAACAAGGAGGCGGACGAGGACCAGCGCCAGGCCAATCAATTGCGCGAGGCGGGTTTCTAACAGAGCGGGCGAACCGCCCGCGCGGAGCCTGCTCAGTGCCCGTGTTCGCCGGCGACCGGGATGTCGGTGGAACCGAGGTGGCGTTCGAGCTGTTGTTCGATGAAGAGTAAGAAGAACAGCAGGAACCACGCGCTGAAGTTCCGCCAGCGGCGGGTGATGACGAGGGTGTCGCCCAGCGTTTCCATCTTGAATGCGGCGGGGAGGGGAACTTCCGGCCGGGGGATGGATGCCGGGGAGGAAGTGGGCAGGGCGAACAGCGAGCGGCAGTGGCCGCAGCGCGCCGCGCCGAGCTGGGGCGAGATGTCCCCGGCGGAAAGCGCGGCTCCGCAGTTGCGGCATTTGAGGTCGGTGAGAGCGGGCGGCGGGGTCATCGTGCGGCGCCAGCTTTCATGGATCGGCCGGATCTGTCAGGTCCGCGTTTTCGGGTGGAGTGGACACGAGTGTGGACCTTCGGCCCACGCTCGTGTCGATAGGACGTCTTTGCTCTTTAGGTGCCGCTGGTGGCCCGGCTTTCGAAAGCTTGGAAAAGCCTGAGGCTGCCGTAGCTGACCCGTTCCCCGAGTTTCTCGAAGACCGGCTTGAGCGCGAGGCCTTCGTGGCCTTCGAAGGCGATGCGCATTTCCGCTTCCTCGTCCGCGCTGTAGAAGGCGCGCGGATCGAGCTTCTCGCCGCCTTCGACCGCCTTGGCGAGGTGGCTTTCGACGGTGCTGGCCGCGAGGCCGCGTTCCTTGGCGATCTGGTCGATGCTGACGCCGGACTTGTAGCGCTCCAAGGTCGCCAAGGCGGTGCCGTTGAGCTCGTTTTCGGACTTCATCTTCCGCACGGGCTCCGCGGAGGCGCGGATGGCGGCGAAAGTCTGCTGCGGGTGGGTGTCGATCCACACGGCGATCGTTTCGAGCATCGGCGTGCCGAAGTCAGCGAGCTTGCGTTCCCCGACGCCGGGGATGTGGAGCATTGCGGCGGGGTCCGATGGATATTCGCGGGCCATGTGCCGCAGCGAGACATCGGAGAAGACGACGTAAGACGGCACGTCGCGGGCATCGGCCAGGTTCTTGCGAACGGCGCGGAGAGCGGCGAAGAGCCCTTCATCGCAGGGGATGTCGCCGGCCTTGGCGATGGCAGTGGCGCTGTCCCGGGTGGAGGCGGGCGGGCGGACGAGGAGGAAGGGGCGGCCGTCCTTGAGCGCGGTGCGGCCGGCTTCGGTCAGGGCGACGGTCGAGAAGCCGTCCTGCGACTGGCGGATCAAGTCGAGCCGCAGCAACTGCCTGCCGAGCGCGACCCATTCGGCGCGCGGGGTGTCGCTGCCGATGCCGTAGGTACTAAGCGTCTCGTGCTTCCAACGGCGGATCTTCTCGGTGTTCGCACCGCAGAGGACATCGGCGACGTGCTGGAGACCGGTGGTGAAGCCGCCGTGCTGGCGGATGCGGAAGACGCAGCTCAGGAATTTCCGGCAGTCGAGCGTGGCGTCGTAAGTCTCGCGCGGCGACAGACAGGAGTCGCAGCCGCCGCAGTTGTCGTGAGGCCAGGCCTCGCCGAAGTAGCCGAGCAGGTGGCCGCGGCGGCAGCCTTCGTCCTCGGCGTATTCGGTCATCTGGTCGAGCTGCGATTTGGCGATCGCGTGGGCCTGCTCGTCGGTGATCTCGTCGAGAAAGCGCAGTTGCTTCATCACGTCGCCGCGCGAATAAAGCAGCAGACAATCGGCCGGCAGCCCGTCGCGTCCGGCACGGCCGGTTTCCTGGTAGTAGCCTTCGACGTTCTTCGGCAGGTCGGAGTGGATCACCCAGCGGACGTTCGGCTTGTTGATGCCCATGCCGAAGGCGACCGTCGCGCAGACCACGCGGGCCTCGTCGCGGAGGAAGGCGTCCTGGTTCTTGCTGCGTTCGGCGGCTTCCATCCCGGCGTGGTAGGCCACGGCGGAAATCCCTTCGGCGCGCAGCACGGCGGCGAGCGCTTCGGTCGATTTCCGCGACTGGCAGTAAACGATCCCGGCGTCCTGCGGCCGGGCGGCGGCGAATTCCCAGACCTGGCGCTCCGGCTTCGACTTCGGGATGACGCGGTAGCTGAGGTTCGGCCGGTTGAAGCTGGAGATGAAGACCTGCGGCTCCCGCAGGCGGAGCTGGCCGACGATGTCCTCGCGAACCCGCGGGGTGGCGGTGGCGGTCAGCGCGATGAAGGGGACGCCGGGAAAGCGTTCGCGCAGGGTGGCGAGCTGGCGGTATTCCGGGCGGAAGTCGTGACCCCATTCGCTGATGCAGTGGGCCTCGTCGACGGCGATCGCGCCGACGTTCCAGCCGGCGAGCTTGCGTGGGAAGTCCCCGGCGAGCAGGCGTTCCGGGGCGACATAGAGGAGGCGAAAATTGCCGGCATCGAGGTCCGCGTGGCGGGCGGCCATCTCGGCAGGCTCCAGGGTGGAGTTCAGGAAGGTCGCGGCGACCCCGGCGGCGTGGAGCTGGTCGACCTGGTCTTTCATCAGGGCGATCAGCGGCGAGACGACGACCGTCAGGCCATCGCGGACCAGGGCGGGGAGCTGGTAGCAGAGGCTCTTGCCGGCGCCGGTCGGGAGGATGGCGACGGTGTCGAGCCCGGCCAGGGTGGCGGCCATGATTTCCTGCTGGAGCGGGCGGAAGGAATCGTAGCCGAAGATCTGCTTGAGGAGGGCGGGGAGACGGTCGGCGGGGGAGGGGGCGATGGCTTTCATGGGATGTTCAGGCGGGTTGAGATGAGGAAGGCGGATATCAGAGGCTTTGAATGAGGTCAAATGAACAGTCGTTATTTTTCGCACTTTTTTGTGAGATGCGATGTTTCGCGGTTTCCACGGCGGGGCGGGGCAGGTCTAAAGGGAGGGGTGAACGATCCCGTTAGACAGCTTTATTCCGAACGTCGCTACCCGGCGCTGAGCCATCCGGTGACGGACATTTCCCGTCTTGCGGTGAGCGCGCGGGTGGCCGGGATGCAGCGGCTGGCGATGCCGGTGGCCTGCCGGGTGCTGGAGTTCGGCTGCGCGTCGGGCCACAATCTGTTGCCGCTGGCGGCGCGGTATCCGAAGAGCGAGTTCACGGGGATCGACTACTCCGACACCGCGATCCGTGCCGCGCGGCAGGCGGCCTACGCCGCGGGGCTGGAGAATATCCGCTTTGAAGTGGCCGATCTGGAGCACTGGCGGCCGTCGCATCCCTGCGACTATCTGATCGCCCACGGCGTGCTGTCCTGGGTGCCGGACGCGGTGAAGGCGCGGCTGATGGACCTCTGCGCGCAGGTGCTTTCCGACTCCGGGGTGGCCTGCATCAGCTACAATACGCTGCCCGGCTGGTCGCTGCGGCGGGACGTGGTGCCGCTGGTCCGGGCGCTGGCGGGGAATCCGGCAGCCGCGGGGCTGGGCGGCAGCGTGGAGGCGGTGGCGGCGGCTTTGGCGGAGATGGCGGGGTCGGGAACGCCCCACGCCTTGAACTTGCGGGCGATTTGCGGCGACATTGCGCGCAAGGGGGCCGCGGTGCTGCCCTTCGATGACTTCGCGCCGGTCTGCGATCCGCTGTATTTCGCGCAGTTCGCGGACTGGGCGGGGCAGCGGGGTTTGCGCTATTTGGGAGAAGCGCGGCTTCAGGACAATCTGCCGGAAGGGCTGGATCCTGCCTCTTGGGAAAAGCTCGCGCCGCTGGCGGCGGACCCGGTTTTGTTCCAGCAGACGATCGACCTGCTCTCGGGCCGGACGCATCGGAACAGTCTGCTCTGCCGGCAGGAGGCACCTTTGGAAGAAGGCACGACCACGGCGGTGGTGCTGCATTTCGCGGCGGGGCGGGGGGAGGTGGCGTTGCCGGAGGCTCCCGGCGAGACGGCGGTGGTGAAGGTGTTCCGTCGGGTGATGGCGGAGGCCGGGAGCGATTGCCTGCCGGTGAGCGAGCTGATGGAGCGGACGGCGGAAAAACTCGGCGCGGGCTGGGAGCCGACCCGGCATTCGCAAGAGCTGGCGGGCTGGATCTTCCAAGCGGCCCGCTTCGGCGGTGTCGAACTCCGCTCGGAAGCGCTGGTCATCCCTCGGGGCGGACCGGAAAAGCCGCGGATTTCCGCCTTGAACCGGCACTTTTCGGAGAATGGCTACCCGATTGTCGATCCGCGCCACATCACCTGCCATTTCCCGGCGGGGCACGAGCAGCTCCTCGCGGCGATGGACGGGACACGCCCGGCGGCGGAGCTGGCAGGATGGGCGGCCAGGGACTTCCCCGAGCTCGATTTCCCCCGCTGGCTGGCCCATCTCGCCGAAAGAGGCATCCTGGTCTGGGGCAACGAGGCAGCGGAATCGTTCATTTCAGATTGAACAAACCGAACTCGCGAGTTACCTCCCATCCGTGCCCCCGGTCCGCGAAGACGAAGAAGAAATCCGCGAATTCCCGTCGCTCGGCCCGGTTGAGGTACAGGTGATCCAGGTCTTTGTCGATGGGGTCAAGGTGCTGGGTTTTCCCCGCTCGATTGGAGAAATCTATGGTCTTCTCTTCATCTCCCCGGATCCGCTTTCACTGGACGACCTGGTGCAGCGGTTGGGCATCAGCAAAGGCTCCGCCAGTCAGGGTTTGCGTGCTTTGAAAGGGCTGGGCGCGGTGCGTGAGATCCCGGTCGAGAGTTCGCGCCGGAGCCACTATCAGGCGGATACGGAGTTGAAGCGTCTGGTCGGCGGCTTCATCCGGGAGCAGGTCCGGCCCCACCTAGAAAGCGGCCAGTCGAAGATCGGGCGCTTGCTCGATACGGCCGGCGACGAGCAGGACCCCGCCCAGCGGGAGTTCGTCCGAGAACGGGTCAAGCAGCTCGAGCGCTGGATTGACAAGGGGCGCATCGTGCTGCCGATCCTCCAAAAAGTCCTCGGCGAATGAATCCCCCCACTTCCACTCACGAGCCCGCCTGGTATTGCCTGAAAACGCAGACCAAGCGCGAGGCGATCGCCGCCGCGCACCTGCGGGAGCTCGAGAACGTGGAGGTTTTCTGCCCGATGCTCCGCTACCGCAAGGCCACCCGCCGCGGCAAAGTCTGGTGGGTCGAGGCGCTCTTTCCCGGCTACGTGTTGGCCCGCTTTTGCCTCGATCGCGACGAACGCGCCGTGATGTACAGCCAGGGAGTTCGCGGCTTGGTGCGCTTCGGCGAGAAAGTGCCCGCCGTAGCGGATGATTTTGTCGATGTCCTGCGCCAGGAAGTGGCCAAGCAGGGCACGGCCGAGGTGCTGACCGTGGGACCGCGGATCACGGAAGGCGAAGAAGTGGAACTCGCCCACGGCCCGCTCTGCGGGATCCGCGCCACCGTGGTGGAAGTCCTGCCCGCCCGCGAGCGAGTGAAAGTACTGCTCGAATTCCTGGGCCGCGATCAGGTCATCGAGGTGGATCTCTTCTCCCTGCTGCTCCCCCGCAAGCCCTTGCCATGAAGTCGATGCGGTCGTTATTCTGTTCATTTTTTATTGAACAAACACCTGGATTTTCGATCCATCAATCCGTCGAGGCGCTGCTCCTGATGCCGCCCGGAATTCCATTCTTTTGTTTCCCGCCGTTGGTTTTGTCCGAAATCCGGACATTCGACCACGGGCGGTAGCGTGCCCGCCTTTCCCCCCACCCAGAACCGCATGAATTCCACCCAGGACCTCAAAGGCAAGACCGCAATGGTCACCGGCGGTGCCGGCTTCGTCGGCTCCCACCTGGTCGACCGCTTGCTGGCCGACGGACTCCATGTGATCGCGCTTGATAATTTCGTCACCGGCCACGCCCGGAACATCGCCCATCTCGACGGAATTCCGGAATTCCGCTTCATCCAGCACGATGTTTCGGAGCCTTTCGACGTCGAGGGTCCGGTGGATTTCGTGTTTCACTTCGCCTCCCCGGCCAGCCCGATCGACTACGTCCAGATCCCGATCAAAACGCTGAAGGCCGGCTCTTACGCCACCCACAATTCGCTCGACCTCGCCCTGCGCAAAAAGGCGACCTTCCTCGTCGCTTCCACTTCCGAAATCTACGGCGATCCGGAAATCCACCCGCAGCCGGAAAGCTATTGGGGCAACGTCAATTCAATCGGCATCCGCTCCTGCTACGACGAGGCGAAGCGCTACGCCGAGGCCGCCACCATGGCCTACCATCGGGCCCACGGTGTCGACACCCGGATCGTCCGCATTTTCAACACCTACGGCCCCCGCATGCGGCTCGACGACGGCCGCGTGGTTCCCGCCTTCATCGGCCAGGCCCTGCGCGGCGAGCCGATGACCATCTTCGGCGACGGCACCCAGACCCGCTCGTTTTGCTACGTGTCGGACCTGGTCGAAGGCATCTGGCGGCTCGCCCGCAGCCAGTGCCACGAGCCGGTGAACTGCGGCAATCCCCACGAAATGAGCATGCGCCAGTTCGCGGAAGCCATCGCCAGCGTCTTCGGGATCGAACTGAAAGTCGACCCCAAGCCGCTGCCGCCCGACGACCCGAAAGTCCGCCAGCCCGACATCACCCGCGCCAAGGAAGTCCTTGGCTGGGAGCCGGTCGTGCCCTTCGATCAGGGCATCCGCCAGACCGTCGAATACTTCCGCGGCCAGCTCCAACCCGCGTGATTCTTGTCGCCTGATTCCAGCGTCGATTTCCTGATCGTGGGCGCCGGCTTTTCCGGCCTCGTCGCCGCCGAACGGCTGTCGAACGCCGGCTTCCGCTGCGTGGTCGTCGATCAGCGCGAGCACCTTGGCGGAAATGCGCACGACCGCATCGATGCCGCCGGCGTCCGCGTCCACGACTACGGCCCGCACTACTTCCGCACGAACTCGCCGCGAATCGTCGAGTATTTGTCGAAGTTCACGGGCTGGCTCGATGCCGACTACAAGATCAAGAGCTTCACCGACGACCGCTACTGGAGTTTCCCGGTCAATCTCAACACCTTCGAGGAACTCGTCGGCCACCCCGCCACCACCGCCGATTTTGAAACCTGGCTTTCAGCGCACCGGATCCCGGCGGAACACCCGCGGAATTCCGAAGAGCTGATGCTCTCAATCGTCGGCCCCGAACTCTACCGGAAGTTCTACGAAGGCTACACGCTCAAGCAATGGCGCCGCCACCCGCGCGAACTCGACCCCTCCGTCTGTGGCCGCGTTCCCGTCCGCACCAACCGTGACGACCGCTACCTCGCCGAAGAGTTCCAGGCGCTCCCGAAAGAAGGTTTCACCGCGATGTTCCAGCGGATGCTCGATGCCTCGCCCGGCGTCGAACTCCATCTCGGTGTCGATTTCGAAGAAGCCCGCCGCCGCTGGCACCACCGCCACCTGATCTTCACCGGCCCGGTCGACCAGTATTTCGGCCGCCGCTTCGGCGCGCTGCCCTACCGCTCGCTGCGCTTCGAGCACGAAAGCTTCACCCGCGAACAGCTCGCCGCCCGCGCCGCCGTATCCGGCAAGCCCGGCTTTTGGCAACCCGCCGTCCAGGTGAACTACCCGGCCGCCGACGTGCCGCACACCCGCATCCTCGAGTTCAAGCACATCACCGGCCCGCTGCCGGAGGGCAGCACGATCATCCGCGAGTTCCCGAAAGACTGGACGCCGGACGACGAGCCCTTCTACCCCGTCCCCGCCGCCGACGCGAAGGCCGCCTACCGCCGCTACGCCGAGCTCGCCGCCGCGGAGGAAAACACCAGCTTCATCGGCCGCCTTGCGACCTACCGCTATTACAACATGGATCAAGTCACCGGCATGGCCCTCGCCGAAGCCGAACGCCTGATCTCCCGCTATTCCACCCATGCTTGAACGCCTGAAATCGAAACAAGGAGCCGTCGGCGTCGTCGGCCTCGGCTACGTCGGCCTGCCCTTGTTGCTCGCCTACGCCAAGGCTGGCTTCCGGGCCGTCGGCATCGACATCGATCCCGCCAAGCCCGCCGCCCTGCTCGCCGGCCGCAGCTACATCAAGCACATTCCGAGCGAGGAAGTCGCCGCCGCCCTCGCTTCCGGGAAACTCGAAGCGACCACCGACTTCGCCATCATTTCCACCCTCGACGCGATCATCCTCTGCGTCCCGACCCCCCTCGACCAGCACTTCGAGCCGGACCTCAGTTACGTCACCGACACCGTCGATTCCGTCGTCCCCCACCTGAAAGCCGGCCAAGTCCTCAGCCTCGAAAGCACCACCTACCCCGGCACCACCGACGAGGAAGTCGTCACCCGCGTCGAGAAAGCCGGCTTCACCGTCGGCACCGACCTCCACGTCGTCTATTCGCCGGAGCGCGAGGATCCCGGCAATCCGAAGTTCTCCGCGACCAACATTCCGAAGGTCGTCGGCGGCATCACCCCCGCCTGCCTCGCGGCCGGCGTCGTGCTCTATGAAGCCGCCTTCGAAAAGATCGTCCCGGTCAGCTCCTGCAAGGTCGCCGAACTGACCAAGCTGCTCGAAAACATCTACCGCGCCGTCAACATCGGCCTGGTCAACGAGCTCAAGATCGCCGCCGACCGCATGGGCATCGACATCTGGGAAGTCATCCGCGCCGCCTCGACCAAGCCCTTCGGCTTCACCGCCTTTTACCCCGGCCCCGGCCTCGGCGGCCACTGCATCCCGATCGATCCCTTCTACCTCACCTGGAAGGCCCGCGAATACGGCGTGCACACCCGTTTCATCGAACTCGCCGGCGAAATCAACCGCGCGATGCCCGACTACGTCATCCATCGTACCATGGAGGCGCTCAACTCCCGCGGCAAGCCGGTCAAAGGCTCGCGGATCCTGCTACTAGGCCTGGCGTACAAAGCGAACGTCGACGACATGCGCGAGTCGCCGACCTTCGCCCTGCTCGATGGCTTCAAGCGCCTCGGCGCCGAAGTCGCCTATCACGACCCGCATGTCCCGGTCGTCGGCCCGACCCGCGAGCACATGGACTGGGCCGGCCACCGCTCGCTCGACTGGACCGCGGAAAACCTCCGCGCCCAGGATTGCATCGTCATCTCCACCCACCACGCCGCCTTCGACCTCGACCAGCTCGCCGCCTGCGCCGACCTGATCATCGACACCCGCAACGCCATGGCCGCCACCACCACCCGCGACGGCCAGGTGGTCAAGGCGTAGGACCGCCGGTCCCCGAAAGCATGTCGTCCCGCGCTCTCCTCCCTTGCTCCCGCGTCCCGATTGGCTAAATTGCCCGAATGATCGCCCTCGACCGCATCACCTGTGACCCCGGCACCATGAACGGCCAGCCGTGCCTGCGGAATCTCCGCCTTACGGTGCGGCGCGTCGTTGAAATCGCGGCTCTCTATCCCGACCGTGCCGAGCGCTCGGCCGAGTATCCCGAGCTCGAAGACGAGGATTTCCGGCAGGCTCTCCACTACGCGGCCCTTCAACTGCCCGATCGAATCGTAGCTCTCGACCCGGATGCGCTGGTTGCTTGATCAAGGGGTTCCCCGCAGCGCTTCCGCCCTACTCAAGGATTGGTCCGAGGACGCGATTCACGTCGGCGACATCGGAATGGCCGCAGCCTCCGATCGGGCCATCATCGAACACGCCATCTTAGAGGACCGCATCATTGTCACACTGGACGCCGACTTTCATTCGCTGATTGCCACAAGTGGTGCCGCCGGGCCAACGGTGATACGGATCCGGGAGGAAGGCCTCAAAGGGGACGCCGTCGCGGAATTGGTTCTTCGCATCGCCCGTCGTTTCCCCGTCGATCTCGAAGCTGGTTGTCTGGCCACCTATTCCAACGGAAAAGTCCGGCTCCGCGGATTGCCACTTGGCTAACCCATCAACTCCCGTCCGCCAAGCCGACTAACGATCGGCGTCCTCCTTCGCTCAAGATACGGAGGACAGGCCCCCCATCCACCGTCTTCACGCCTTCCCTGGCACTTGGCACTTCTCACTTGGAACTTCTCCCCATGCCCGTCCCACTCCTCGACGTCAACGCCCAGAACCTCCCGCTCGAAGCCGAGCTGAAGGCCGTCTTCGACAGCGTCCTCCGCTCCGGCCGCTTCATCCTCGGCGAGGAGGTGGAGGCCTTCGAACGCGAATGCGCCGCCGCCCTAGGCGCGAAGCACGCGATCTCGATTTCCTCCGGCACCGACGCCCTGATCGTCGCGCTGATGGCCCTCGACATCGGCCCCGGCGACGAGGTACTGTGCCCCTCCTTCACCTTCTTCGCCACCGCCGGCAGCATCGCCCGCACCGGCGCGATCCCCGTCTTCTGCGACGTCTGCCCGGTCTGCTTCGGCCTCGATATCGACTCGGCGAAAGCCAAGTTCACCCCGCGCACCAAGGCCATCGTGCCGGTCCACCTTTACGGCCAGTCCGCCGACATGGGCTCGGTCATGGCCTTCGCGAAGGAACACGGGCTGAAAGTCGTCGAGGACGTCGCCCAGTCCTTCGGCGCCACCTACAAGGGCCGCGGCTGCGGGACTATCGGCGAGCTCGGCTGCTTCAGCTTCTTCCCCTCGAAAAACCTCGGCGGCTTCGGCGACGGCGGACTCGTCACCACGGAGGACGCTGCCCTCGCGGAAAAAGTCCTGCGCCTCCGCAACCACGGCATGCATCCGCGCTACTATCACTCGATGGTCGGCGGGAATTTCCGCATGGACGCCCTCCAGTGCGCCCTGCTCCGCGTCAAGCTCCGCCACATCAAGGACTACGAAGCCGGCCGCGCGCGCAACGCCAACTACTACCTTTCCCGTATTTCCGAACTCCCGGGAGTCGTCCAGGCCCTCGAGGCCGACTGCTGCTGCCCCGCCGGCCAAGCCGCGCGCCTCAAGGACGCGAAACTCGTCCTGCCCGTCGCCTACCGCCACAACGGCCACGTCTGGAACCAGTTCTCCCTCCGTGTCCCCTGCGCAGGCCGGCGCGACGCCTTGAAAACCCATCTCACCGCCCTCGGCATCGGCTGTGAGATCTACTACCCGGTCCCGATGCACCGCCAGGAATGCTTCGCGAAACTGCCGGCGCATTCGCTGTCCGATTGCCCGGTGTCCGACCTGCTTTCTTCAGAAGTCCTCAGCATTCCGGTCTTCGCCGAGTTGCGGCAGGACCAGCTCGACGAGGTGCTCGGAGCGCTTGGTTCATTTTCATCCTAATCCCATGAACAAAATCTTCATCACCGGCCATCGCGGCATGGTCGGCTCCGCTCTTGTCCGCGAAGCCGCCCGCCTCGGCGGCCACGACGTTCTCAGCGCCGGCCGCGACCGGCTCGATCTGCTCGACCAGCGCGCGGTCTTCGATTTCCTCGCCGCGGAAAGGCCCGGCATCGTGATTATCGCCGCGGCCAAGGTCGGCGGCATCCACGCCAACGCGACCTACCCGGCGGACTTCATCTACGAGAACCTTAGTATTGCCGCGAACCTCGTCGAAGGCAGCCGCCGCGCCGGGGTGCCGCGGGTGCTTTTCCTCGGTTCATCCTGCATCTACCCGAAGATGGCTACCCAGCCGATGACCGAGGACTGCCTGCTCACCAGCCCGCTGGAAACGACCAACGAAGCCTACGCCATCGCCAAGATCGCGGGCCTCAAGCTGTGCCAGCACTACCGCGCCCAGCACGGCCTGATGTATCACTCGGCGATGCCGACGAATCTTTACGGCCCCGGCGACAACTACCACCCGGAGAATTCCCACGTCATTCCCGCGCTCCTTCGCCGCTTCCACGAAGCGAAAGTCGCCAACGCGCCGAGCGTGACCATCTGGGGCACCGGCACCCCTCGCCGCGAGTTCCTCCACGTCGACGACCTTGCCGCCGCCTGCTTCCACCTGCTCGGCCTCGACACGCCGCCCGACTGGGTGAACGTCGGGGTGGGGGAGGACGTCACCATCCTCGAACTCGCCACCCTGGTCGCCGAAACCGTCGGATTCACCGGCGAGATCCTCACCGATCCCACCAAGCCCGACGGCACCCCGCGCAAGCTGATGGATGTCTCGAAAATCAACGCCACCGGCTGGTCGGCCGCCATTCCTTTCCGCGATGGCCTGGCCGGTGCTTACGGAGACTTCCTCGCCAGCCTCAAAGCCGGCGAAGCAAGGCTCTAACAGCCGTCTCAAGGTCCGAAGCTTGAATGTCTAAAAGTCGAGGGAAAGCCCAAGCTCCCTCACTTCAGACTTTCAGACTTTCAGACTTTCGACATTTAAACATTAAGACTCTTCTTCCTTCTCTTCCCAAAATGAAAAAAGCTCTTATCACCGGCATCACCGGCCAAGACGGTTCCTATCTCGCCGAGTTTCTCCTCGAGAAAGGCTACGAAGTCCACGGCATCAAGCGCCGCGCCTCGCTCTTCAACACCCAGCGCGTCGACCACATCTACGAGGACCCGCACGTCGAAAACTCGCGCTTCCGCCTCCACTACGGCGACCTCACCGACAGCTCGAACCTCACCCGCATCCTCAGCGAGGTGCGGCCGGATGAAGTCTACAACCTCGGCGCGCAGTCGCACGTCGCGGTTTCCTTCGAAGCGCCGGAATACACCGCGGACGTCGATGCCGTCGGCACCCTGCGTTTGTTAGAGGCGATCCGTTTCCTCGGGATGGAAAAGACCACCCGCTTCTATCAGGCATCCACCTCCGAACTCTACGGCCTGGTGCAGGAGATCCCGCAGAAGGAAACGACGCCCTTCCACCCCCGCTCGCCCTACGCCGTGGCAAAGATGTATGCCTACTGGATCACGGTGAATTACCGCGAAGCCTACGGCATGTATGCCTGCAACGGCATCCTCTTCAACCACGAGTCCCCGCGCCGCGGCGAGACCTTCGTCACCCGCAAGATCACCCGCGGCATCGCGAACATCGCCCAGGGCCTGGAGAAGTGCCTGTTCCTCGGGAACATCGACTCGCTGCGCGACTGGGGCCACGCCAAGGATTACGTCCGCATGCAGTGGATGATGCTCCAACAGGAAACCGCGGACGACTTCGTGATCGCCACCGGCAAGCAGATTTCGGTCCGCGAGTTCGTCCGGATGTCCGCCCGTGAAGCCGGCATCGAGCTTGAGTTCAGCGGCGAAGGCGTGGAGGAGATCGCTACGGTGAAATCGGCGGATCCTTTAAAAGCTCCGGGCGTCAATGCCGGCGACGTCATCGTCCGCGTCGATCCCCGCTACTTCCGCCCCGCCGAAGTGGAGACGCTTCTCGGCGACCCGACCAAGGCGAAGGAGAAGCTCGGCTGGGTACCGGAAATCACGGTCGAGCAGATGTGCGCCGAGATGGTCGCCTCCGACCTCGATACCGCCAAGCAGCACGCGCTGCTGAAGGCCCACGGCCACCACGTTTCGGTGTCGAAGGAATAAACGGATCCCTTCGATGGCATCGGGAAACCCGAGCCGCTTCGCCACCTCGGCTCCGGCATCTGGTCCCGCCGCATCACCCAGGAGCATCGGCTGGTCTATCGGGTGAAGGACGACCGCATCCTGTTCGCCCAAGCGCGCTATCATTACTGAGCGTGTTCTCCCCATGAAGAAAGTCTTCGTCAGCGGCTGCTACGACATCCTCCACGCCGGTCACCTCCAGTTCTTCGAGGAGGCCCGCGCCCATGGCGACTACCTGATCGTGTCGTTTGCCTCCGCCGAGGTGCTCTGGCACCACAAGCGCCGCAAGCCTTCGATCCCGGACGATCACAAGCGGGTGTTGCTCGAGGGCCTTCGGATGGTCGATGAAGTGATCGTCACCCAGGGCCACGATGAAGGACTCGATTTCAAAGAGGACTTCCTGCGCATCCGGCCGGCCATGCTGCTGGTCACGGAAGACGACAAGTACGGCGCGCTGAAACGCGAGCTCTGCGCGCAGGTTGGGGCCGAATACCGGATCCTGCCGAAAACCCCGCCGAAGTTCGCGCCCGTCTCCACCTCGTCGATCGTCCGCTGGGTCCAGGCCCCGACCGAAGCCCCGCTGCGCGTCGATTTCGCCGGCGGCTGGCTCGATGTCCCGCGCTTTGCCCGCGACGGCGAGTTCGTCGTGAACTGCGCCATTTCACCGCTCGTCTCGCTCCGCGACTGGCCCTACGAAAAGCAGGCCGGCCTCGGTGGCAGCGGCGCGTGGGCCTTGCTCAACGGCAAGGATGGCATCGACTCCGAACTCGATCTCGGCGTCGGCTGGCAGGACCCCGCGGTGATCCGCGAGACCGGCCTCTGCGTCTGGCGCTCGGGTCAGCGGCCGGCGCTCGACTTCAAGCACAACGGCGATTTCCTCAAGGGCCGCATGGCGATTTACTGGACCGGCACCCCCCACGACACGCCCGGCGCCGCCGATCTTCCCCGCGACTACGACCGCATTGCGGAGTCCGGCCGGATCGCCCGCCAAGGGGTGCTGGAGTCCTCTCTCGAAGTGCTCTCCCGCGGGGTGGATCTTTACCACGCCACCCAGCTCGACGAAGGCATGGACCCGCTCCCGGATCTCCCCGGTGCCCTCGCCCGGAAGTACTGCGGCGGCGGTCACGGGGGTTACGCGCTTTATCTCTTCTCCCGCGAAGCCGCCCGTGCTTCCGCTCTCGCCACGACCGCTTCTCTCCGTCCCATCGAACTCTTCTGCCGGGTTTGAAGAGGTAGTCCCATGCGCACCCTTCCCGTCATCGGCCTTCCCTTGGCCTGCACCGACTACGCCGGGGCGGTCGATTGGATCCTCAAGAAAGCCGCCGATCGTAGTACGGCATTTGCCGTAGAAGCCGCGAACACCCACGTCGCCGCACTCGCCCGATCCGACGAGGCCTTCGGCGCGACGATGCGCCGCTTCGATCTGATCGTGCCCGACGGCATGCCGCTGGT
>NEUO01000024.1 GCA_002304315.1 Verrucomicrobiia bacterium Tous-C4TDCM
CACCGACTCACCGACTCACCGACTCACCGACTCACCGACTCACCGACTCACCGACTCACCGACTCACCGACTCACCGACTCACCAAGCCGTCATCTTCCTAAACGCCTCGAGCCGCCCCTCCACATCCGCCGCGGAAATCCCCTCCAGCCTTCTCGTCGAAAACTCCTCGCAAGTGAACGAAGCCACCACCGAGCCGTGCGCCACCGCCTGCCGGATGTTTTCAAACGAAAAATCCCCGCCGGCCCGCGCCGCCAGATAACCCGCCAGCCCACCGAGGAAGCTGTCGCCGGCTCCCGTCGGGTCCACGATCCCCCGCAGAGGAAACGCCGCGCAACGGAAAAAGGTCTCCGGGCAAGGCACCGAATCCGTTTCGCCCATCGCCTGCCCGTTCGCCGAAAACAACATCGCCCCGAACTCGCCCAGCTTGATCACCACGAACCTCGGGCCTTTCCCCAGCAGGATCCGCCCCGCTTCCACCAGATTCGCCGTTCCCGTGAACTCGCGGGCCTCGCCCTCGTTGATCACGAACAAGTCGATCTTACCCAGCACCTCGTGCAGCCGCTCGTTGGCGATCCCGATCCACAGGTCCATCGTGTCGGCGATCACGAAGCGCCCCTCGCCCGTGCATTGCTCCAGCATCTGCAACTGGTTGTCCGGCGACATGTTCGCCAGCACCACCACCCGCGCCGTCGCCAACGAAGTCGGCACCTTCACTTGCCAGTTCTCCAGCACGTTGAGTCCCACCCGGTGGGTCACCCGCTCGTTGAGGTTCTCCAGATACTCGCCGCTCCACGTGAAAGAATCGCCCTCGGAGCGCTCCACGCCTTCCAAGCTCACTCCGCGCCCTTCCAGCATCGCCAGATGACGCGCCGGGAAGTCCTTGCCCACGATCCCGATCAGATTCACCTCCGGCGCGTAAAAGCTCGCCGCCAGCGCTGCATAGGCCGCCGAGCCTCCCAGCAGCTCCGTGCCCTCCGCGTCCGGGGTCTTCACGTGGTCGATCGCGATCGTTCCGCCCACCAGGACGGCATCATTGGAGGAATTCATGGGTGTCGTGGTGCTGGGAGTTCTCAAAGCCCGCGGACCGTGTGGCCCGCAGCGGTGCTATTCTCCGAAACCCGCCCGATTTGGCAAGACCCTTGACCCAAGGAGTGGCGGACTCCGATCCGCCAGAGCCCATATTCTGTAAACCCCTACGCCCGCGGGTCCCCCGACCGTCCGAACTCCACTGCATACCAGCGTAGCCTTCGAAAGGCCACCTGCAGAATCAGAAGCAATCCTTAACCTCTTACTTCCCCTAAACGCACTTTCGCCTGCGAAACGCCGCCATCTGAACCATTTCAGGCCGGCCTCAAAAATTCCCACGAAATCAGCCCCGACGCCCGATCCGCCCTCTAAAAGTCTTCCTGAAGACCCTCGCTTAGCAATCGTAAGTCCCTGAAAATCTGTGATTTGGATCGTTATCAAAAATTACCTTGTGAACCCCACAGGAGTCGCAGTGAAATGGGGAAGTGAGCAAGAAACCCACGGCCCCAGCCAGAGCTGTTACAATTCCGTTGCCGGAGCCTGGGCTTTTTTCCTCGACGAAAACAAAAACCACACCTAAATCTCGCTTGTCATGAAACCAATTATCCCATTCGCGCTGCTCGGAGCGCTTCTTGCTGTAGGCGCGGCTGATGCCGCCGTCACTGATCCCGTTGGATACATCACCGTGAACATCGTTGCGAACGGAGAAACCTACATTTCCCCGACGCTCGTTGAGCCTGACGTGTTTGCGGCAGCCTCTTCGGTGACTCCATCCGGTGGATCGGTCATTACCTTCACTCCGACTTCGGGAGTGCCTGCAGGCCTCAATGGTTCCTACGTTCTTGAGATCAAGTCCTCAGGTTGGTGGGCGACGGTCGTATCCTCCGACGCTGCTCTCGGAACAATTACCGTGAATAGCCCCTTCCCTGGGTCGTTGCCTGCCGCTACCGCAGTCGCAGTGCGTAAGCACAGTACGCTTGGAACTTTCCTGGGGGAGAATGCTCCCGGACTGATCACTTTCGACGGTGTTAGTCCGTCCGATGAAGTTCAGGTCCTCGACGCTGCTGGTTCGCCGCAGTCTGTAACTTCGTTTGGCTACGTCTCGGGCGCCAACCTTGGAGATACGCTCTACCCGAACGGTGCTTGGTTTAATCTGGGAACTTCAGCAGTAGACAACAACTTTGTCATCGAGCCAGGTTCGGCAATTCGCGTCAAGCGAGTCGGTGCCACCGCCCTCAGCTTCACTGTCGACGGCGAGGTGAAGACGACGCCAACTCAGGTCGATTTGTTTTCTAATTTCAATTGGGTTGGGACACCACTTGCAACAGGTGGCACTCTCGATGGAATGGCATTCAACACGCAGTTGATTCAGTTTGACGGCGTCTCTCCTAACTACGACGAGCTCCAAATTCTCCGTCCTAATCAGACCGCTGTTCCCTTCGCCTCTGCCCTCGACGGTGTGACATCTACATCTGCGAGCATGTTCAATCTTGCTGACTCTGTATTCGCTCCGACCGAGCCGATTCCCGAGGGTACTGGTGTTGTGATCAATCGTATCGGCAACCCGGCTTCCGTTATCACTCTTGCAGGCTCAGTCGTTGCGCCTTGATCAGTATCTCCCAAACACTACCTAATTAATATGAAAGCACTTAAAATATTGTCTGCAATCGCCCTCCTCTGTGGGCCGTCGCACGCCGCAACCATCACGGTCTCGTCTGGTCTACCTTCTCAAGGACTCACGGTGCTAGTCGATACTGTTGTTCCAACTAATTTCAATGTTGCAGTTGGAACATGGAACTCGATCACGTCCACCTTCACTCAGTTTGGCTCAACTGTGCTCGACACTGCGAAGGTTAATGGTGTCTTTGCGGCGACCGCCCCGACTGCTGTCAACGGAGGCATTATTCATGTCTTCGTGGGCACTGGTTCGGGACCGGGTGTAGGTTCGGCTTGGATTCTTTTCCGGGCAAACGCCAACACCGCATTCCCTGCTGACGTCACGGGAACTAGTGCTGTTACGTTTTCAGCGACTGTTGCTACAAACCTCACGACTGTTGCTTCCGACGGTCGGAGTAACATCAGCGGCAGCAATCTGAATTTGGTTACTGTTCCTGAGCCCTCTACCGCGCTTCTTGGCCTCCTGGGCATCGCCGGTCTCATCCGCCGCCGCCGTTAATTCTTCGATCTAGAAGAGACGTTTAATTTTGGGCGGGGCGAAAGCTCCGCCCATTTTCGTCAGCTTTGTGTGCAAAAATGCCTGTCTGCAAAAATGCCTTGCCTGTCTGCAAAAATGCCTGACCCTAAGTAAAGGAGCTTGCTAGGATTTCCCCATCCTAGGATTTCCCCATCTGATGCAAAAATGCCTGACCCTAAGTAAAGGAGCTTGCTAGGATTTCCCCATCTGACATCCTCCTCCCATGCGCCGGCCCCGCCTGAAAGCTCCCGCCTCCCATCCGGTGGCCTTCTACCATTGTGTTTCGAGGATTGTGAACCGCGACTTTGTCCTTGGCGACGCCGAGCGGGACAAGCTGGTGGAATACATGCGCACCTACGAACAGCTCTACGGCCTGCGCGTGCTTTCCTACTGCATCATGTCGAACCACTTCCACATCCTGGTGGAAGTCCCGCAGCGGCCGGCGGAGGCGGACCTGCCGGGCGACGCGGCGCTGGTGGCCAAGGTCCGCGAGTGCCTCGGCGACAAGCTCGCCAACAGTCTGGAATGGGAGCTTTCCCATCACCGGAGCCAAGGCAACGACGAGGCGGCCGAAGCCCTGCGCGAAAGCTGGTTCGGCCGGATGTGGAACGTCAGCACCTACATGAAGGTGCTAAAGCAGCGCTTTTCCCAGTGGTTCAACGGCCAGCACGCCCGCCGCGGAACGCTGTGGGAGGACCGCTACCGCTCGGTGCTGGTGGAAGGCGTCGGCCAGGCGCTGCGGGCGATGGCCGCGTATATCGACCTCAATCCGGTCCGTGCGAAGATCTGCGATGATCCGAAGGACTACCGCTGGTGCGGCTATGCCGAGGCGGTCGCCGGCGGCAAGGAAGCGCGCGCCGCTGTGAATTGGCTGACCGCCCTCAATCCCCACGGCGGGATCAAGCCGGAAGCCGCGGCCATGAAGCCGAAGGAGGCCCTCCGTCGCTGGCGTTGCCACCTCTTCGGCATCCCGGAAAGCGAAGCGCGGCAGGCGCGGCAGGCGGAGCAGGGCGAATTGGCGGCCGTTTTCCGCGACCGGATCCCGCGGGAGAAGGCGCTGGAGGTGCTGGCGAAGGGCGGCAAGCTCTCGGAGGCGGATTACCTCCGCTGCAAGGTCCGTTATTTCAGTGACGGCGCGGTGCTGGGCGGAAAGAACTTCGTGGAAGGGATCTTCCAAGCCTGCCGCGAACGATTCGGCCCGAAGCGCAAGGACGGTGCGCGGCCGCTGCGGGGCTTGGCCGGGGAGTCCGTGGACCAACGGCTTTACAACCTGCGACAGTTGCGGAAAGAGGTGTTTGGGTAACCACGATATGAGTCCCTGTGCGGAGAGTTGGCCGGGTGTTTCTCCCGGCGGATCGATCTCCAGCAACGGATCGGGTATGAGGTCTTCCTGGACGAGCAGAAAATCTTGGGTCTGCGGATGTGGACCCACTACGGCGATTGATTGACCCTCGGGCGGGAAGGAAGAATAATTTCGCCGTGTTCCTACCTCCTAAACGCTCTTCTTGGATCACCCGGGCCACCACCGCGCGCGTGGATCGGCTTGAGATCGAGACCGTGGATGACGAGTTTGTCTTCCAAGACTTGGATTGTCCGTTCTCCTTGGCAAAGGAAGCCGCGGACTTGGAGACGGAATCCCATGCCACCCAAGCATCGGTGGAGAAAATTGTGGCGGAACTCGCCACCCTGCTCGGGCCGGGGAAGGTCTCGATCCGGGCATCGGACCTGGTAGATCACGCGGCGGACAAGTGGTACGCCCGGCGATTGCCGGACATCGTGGTTTTTGCAGAGTCCGTCCAGGATGTCTCCAGGACCCTGCGCTTTGCGTCGAAATTCAGCATCCCCGTGACCACCCGCGGGGCCGGAGTCGGCTACGTCGGCGGCTGCGTGCCGGTGGAAGGCGGGATTGTGCTGTCGGTGGCCCGGATGAACCGCATCGTGGAGCTGAATCCCGCCGACGGAGTGGCCGTGGTGCAGCCGGGAGTGATCACCGGCGATTTGCAAAAGGCCGCCCGGGCCACCGGTTGGGACTATCCGCCCGACCCGGCCTCACTCAAGGAGTGCTCGATCGGCGGGAACATCGCGACCAATGCCGGCGGTCCCCGATGCTTGAAATACGGGGTGACCCGCAGCTATGTCCTGGGCCTGGAAGTGGTGCTGGCGGATGGCCGGGTGATGCGCTGCGGGGGGCGAGTCCATAAGAACAAGACGGGCTTTGATCTCTGCGGCCTGTTCACCGGCTCGGAAGGGATGCTGGGCGTGGTGACGGAGGTCACCCTGCGGCTGATTCCCAAGCCACCGGCGCGGGCGATGCTCGCGGCCGTCTTTTCCGAGTTCCCGGTCGCGGCCGGTGCGGTGCAGGAAATCCTCAACCGCGGGCATCTGCCGTCCGCGCTGGAGATTACCGATGGTTTCACTCTGGCCGCCGCCCGCAAACGGCTGGGCCCGGAGATGCTGCCGGACGGCCAGGCCCACCTGATCGTCGAGATCGACGGCCGGCCTGCCGCGGTGGAGAGCGAGATCGGCGAGATCGAGGCCCTGCTGCAGGAACTCGGGGCCACGCGGATCGACCGGGCGGCCGACGAAGCGGCCTGCGACGAGATCTGGCGGCTGCGCCGGGAGTTCTCCTACTCGCTGCGGGACACCGGGCTCACCAAGCTCAACGAGGACATCGTGGTCCCGCGCTCCAAACTCGTGGCACTGGTCGATTTCGCCCGCCGTCTGGAGGAAGACACCGGCATTCCCATTGCCTGCTTCGGCCATGCCGGGGATGGCAACATCCACACCAACCTGATGGTGGCGAACTTCGAAGATCCCGCGACCCGGGAGAAGGCGGAGCATGCGCTCGACCAGCTCTTTGCCTGGGTGCTGGATCACGACGGGGCGATCACCGGCGAGCACGGCGTGGGCCTGGCCAAGAAGCCTTGGATCCGCAAGGCGCTCGGTCCGGTGGCTTTCGACGTCCATCAGGCCCTCAAAAAGGCGCTTGACCCGCAGGGCATCCTGAATCCCGGCAAGTTCCTCGACTGAGTTACTTGTCCTTCTTCTCCTTCTCCGGCTCTTTCTTCTCCGGCTCCTCCTTCTCGGCAGGTTCGGCCGCCTCGCTCTTCTTGACGTATTTGAGCAGATCCTTGAACTCGTCCGGCAGAGGGGTTCCGCCGCCGAGAGAGAGCTGGTAGAGTTCAGTCAGGGCCGCGGCTTCCAGCAGGCGCTGATGGCCGGTGGAGCCGGGGATTTCGTCCGGAGTTCCCCACAGCTTGATCGCGGTCTGGACATCGGTGTCCTTCTTGTAAAGGCGCAGCGAGTTGATGGTCGCGGTGCGAGTGATGTCCTCCGAGGCACCGGTGTCGGCGGTCATCGCGATGTTGTAGGCGTTGATTGCCGGGACCAGCTTGTCCTGGGAATCCAGCGCAAGGCCCAGGCAATAGCCGATCTGGGCGCGCTGGAAGCCGGGCATGCGCTCCTTGAGGCGTTCCGTGCAGATGTTTTCCAAGCGGGCCCAGTCCTTGGTCCGGACGGCATCCCACATCGCGTAGAGCTCCACCTGGCGGAGTTGGAACTCGCGGGTCAGGCCGGCCTTGTCGAAGGTTTCGAGCGCCTTGGTCAGCCCGTCGAGATCGCCTGACTTGCGGAGGCATTCCAATTCCAGGTAGGCCGCGTTGGTCGACGGGTTGTCAGGAAGTTCCTCGATGCCCTCGTAGGCGGTCTTGATCGCGGCGAGCTTGTCCTTGGCCTCGGTGTATTTGCGGGCCTGGTAGAGCTCGATGGCTTCGGTGAGGGCCGGCGGTTCGAGGATGTAGATCGACTGGATCTCGTCGATCTTGCCGTCCTTGGTATCAACCGCCTGTGGGGCCACCTTGTAACGGATGGCTGCGGTGGTCGCGGCGGTGATCCAGACCTGCTCAAAGTCGCCTTCCTCGAAGATGAGGTAGGCCTCCGCTTGCTGGCCTTGGGCATGGGCGGCGGAGATCGCGAGGACGGGAAGGGCGAGGTAGGGAAGAAGGGATTTCATTGCGGGAAAGGTCGTGGGGTTCGGGGTCGGGGTGTCACTTCTTCTTGGCGGCTTCTTCCTTGAGCTTGGCCATCGACTTCACGTCGGACGAGGCTTCGTACTCGGTGACCAGCGCTTCGATCTGCTGCCACATCTTCTTCTCTTCGTCCGACATCTTGTCGACGAAGCGGCGGGTCTGGTCGATGTAGGTCCAGCCGGACTCGTAGGCACCCTGGCGGTCGGCCTTGTTGTTATCGGCGCCGCCGCCGGGCGAATTCCGCTGCCAGGACAGCTCCATCCATGCCTGCATGGCGGGGGCGGAGATCTTGATCAGGCCCTTGTAGGTGTTCCAAACACGGACGTAGTTGGCGAGGGCGTCATTGATCTGGCCACGCTCATGGTAGGACTTGGCGAGAGCGAAGCCGACCTCCGGGGCGAAGCGGGTGTAGCTTTGGCCACCTTCCTTGGAGAGGTATTGCTTGGCGGAGGCTTCCGCGGCATCGTAGTCGGCGGACGACATGTTGGCCTGGACGATGCCATACAGGGCGCGCTCCTTTTCGCCCTTATCCTGGGAGTCGGCGAGGACGCGCTTGAGGTCCTCGATCGCCTTGGACTTCTCTTCCTTGCTGCCTCCGGCCAGCACCGAGGCGCGGCCGAAAAGGGCGGCGAAGCGGAAGGACAGGTCCTGGCGGGAAAGCGCCTCGTCGTAGTAAGGAAGCGCCTGGCGGGGTGCCGAGGTTTTCTCGCGAAGGAAGTCGCCGGTGCGGACCAGGATGTAGTTGGAGAGCACCTTGACGTCGAAGTCGTTCTTCAACTCCTTGAACAGCACGCTGATCAGGGCCTCGGCCTTGTCCTTCTTCGTCTTGTCTTCGCCGGCTTTCTTGAGCTCACCCTCGGCGACCCCGATGATGGCGATGCGGAGCAACGCGAGGGCCGCCTTGTTCTGGCCGCCGATCTTGGGGAAGTTGTAGTAGTGCTCCTTCAGTTCCTCGACGCTGTGCTTTTCAAGATAGACGTCGGTGTAGGAATTGATCGCTTCCTCAAGGCCGCGGGAGTCGGGGTTGACGGCCATTTCGGCGATCACATCGCGCAGGCGGTTGAGGGCTTCCTCGCCGCGGTCGACGGCGTTGAGGGCGTGAACCTGGGAGACGGCGACCTGGGTCTTGTAGGGGGAATCGGTGCCGTGCTCCTTCCAGAATTTGTCGGCGTAGGGCACGGCATCCTTGACCCGCGGGTTCGGCTCCTTGCCAACCGTCTTCTCGCCGAGCAGGCCGACGAGGTAGAACAGCGACTCGCCGGCGACGACGCGGTTTTCGCGGCGTTCGGCCAGCTCTAGGGCCTTCTTGTAGTAGTTCTCAGCTTCCTCGCGGTTTTTGTCACTCTGGAGGACGTTGCCCTTGAGGTTGAAAGCCATGTCGAGAATCTCGACGTTGGGGAATTCCTCCTCCAAGCGGTTCAGCTTCTCGAGGGCGGGAGCGTTTTCGTTTTCCGCGTAGTGGCAGTTCGCGCGGTCGAAGAGGCCGAAGGAGTAGTAGATGTTTTTCGCAGGATCGGGGTGCTTCTCGAAGAAGGCGTCGAGCAGCTTGGCGGCCTTGGTCCAGAACTGCAGGCGGGATATGTTGGAGGCCTGGAAGTAGAGCGCGGCTTGCTCGAACTGGCTCTTGGGATACTTCTCGACGTGCTGGTCGAGCAGCGGCTGGGCCTTGTCATACTGGCCGGTGTAGTAGTAGCTGCCGCCGAGGACGTGGAGGCAGATGTCGTGCTCCTTCGATCCTTCCGAAAGCTTCGGCAGCATCTCGACGGCGACGGTGATGCAGGTCTCGTATTCGCCTTCGTAGAAGAGCGAGGTGAGCATCATGCGGCGGACGGCCGGGACGTGCTTGGAGTCGGGATAGGCCTTGAGGAAGCGCGAGCCGTACTGCTCGGTGGACATCACCTCGCCGATGACGGAGCTGGTCCGGACGAGGTTGTAGAGGTTGTCCTCGCGCTTCTTCGCCTTGGGGAAGAAGAGTTCGAGCTGCTCGTAGGCAGCGAAGGCACCGCGGGTGTTGCCGTGCTTTTCGTGGATGAAGGCGGTCGCACCGAGCTGGATCACCTCGTTCGGGTCGCCTTCGCGGCGTTGCGTCTCGAGGTTGTCGCGGGATGCCTCGAGGTTCTTCTTCACCAGCGTGCGGGTGAGTTCCTTCATCCCCGCGCGGCTGCCAAGGCGGGCGAGGCGGGACTTCAGGTCCTCGATCATCACGTCGGTGGAAGGCACCAGTTGATAGAGCGCGATCGCGCTGGCTTCCATGTCGGCACCGATGGCATCGCCGGCGAGCTTCAGGTAGAGACGGGAGTAGATTTCCATCTCGAAGGGCTCGATGATGATCTCGGAGCGGTTCTTCTCGATGAAGGTGAGCAGGGATTTCTCGTCGCGTTTCTCGACCACCGCGGCGACCATGGCCTGGAAGGCGGCAACGATGCCGGCGTCGGGCGTGCCGAAGCGCAGCTTGTTTTTGATGGAAGTTTCGAGGTGTTCGATGCCTTCGGGGATCTTGTTGAGCTTGAAGTGGCAGATCGAGAGGTTGATGTAGTAAGAGCCCGGATCAAACTTGTCGCGGGTCTTGTCGCGCTCCTCGAGGAACTTCTTGAACATCCGGATCGCCTCCTCCCAGTTCTCGGCTCCTTGGGCGGCGTTGCCCCACTGGAGAAGGGCGCGCTTGTTGTAGAGGTTGCCACCGCCGTCGACCTGTTCACCCTTGTTGACATACTTGCGGTAGCATTCTTCGAAGGATTTCGCCGCGTCGTCCCAGCGCTTGAGCTTCAGCTCGCAAATGCCCTTGCGGTAAAGAGTCACACCGAACTGTGGCCCGAACAGGGTTAGAGCGTTCTTGCCGTAGAGTTCGTTGCAGCGGGTGAGCATCGTGAGGGCTTCTTCCCATTTGCCAGCTTCCATCGAGGTGAGCGCTCGGGAGTTCAGCGTCTGGGCGTCCTCCTGGAGCTGGGCCCTGGCGGGGGGCGCGGTCAGGATGCCGGTGGCAAGAGCCATGCCGAGGACCGGGATGAGGGTGAGGCGTGAAAGATTCATGGGAACAGGAGTGGCTTTGGTTTTTCGAAAGGTAGGGGAAAGACAAGCGCCGGCTCGCTCATCCCGCAAGGGAGGAACGGGCCGGCGCGGGAATCTCTTAGGTTACCGTGCCGGCGGGCGCGGTGAAACGGGGGGAAATCAGGGATCCACCAGGTCGGTGAAGGTCACGTTGCTGATGCCGACGCCCGCGAGGACGTTCAGCACGTCGATCACGCGCTGCTGGCTGGCACCGCCATCGACGTAGAGCTGGACCAGCGGCCTGGAGTTGGAGCCGGCCGACTTCGCGGCGCTGGCGTAGCTCTGGAGGTCGGCGGTCAGCAGCGGCAGGTCGCGGGAGTCGGGGTCCGAATCCATCGGGATCTGCGAGGCACCGGCACCGACGGAGATGGTTCCATTGGCATCGACCTTGATGAACTTGGGATCGATGTCCGGCACCGACTCACTGGGAGCGGCGGCGGGCAAGGTCATATCGAGATCCTGTTCCCGCTTCTGGATCGTCGTCGTGACGAGGAAGTAGATCAGGAGCAGGAAGGTGCAGTCGATGAGCGAGGAGATGTCGAGGGCCGGGAGGTCGTCGTCCATCGGTGCGACTTTTTTATGGCGGGCCATGGCGGGTAAGTTGGGTTATTTGGCGGTGACGTAAACCGCGAAGACCACTTGGTCGACGCCGCCCTTGGCAGCGGCTCGGATCACCTGCCGGCTGAACTTGAAAACGGCCTCTTTGTCACCGCGAAGGTGAAGCTTCGGTTTGTAGCCCAGCAGATCCATCTTCGCCTTTTCGGTTTTTACCAGATCGATGATCGCCTCTTCGCCGTCGAGAGCTTGTTTCGTCTCCGTCGTGAACTTTCCGTCCTGATAGACGTTTACCACGATTCGGCCATTGCCGTCTTCCGCCTTGCGGGAGTTAACGGCGATTGGGGGGCGAACCGCGGGATCCTGTTTCACCACGATGACCGTCGCGTTCACCAAGAAGAACATCAGGAGAAGGAACACCATGTCGATCATCGGCGACATGTCCAACGTACAGTTATCATCGGCGGACGGGCCGGAATTGCGGAGCTTGGAAGAGGCCATATGCGGATGGGTGGTTTGGATTCCTGAAGAGACGGGCCGCCGTGTGCGTCCCGTCCTTCGTCATTGGAATCAAACGGCGATGCCTTCCGGAATCTTGGCCAGATATGCCTCGGCGTTTACGGTCTGCAGCGAGGCATTGATCATGTCCTCGGCCGCGTGGTGGCAATCGGCGATGAGGTTGTTGAGGCGGTTTTTGAAATAGTAGTAAGCGACCAGGCAAGGAATGGCGTTGATCAGGCCCCACAGGGTGGTGAGAAGGGCGACGGAGATCGAACCGGCGAGCTGGCTCGGGTCGGCGGACCCGGTGATGGCGAGAATACCGAAAGCGTCGACCATGCCGAGCACGGTGCCGAGCAGTCCAAGCATCGGGGAGACCTGGGCGCACAACGAAATGTAGTTGAGCGGGGTCATCATCTTGCGGGTCTCGTTGGTCGTGAAGTCGGCCATCGCATCTTCGATCTGGTCGCGGCCGAGGTCTTCGGGGCGGGTGGCGTCGATGTTCGGCAGCGAGTAGGCCATCATGCGGCCGAGGAAGGATGGGTGGGAGGCGGCGAGCTCAATGGCGGAGCGGACGCGGCAGTTGACCATGTGGTCCATGAGGGCGGCCTTGAGGTCATCCGGGCAGAACTTCGGCTTCGTCAGGTTGATGAAATTGAAAACGCAAAGGGCGATGAAGGCAACCATCGCGGCACCGATGAAACCCATGGTCCAGCCACCGTCGATGACCCACTTGGTGAGCAAGGTCTTTTCCGGCTGGACGGCGGCCTCCTGCGCCATGAGCAAGGGAGCGGTCACCAGAAGGGTGGTGGCGAGTGCTGCCGTGAAGCGGCGACTGCGGGAAGCAAGGTTGTGGATCATGGAATTTTGATTGGATTGCCAAGCGAGTAGCGGCGAATTCTGGAAATCCTTCGAAGGCCCGCAAGGAAAGATTTTGGAAAACGTGGGAAGACGCAGGCGCTGTAAATACAGCATTAAGACGATCAACCTGCCGTTTTCCTTGGGGGAAAGATTTCACGGCAGAGAAGGCATGAGCGGCCGTCGCAGCCGCGCGCGGTGCAATGGCCCCGGCCGTAGAAGATGATCCGCAGGTGGAGGGCGTTCCAGCGGTCGCGCGGAAAGAGCTTTTTCAGGTCGCGCTCGGTCTGTTCGACGTTGCGGCCGACGGTGAGTTTCCAGCGTTTGGCGATGCGGTGGATGTGGGTATCGACGGGGAAGGCCGGGACGCCGAAGGCCTGGGCCATGACGACGGAGGCGGTCTTGTGGCCGACGCCGGGCAGGGCTTCGAGCGCGGCGAAATCGGCGGGGACCTGGCCGCCGTGCTGGTCGACGAGGATCTGCGAGAGATCGCGGATGGCCTGGGACTTTTTCGGGGACAGGCCGCAGGGTCGGATGATGGCGCGGATCGCTTCGACCGGCACCTGCGCCATGTCTTCCGGCCTGGAAGCCAGCGTGAAGAGGGCCGGGGTGACGGTATTCACCCGGGCGTCGGTGCATTGGGCCGAAAGCAACACCGCGACCAGCAGGGTGAAGGGGTCCCGGTGGTCGAGCGGGATCGGGGTCTCCGGATAGAGTTCTTCCAGCCGCCGGTCGATATGGGCGGCCCGTTGGGCGCGGGTCATCGTTTCACGGAGCGCAGGCGTTCACGGAGCGCTGGCGTCTCGCCGGCTTCGACAGTCGGGGAGCCCGACCGCCTCTCTAACCGCGTTTAGCGGGCGGCGGTGGACGCCGTCTGGCCTGAGGTCAGGCGGTTGATGGCCGCATACATTTGCGCGCAGTGGGGATGATGGACCCGCTTGGAGAGAATCTCGGCGCTGCGTGCGTAGGAGCCCCACTGGACGACGGTGAGTTCGACATTGCGGCGGCCCCAGGTGTTCATGTGGCTCTTGCAGGGGGTGTAGATGTCGACGGTGTTGGTGCCGGTGAGGGCGGAGCCGTAGTCATCGACCACGAAGAGCTGCTTCATGCCCTTGATGCGGAAAACGGTGCCAACCGGATAGACGGCCCAATCGGCGGCGGCGCTGCGGACGCGGTCGGTGTAGCGGAGCGGGGTGCCGGCGGCATTCATCGAGCCGTATTCGATGTGGTCGTCTTCCGAGCAGGTGTAGGCGGTGGTGCGGACCAGACGGGTGCGCTCGGAGGGCTTGTAGAAGGCCATGCCGTGCTTGTCCTTCGGCTTGCCGGCGGCCTGCGGGGCGAGGGACGCCGAAGGCTGGGCGGTGGTGTAAACGGCGCAGCCGTGGACGATGCCGCCGGAGCGAGCCATTCCGCCGGACGATGACGTGGCGCGGGATTTGGAAAGGACCGTGAGGTCGGAATCCGAGGCGCAACTGGAGAAGAGAAGGGCAATCAACGCGGCGGCGGAAGAGAGGCGGAAAGTCATGCGATAGATTTGGGAATGTGGAATTTACACGTTGTCACGTTATTCGAGACTCGGGGTTCTACGGGTTTGCCCGGGGGGTCGGCAACCCTAAAATCCCCTGTTAGGAGCCGCACTCCGCAGCGGATGGCATGCCAAGGATGGCGATGACCGTGCAATTGAAAGACAACGCGCGCGCTCCGGACGCCCCGCCGGCCTGAAAAATGTCAGCCGCTTGGCCTTGTGATCCAATCCGATCCGGGGACGTATTCCGGGACATCGGAATAGGTGCGCGAGGATCACTTTCATCCTGCCTTGGAAGCATAGCCGGGAACCTCATACGTTTGGCAACGGAAGCCCCGAATCCCGGGGATTTGAATTGACGCCGGATTTTGATTGCGAAGCGAATAGGTGTGGCACCGCCCCATCAAATCCCGGAAAAAAAGAGGGTTGCTCCTCTTTTCCTGGCCCTGTTTTCGTCGCTTTCTCTGAGCCTCTCCGGGCAGGTGGACCTGAATCGCGCCCTCAGTGAAGGGATGGCTGCCTACCGCTCCAAGGACTACAACACGGCGATCGAGAAACTTTCCGCGATTGTTTCGGCGAAACCGGACGGGCCGGGCGAGAACGTTCTCTACACGCTGGGCTTCGCCTACTACTTTCAGCTCCGCCACCAGGATTCGGCGGACACCTTCGCGCTTTACCTGAAGAAACACCCGGACACCGCGAACTCGCACAAGGTCCATTTGATCCTCGGGCGGGCGCTGCTCCAGTTGGATGGCAAGGCGGACGAAGCGCTAGGTCATCTGGCCAAAGCATCGGAGAAGCCCGAATTCGCGGAGGAAGCCCGCTTCCTGGCGGCCGACGCCTACCTCAAGAAGGGCGATACCGAGAAGGCCGCACAGACCTTGAAGAACGCCATGAAGAACAAGGCGTCCGGGCCGAGTGTCCTGCGGGCTTCGTTGGAACTGGTCGATGTTTACATTTCCGACGACAAGCTCGACGAGGCGGTCGAAATGCTGGAGAAGCTCGAGGCATCCGCCGGCTATCCGGACATCATCGTGACGGCGAACAATCGTTTCGTCCGGATTGGCGACCTGCATCTGGATTCGCAGTCCTATGCCGACGCGCTCGAGGCCTACTCATCGGTCCGTCCCCGCACCCAGGTGATCGCGATCCAGCTCGCCCGGCTCGAGCAAATGCGGCACCTCAAGGAAGACTTTGACAAACGGATCGCCGCGGCCGCCAAGGCGAAGCAGGCGCTGCCGCGGGGAACCGAGGAAAAGGCGGCGACGCTCGCGGCGATGATCGAGAACACCGACAAGGTGCTCGGGGAGATTCGGACCCAGGAGGACTACGATGCCACGATCCAATACCGGATCGGTCGCTGCTACTTCAATATGGAGCGCTTCTGGCCTGCGTCGGTGGCGTTCGAGGCGGTCGCGGATGAGAATCCGAAGTCCACGGACGCGCCGACCGCCCTGTTCGGTGCGATTGTTTCCCAGTGGCGGCTTGAGCGGCCCGAGGCTGCACGCAAACTGTGCGCGGCTTACCTGGAACGGTTTCCCAAGGGAAAGCAGTTTGCCCAGGTGGCGGAACTGAACACGACACTGCTCATCCAGCAGGGACTCAACGAGGAAGCGATCGCGTTCCTGAGGCCGTTCCTTGAGAAGAACCCTGAAGTGCCCGGGAGGCAGAAGCTGCTCGGACTGCTGGCCAACGCGCGATTCCAGGCGGGGGCTTACGATGCGGCCGCGGCCGACTACGACAGCTTGCGCAAGGAATTCGCCTCGTCGCCGGAGTTCGAGGAATACACCTACCGCCGGGCGCTTTGTAATTTCCTGCGGAACGACTACGAGGCGACCACCGAGGCGTTCGACGCCTACGAGCGGGATTTTCCGAACGGCCAGTTCATCCCCGACATCCGCTACCGCCGGGGCATCATCCAGCTCGCGTTGAAGGATTACGATGGCCTGATCAAGGCCATGAACAGCCTGCTCGAGGATCCGGCGGCGGAGGGCTTCGGCGGCCAGATCCATACCTTGCTCGGGGACGCCTTATCGGCGAAGGGCGACAACGAGGCGGCCGCGGGTGCCTATGCCAGCGCGGTGAAATCCGCCAATGGCGACGACAACGTCATCCAGTATTCGCTGGAACAGGCGACCAACCTGCTTCGCGGGCTGCGTCGTTGGAACGAACTCGAGTCCTTGTGGAAGGAATTCCTGAAGCAGAATCCGAAGCACCCGATGGCGCTGCGGGCGGTGTCGGAGCTGTCGAAGCTGCTGGTCCGTGCCAACAAGAAGGATGAAGCCCGCCAGATGCTGGCCGGCCAGGTGCTCGGTGACATCCAGAACAGCCGTTCCGAGTATGTGGAAATGCTCATAAGCCAGCTGGCCGGGCTCCACGTGCCGCCGCGAGTGGTGAAAAAGGACGCGCCCCAGCCTGACCTCGACAAGATTGAGGGCGAGCTAGTCAAGGAACTGGAGGTTGCCGAAGACAACCGGACGCCGGTCTATCTTGCCCGCGTGCTGTTTGCCAAAGCCGAGCTGGGCCGGATGATGCGGGACGCCGCCCGCAACGAGCGGAATCTCAACGCGATCGCCAACACCGCCAATCCAGACGACCTTGGTCCCATTCTTCTCTCGATGATCGGCCAGTTTCTGCTGGACGACGGGCAGCTGGACACGGCGGTCCCTCTGTTCACTCGCCTCCGCGACGCCTTCCCGCAGTCTCCTTTCTCCGATGCCGCGCCGGTCGGCCTGGGTCGCATCGCCCTGGCCAAGAAAGAGTTTCCCGCCGCGCTGGAGCAGTTCGACTACGCGCTGACCCGCAGCGTCGGCGGATCGATGCTCAAGGAGGCGACCTTCGGCAAGGCGCTCGCCCTGAAAGGGCTGAAGAAGCTGGAAGAGTCCAAGAAATTGTTCGAGGAGATCGTTTCCAGCAAGGAATGGCGCGGCCTTGAAAAAGCCGGATCGCTCTTCGAGCTCGGCGAGATCGCTGCCGAAACCGGGGACAAAGGGGCCGCCAACGCCTACTTCCAGCGTGTCTACCTGTCTCATGGGGCCTATCCACAATATGCAGCCAAAGCTTACCTCCGCAGCGCCGAGATGCTGAAGGCCGACGGCCAGAGCGACGCAGCGCAGAGGACCTATCGTGAACTCGTCCGCAACCCGAAGTATGCCGACACCCCCGAGGTGAAAGTGGCGCGAGCCCAACTCAAGGAATGAAATCCCTGCTTCCACTCACAGGCTGCTTTCTCGGTCTTTCCCTGTCCTCCGTTCACGCGCAATCGCAGGAAGATTTCGAGCTTCGCAACGGCCGCCGCATCGCAGCGGAATCCGTCAAGCCGACCGCGACCGGATTTTCCGCCGTCGTGGTGACTGGCGCGAATGCCCAGAACATCACCTTCACGGCCAAGGACATCGTCCGCGCGAACCTGCGCGAGCCGGCGGCTCTCGCCGAGGCCCGGACCCTGATCGCCTCCGGCAAGCTGATCGCGGCGATTTCCCTGCTGACCACGACCGAAGAAGAGCTGCTGCCCTACCGGCAGGTTCCCGGGGCATGGTGGCACCGCGCCCTCATGCTCCGGATGGACGCACTGGCTGCAAAAGGCGAAGCGGCAGCGGCATTGGCTGCCGCCGGGGCTGAAGAGTTGGCCGGGCTTCCCGAGGAGAGCGCGGCTTCCCTGACCGGCTTCCAGGACATTATCGCGAAACCGATCGGGAGCCCCGAGACGAAGATCGCCTCCCTGGAGGCCGTGGCGAAGCGGACCGCGGATCCCTGGATCGCCGCCCGGGCGTGGTTGGAGGTCGGCAACACCCACGCCGGACAAGGCAAGATGGAGGCGGCCGTCAAGACGTGGCTCCGGGTGGCGGTTTTCCATCCGGCCGAGCGGGATCTCGCCGTCCGCGGTACGATCCTCGCCGCTCGCGGTCTCCAGCAGATCGAGCGGCCTCAGGACGGCCTCAAGCTGCTCGACGATTACCTCAACGACCACCTTGCATCTCCCTACGAAACCACCATCAAGGCGGAAGCCGCCAAGAGCGACCCGAAACGCGATACCACCCCGGCCGCACCGGCCGATAAAGACCCCAAGTGACCCAACCGATTCATTTCTGAGCATGAACTCCCCAAACATCCTCCGCCGCCTTGGCCAAGCGTTCCGGATCGCCCTTCTCGCCGGTGCCTTCGTGGTATTCTGTCCGATTCACCAGGTTTCCGCCCAAGAGCCGGCCGCTTCATCGGAAACCGCGGAAGCCAAGCCCGCCGCGACCAAAAAGACCATGTGGGACACTTTCAAGCTCGGGGGCTGGGTCATGTGGCCGCTCACGGCTTGCTCGATTTTCACGATCTATCTGGTCATCGATGTGTATCTCCGCACCTCCTCCAGGAAGATGTGGCCTGCGGAAGAGATCCAGAAAGCCCAGCAGCTCTTCATGGCCGGCGACTATGTCAACGCCTACCAGGTGATGAAGGCCACGCCCTGTTCCTTCAACAACTGCGTGAAATACGGCCTGTCATTCGTCGGCAAGGGAAAGGACCAGACCGAAGAAGCGCTGCTGGTCGAAGTCGGCCGTGAGAACGCACGCATCCAGAACCGGATCAACTACCTCTCGGTCATCGGCGTTTGCACCCCGATGATCGGTCTGGTCGGCACCGTCATGGGGATGATGAAGGCCTTCGACGAGCTCGGTGCCTCCGGTGCCGGGGAAACCAGCGCGCTCGCCGGACACATCGGCGAGGTGCTGGTCGCGACCGCCTCCGGTCTCTTCATCGCCATTCCCGCCTTCATGTTCTTCTACATCCTGCGCAACCGCCTGTCGGCCCAGGTGCACGACCTGGAAGACCAGGTCACCAGCCTCTTCCGGAACATGCCCTACGACCACTTCCACGGTCTGGAGATCGGCGAGGAAGCCACCTATGCGGCTCTCCCCAACTGGGTTGGTGTCGAGGCGGAAGCCTGAGTTCGCGGACGCCACAAACCCTTTCTAAACCAAGTCCATGGCAAGCGCTGGCGGCGGAGATGGAAGCGAACCTGAATTCCAGGTCGCTCCGATGATCGACGTGCTCCTCGTGCTGCTCATTTTCTTCATGAGCATCACGACCGATCAGGTCATGAAGGTCGACAAGTCGATCAAGCTGCCGCTCGCCCCGGAAGCCAAGGCGCGGAAGCACGACATCAAGAACGAGGCGATCGTGAACGTCGACTGGGACGCCGCCCTCGCCCGCGCCCAGGTGCGCTACGGCGCCCAGATCTGCGATCCATTGGAACAGCTCGCCGAACTGGTCCGCCCCGCGAAAGAAGCAAACCCGAAGCTCAAGCTGATCATCCGCGGCGACGCCGATGCCCCGGCGATCGAGATCCAGAAGGTGATCGAGCAACTCGCAACCGCCGGCATCGACGACATTTCCCTGTCTGGCACCAACCGCAACTCTCCTTGATCCCGCGCCCGTCATGAAATCCAAGAAGAGAGGCCGCAGCGCGCCCGAACAGATCCACCTCGGCTTCCAGATCGCGCCGATGATCGACGTGGTCTTCGTCATCATGCTTTTCTTCATGGTCATGGCCGGTGCCGTTCAGAAAGAGCACGAACTCAACCTGAAACTACCGGGAACGATTTCCGCCGACAAGCCGGTGGACGTGATTGAGGAGACGCAGGTCCGCGTGCTGGATACCGGGGAGATCCTCCTCAACGACGAACCGATGGGCGACCCCGAGGATTCAAAGCTTCAGAACCTCTCACTCACGATGATCAAATTGGAGGAATCCTCCAAGGCTGCGGAAAGCAAGGTCGTCGTCACCATCATGGCCGATGAGTTCGCGCCTTTCCAACGGGTGATCGATGTTCTCAACGCGCTTTCGATCGCCCGAATCCAGAACGTCACCTTCGAGGTCCCGCCCCAATAAAGATTCCAGCCCCGAGTTTGCCATGGAAGAGCCAACCTATTACGAGCCTGCTGCAGAGCCTAAGAATAGCCGGCTGAAGACCCTGATCGCCCGGATGGGTCTCGGGGCGTTCACGATCTCGCTGATCGTCCACGCCATATTCATCGTGCTGGCGATTTTCTATTTTGTGAAATGGGTGGAACCCAAGCAGGAGAAGGTCGATTTCCTGCCCGGCGGAGGTGGTGGCGGGGGTGCCGGTGGCGAGACCGCCCACAAGGTCCAGCAGCAGATGAAGCAGCGGATGATGACCAGCACCGCGGTTTCCAAGCGGATCGCCTCCACATCGAACACCGCGGCATTCACCCTGCCGGATTCCTCCAACGAACTGATGGACCCGGGCTTGCCGATGGATGTCGGCGCCGCGCAGATGGGTTCCGGCGGCGGCGAAGGCGGCGGACGCGGCACGGGCAAGGGAACCGGCACCGGGTCGGGGACGGGTCCCGGCAAGGGCATGGGAGAAGGCCAACTTGGCATCGGCGCCCTGATCCCGACCATCATGAAAGGCCGCTGCACCGACAACGAGCGCTCGCTGATGCTGCGGGAGGCTGGTGGGACCGATCAGGTGGAGGTTGCCGTCAAAAAGTCGCTGGCTTGGTTCAAGTCGAAGCAAAATCCGGACGGATCCTGGGGCAGGAGCCACAATGTGGCGATGACCGGGCTTACGCTGCTGTGCTTCCTGGGCCACTGCGAAGGCACCCAGTCCAACGAGTATGGTGATACGGTGAGCAAGGGGATTGCCTTCTTGCTCGATAAGTCGCTCAAGCACAATGGAATGATGGCGTCCCAATTCGGCGGTAACTCGTGGGTTTACGAGCACGCGATCGCCACTTATGCGCTGTCGGAAGCATTGACCTTTTCGCGCGGCCTTCAATTTCCGATTCCCGAGCTGGAATCCGCGGTCCAAAAGGCGGCCACGCTCATCATCACGGGGCAAACCAAGGAAGGTGGCTGGGACTATGGTTATGCGGACAAGGGCCGCAACGATCTCTCGGTGGTCGGCTGGCAGATGCAGGCATTGAAGGCGGCAAAGGCTTCCGGCGTGAAGCTGGAGAATTTCGACCGCACCATTCGCAAGGCCACCGATTGGCTGGCCGACACGGCCTATCTCGGCGACGGTAAGTTTGCTTACAGCGGAGCTGGAGCCAATCCCGGCATGACGGCCGTCGGGAGCCTCTGCCTCCAGCAATGGGACAAGGCAAAAGCAAGCCCGTCCGGGAAGGTGTGAAGCTGATCATGGAGGGCTTGGAACTGCGCGACAAACCGAACGCGAAGGTCAGTGACTTCTCTCCGCTCTACTCGATGAAGTATGACGGTCCGAACTGCGACCTCTACGCCTGGTACTACGCGGTCCAGGTCATGCGCAACGCCGAGGGCAAGGAGTGGGAGGCCATGAACAAGGCCATCCTTGAAGACGTCCTTCCCCAGCAGAACGAGGATGGCTCGTTCAAGTTCGAAAACGGGAAGATCGATCGTAACGAAAAACTGGTCCACGTCCGCGGCACCGAGGCGGTCGGAAATTCCCGCGACGTCTACCTCCAAGCCCTGAACACGCTAATCCTCGAGGTCTATTACCGCTTCCTTCCCGCGACCTCCGCCGGCAAGAGCCGCGGTTCCGGCCTTGATCACCTTGACGACCTCCGGTAACGGCGGGGGGAACGGTCAAGAATCATCGTGGCGGGTCGTGAAGGGCGACCCGGTGGGTGGACGACTCCACAGCAGGTCGCGGCATAAGGGCCGCGGCGGCCAGCGCGCGGTCCAAAGGTTCACGGCTCGAGGTATTTCCGCACCTCCGGCGGGACGAACTCCGCGTCGGTGGCTTCTTCGGCGGCGAGCTGCATCTGGGCGCGGATGATGGCGGGATCGACCGGCGGCAGGTAGCCTTGGAGGCTGGCGCGGAGGGCGTCGGCGGCGAGGGGCGTGCCGGTTTTGGTGAGGCGGTAGGCTTTCACGGCGAGGGCTTCCGCGGCGCCGGGGGTGAGCCAGCAGGGGACCAGCGGGAGGAGCTCGGCCTTGGCGGCCTCGTCGAGCGGGATGCCGCGGCGCTTGCAGAGGGCGGCGAGCAGGACCATGCCCTCGGCCGGGGTGGCGGTAGGGAAAATCGGGACTTTGACATCGATCCGGCCGGGGCGCTTGAGGTCGACCTCGATCAGGTCCGGCCGGCTGGAGGCGAGCACCCACAGGATCTTGCCGCGGTTGCGGGTGTTCGACATTTCGGCGGCCAGCATCGAGTAAACGCGGCTGGAAACGCCGGAGTCGCCGCTGCCCGAGGCGCGGCGGCCGAGCGCTTGGTCGGCTTCGTCGATGAACACGATGCAGCGGCCGAGGGCGTGGAGCAGGGCGAAGATTTTCTCAAGGTTCGCCTCGGTCGAGCCGACCCAGCGGTCGCGGAAATTCCGCAGGGTGACCACGGGCACGCCGGCTTCCCCGGCGAGGCATTCGGCGAGGTAGGTCTTGCCGGTGCCGACCGGGCCGCAGAACAGGTAGCCCATCGGCAAGGCGGCGGTTTCATCCTGCTTCCAAAGCGCGAGGTCCTGGCGGAGGCGGGTCTTCACGCCATCGAGCCCGATCACGTCGTCGAGGGTGCGGTCGGGCTCGACGAAGTCGATCAGCTCGCCGGCATCGCGCTCGACCAGCGCCTTGCGGAGTTCGCCGAGGTCGGCGTCGCCGAGCGGTTCGCCGGCGTGGTTGCGGCGGCGGAGGAAGGCTTCCAGCGCGGCGATCGAGGTGCCGGCCAGGCGGGCGGCGATGCGCGGGAAATCGGTCACGCCTTCGAGCGCCTTCGGGCATTCCGGGGCCAGGACTTGCAGCGCGCCGGCGAGTTCCGCGCCGTCGGGCAGCGGGATTTCGATCTCCGCGGCGCGCGGGTTCGCGGCGACCAGCGGGTGGAGGTGGTGGATCCGGTCGGCGATCAGGAAGACCGCCTGACCTTGCGCGGCGAGGGTGGTGTCGCTGCCCCAGGTGCGGATCAGCGAGGCGATCGCGCTGAGCTCGTGGTTCATCGTCTGCGGGAGGACGGGGACGTAGAGCTGGGCATCGCGCAGGACCACCGCGACGCTCACCGGCTTGGCTCCGACGGCGCGGAGGTTGCGGGCGTATTGGAGGAAGCGGGCGACGGCGCGGATGGCGGGCAGTGGCAGCGCGGGGAGTTCGCCGATCTCTTTCAAGGCGGGCCAACTGGCGAACAGATCATTGCCGCGCTCGACCCGCAGGCCGAAGCCGGGATCGTAGGACAGCACGATCTGGAAGCGCGGCAGGAGGACGTCGAGCAGGTAGTCGTTCAGTCGGCCGAGCTTCGGCCCGTCGGCGAGGCGCAGCAGCATGCGGTCGGCGACGTTGCCGTGGAGGATGAACTGCCCCGCCGCGCCGCTTTCGTAGCGCGCGACGATCTCGGTGGCCCAGGACGGGAGAGGAAAGGCTTCAGGCATCCGGGAGATGACACCGGGGCGATATCGGATTGTCGAGGGGTAAGGCGGAGGCATTCCTGGAATCGATGAATGCCCGGCGCTTGGTCGCGGCACGGAAGAGGCCGGCCGTGCCGGGACTCAGCCTCCGGCGATCACCGGCTTGAAGCCGGCTGCGGTCAGGATGCGCTTCATCTCCTCCCGCTTGTCGCCTTGGATTTCGATGCAGCCGTCCTTCACCGTGCCTCCGACACCGCAAGCCTTCTGCATCGCTTTCGCGAGCTCCTGCTTTTCCGCCAACCCGATGCCGGTGAAGTTTTTCGCCACCGTGACGGCCTTGCCGCCGCGATGGGCGGTCTGGCGGACGATGTCGACCCGGCCGCGGTTGAGGTTCTTCTGCCCGCGTCGGGAAGCCGGTGCCGGGATCGCCGTTTCCGAATGCCGGGGGACGTCCGGCCCCGCCGGGAGATTGCCAAGCCCGGCCAGCGCCGCGAAAGGATCCGGCGTCCGCCCTGTTTCTCCGCGGCTGGACCCGCTCCCGTTGTTTCCATTCATGAGGACCCAACCAAGCAGGATGCTCCCGATCTTCACGCTTTTTCCGAGGTCTTTGCCCCGCTGAAGACGACGACGATCCTGTCCCTCGTCCGCGGCGGCGAGACCGCGGAAGACATTGCCGACTTGCTGGCGATCAGCCTGGAGGGGTGAAAGCGGCGAAGGCGTTTGAACCCAGCAAGGCCGCATGAGGATCTACTTCGGGTGATCGGTGAGAGCAGGCGGAAGCCGTTGCGCAGGCTTTGAGCCAGATTTGCGGGTCCATCATCCCGATTCTCAACCCCAGAAGCAGCTTGATTCGTCTTCGTCCACCACCGCGAGGAATTCTTCAAACAGAACCGCTTCGGGATACGGCGGATAGGAGTGCCACTTGAGATCCGCACGCTGCCAAAAGATCTTCCACTCCTTCGCACGGCGCACATAGGTCGCCTTCGCCACCGCGTCCTCGATCTTGCGGTCGGGAGAGACCAAGGCGGGGCGTATGTTGAAGATGACCACGCTTTGCCCCTCGATCCGCCAGTCGAGATCCACCCGCTGCCGCAGGTGCTCCGGCGGCCGGTGGTGGTCGATGAATTCCGCCATCGCCTCGCGGATGGGGACAAGTTCGGACTCGGTGAATGCCATGATTGGGAAATGGATCAGAACGCGATCCGGTCGAGTCCCGGAACGAGGTCGAAGTGCGCATCGTTGCTGAGCAAGGGGAGTCGGAGTTCCTTGACCATGGCAGCGATCCAGAGGTCGTTCGCGGGGATGGGCGTGCCGGTGGATTTCAGGTGAAGGCGCAGGTCGGCGTAATGGCTGGCGGTCGCGGGGCTGACGGGCCTCACCTCGACGAGCGGAATGTTCCCGGCGAGCCATTCTTCATAGCGGGTTCGGTGGCGGGACTGACGGATGCCGTATTGATACTCGCCGAGAACGATGACCGGGATCACCACCCGCCGCGCCTCGGCAAACGCGGGCCGACAAGCGGGGTGTCCATCGGCCCACGCGGAAAGGGCGTTGGTATCGAGAATCACGCTTCGTCCTCGGGTTCGAGGGTTGCAAAGGCTTCCGCGATGACGGCTTCGACCCGTCGGTTCTCTTCCCTCAAGTCCGCCAAAGCGCCGAATCCTTGCATCCAAGGCGGTTCGTTGGCGCCCGCAGGCGAGGCGGAAAGGGCGGAGAGCTTTTCTTCAAGTGCTTCGGAAACGAACTGGCGCAACGGGATCCCGCGCAGGGCTGCCCGGGCTTTCGCTTGGCGGAAGATGTCGTCGGGAAGTTCCAAAGTGGTTTTCATGGATCCACCTTTCCCATATTTATGGGAAGGAGCAATGAAAATGGGTAGAACGGGGGGACCGGGTAAAACGGGAGGACGGACAAGGTTGAAGGACGAGCAAATTCACCCTCTTGCCGTGGGTGCCAATCCCACTGGATTTCGTTCTTACGCTTTCGCTCGTTTCATCCCTTTCGTGGTTCCCCCTCTTCCCCATCCACCCGCCGGACCTTGGAGGTCGGGGGCGCGAGACGCACCCTCTCCGTCAGTCCCGCGCCTTCAGCACGCCGACGAGATCGAGCTTCGCAAGCATCCGGCTGACGAGGGCGAAAGAGAGGGCGGCGGCGGTGAGGACGACGCCGATGGCGACCGCATAGGTGGAGGACTCGATGAAGATCGGCATGCGCACGGTCTCGGTGCTGAAGGAGGCCATGATGAGCAGCGCGAGGCCCTTGCCGAAGAGCAGGCCGGCGGGCAGGTGCTCGAGGTCGTGGAGGCCTTTGCCGGAAGCGGGCTCGACGAGGAAGACGGCGGCGTCCTGGCGCTGCTGGCGGTTCCACTGGAAGGTAAGCAGGTAGTCGATGCCGCCGATCACGGTGCCGAGCAGGCCGATGATGAAGACGAATTTCAGGTAGTGAACGCCGACTTGTCGCGACGAATAGCCGAGCGCTTTCATCTGCGCGATCTGCTCGCGCTGGAGTCTCACAATCCGGGCGAGTACCGCGTTCACCATGAAGGCGGCGACGCTGAGGAAGACCAGCGGGTAGGCGACGGAAAGGGAATGGAGGACGCGCAGCTCGTCATCGAGCCGCTGGGCGGAGGCCTGGTCCTTCCGCACATAAGCCCCGCCGGCTCCGTAGGGCGCGAGCAGCAGGTCCATTTGCGCGATGACCGGATCGGCGGCGGTGCCGGGGGCGAGGTCGAGGACGATGTCGTTGAAGGCGCCGTCGAGATTGTAGGCCACGGCGAGGGCGCGGTAGTTCATCCAGATCACGCTGAAGCGGCGGTGGTCGGGCAAGGTCTGGCCCGCTGGTGCCTCGAACACGAACTCCGGCGACAGGCCGATGCCGCAGATCTGCAAGGTCTCGCGGTGGCCGTTGATCACCGCGACCAGCGAGTCGCCGGGGCGCAGGCCGTTTTCCAGGGCGAAGGCCTCGCCGAGCACCACCTCGCGCCGCGCAGCGGGCTCCGGCATCCGGCCGCTGCGGAGGAAGACGCGGTTGAGCTTCGGCTCGCTGCCGTCCTCGGGCAGCGAGATGATGTGGCCGGTCGCGGGCTCGGACAGCCAGGGCAGGTCGAGCGTGACATCCACCGCCACGCGGGCCTCGACCCGCGACACGCCGGGCAGCTCGGCGACACGGTCCGCCATCGCGAGCGGCGCGCGTTTCAGCGAGCCGAAGACATCGGCCAGCGCGTATTTCTGGTAATAGGCATCGCGCGTCGACTCCAGCGTGAGGATCAGGCTGCGCGTCATGATCATCATCGCCAGCCCGCAGGCCATGACCAGGCTGACCGCCACGACCTGGCCCTTCATCCCGGCGAGGTCGCGCAGCAGCTTGCGGTCGAGGGGGCTGATCATGGAGAAGTTGAGAGCCTATGGTGGATGGTTGATAGTTGGAAGACGGCTGTTGGATCGGACTATCAACCATCAACTATCCACTATCAACTTTGCCTCACCACTTCAGCTCCCGCGCCGGCAAGCGGACGTCGTTGTGCTCCTCGCGGACGATCTTGCCGTCGGAGAGGTGGAGGACGCGGTCGGCCATGGCGGCCATGGCGGCGTTGTGGGTGATGACGACGGTGAGGGTGCCGAGCTCGCGGTTGATGCGCTCGATCGCCTCGAGCACGGTGATGCCGGTGGTGACGTCGAGCGCGCCGGTGGGTTCGTCGCAGAGCAGGACTTCAGGGCGCTTGGCGATGGCGCGGGCGATCGCGACGCGCTGCTGTTCGCCGCCGGAGAGCTGGGACGGGAAATGGTCCATCCGCGCGCCGAGGCCGACCATTTCGAGCGCTTCTTCCGGAGTCATCGGATCGCGCGAGATACTGGTGATCAGCGCGACGTTCTCGCGGGCTGTTAGAGAAGGGATCAGGTTGTAGAACTGGAAGACGAAGCCGACGCAGTTGCGGCGGAAGGAGGTCAGGGTGTTCTCGTCGGAGCCGTCGAGCGGCCAGCCTTTGTAGCGGAGGTCGGGACATCGAGGCCGCCGAGGATGTTGAGCAGGGTCGACTTGCCGGAGCCCGAGGCACCGAGCAGGCAGATCAGCTCGCTGGCCTGCATTTGCAGGTCGACGCCGTGGAGTGCGACGACGGTCACCTCCCCGGTGTGATACACCTTGCGCAGCTTGCGGGCTTCGAAGACGACGCCGGTGGCGGGTGGGGCGGTGGCGAGGGCGTTCATCGACCCGGCAAGCCTAACCGCATCAACGGACAAAACAATGGCCATCGGGGATCGCGCCGAGGGGCGCTCCCGCCCGGATCTCCCGGTGGAAGAGTGGCCGGAGCCCGCCGGTCTCTTTTCATGCTTCGCAAGCGGGACGGTGGCGGTGCATGGTCCGCGGCGTGAGCCCGGCTTTGGAGACCTTGTTGATGCCATTTGAACGCGGGGAGATTGCGATCCCGCCGCGGGCGCTGTTTCTCGGGGCGGAGGTGCACCCGGCGTTCGAGGAATGGCCGCAAGTCACCGGGTGGCAGCCTTTCAAGCCGCTGGCCGTCGAGTGGGAGCAGGCCGGCCATGGGCGGGTCGATACGCCCGCCGGGACCTGGCCGGTGGTGATGCTGCTGCCGGGGAAGTCGCGCGACGAGGCGCTGGCGGCCTTCGCGAAGGCGTACGACTTGTTAGAAAACGGAGGCACGCTGGTGGTGGCGATGGCGAACCTGGCCGGCGCGCAGCGGTTCGAAAAGGAGCTGGAGCGGGCGGCGGGGAAGATCGTTTCGCTGCAGAAGCACAAGTGCCGCGTCTTCCACGCGGTGAAGGACGGCGACTGGGACGCGGCGCTGCTGGCGGAGTGGCGGCAGCTCGGCGCCTTGCGGGAGGTCGATGGCTTCACGGTGGAAGCCGGAATTTTCAGCGCGGACCACATCGATCCCGGCTCGGCGCTGCTGGCGGAGCACCTGCCGAAGAACCTGCGCGGCCGGGTGGCGGACCTCGGCGCGGGCTGGGGCTTCCTGTCGCGGATGGCACTGGAGAAGAACCCGGACTTGAAGGAGGTGCACCTGTTCGAGGCCGATGCCCGCGCGCTGGATTGCGCGCGGAAGAATCTAACGGATCCGCGTTGCCAATTCCACTGGCACGATGTCGCGACGGGTCTGCCGGACAAGTTCGAGAACGTGGTGATGAACCCGCCTTTCCACAGCGGGCAATCGACCGACATCGGGCTGGGCCGCGCTTTTGTTAGATCCGCGGCGGCCTCGCTGCGGATGGGCGGCCGGATCTTCCTCGTGGCGAACCGGCAGCTTCCCTACGAGGCGGAGCTCGACGAGCTTGGCCTGGTTTGGCGCAAGCCGGTGGAGGACGCGACCTACAAGCTGCTGTTCGCGGAGAAGCGATTGGAACGAACCCTTCTTCGCTCGGGCTACGAAGGGCAGGCCGCGGAGACGCAGAGGTCACGGAGGTGAACGCGGAGGAAGGTTTTCCTTTGGCACTTGGAACTTCATCCTTGGAATCCCCCCCTTTGGCACTTGGAACTTCTAAATTGGAACTTCCCCCTCTGGCACTTGGCACTTCTTTCTTGGAACTTCCTTCATGAAGCTCGTCAAACTACTCGCCAACCTCGGCTACGGCTCGCGCACCCAGGTGGAGCGCTTTCTCCGCCAGGGGGCGGTCACCGATGCTGCGGGCAAGGTGCTCGGGTCGCGGGACTTCCCGCCGCATTCCGAAATCCGCTTCAAGGGCGAGCCGCTGGACCAGCCGGGTCCGCTGACGCTGATCTTCCACAAGCCGGCGGGCTACACGTGCAGCACCGACGATCCGGGCGACACGATTTACGACCTGCTACCGGCGCGCTTCGCCCTGCGGAACCCGGTGATGAGCCCGGTGGGTCGGCTCGACAAGGATACGACGGGGATGCTTTTGATGACCGACGACGGCCAACTGCTGCACCGGTTGATCAGCCCGAAGCATCATGTGCCGAAGACCTATCAGGTGACGCTCGACCGGCCGCTGGAAGGGCACGAGGGCGAGTTGTTCGGCAGCGGCGAGCTGGTGCTGCGCGGCGAAGAGAAGCCGCTGTTGCCGGCGAAGCTGGAACTGCTCGGCGAGAAGGAAGCGCGGCTGACGATCGAGGAAGGCCGCTATCACCAGATCCGCCGGATGTTCGCCGCGGCGGGGAATCACGTCGTCGGGTTGAAGCGCGTGGCGATCGGCGCGCTGGCGATGCCGGAGGATTTGGAAGAAGGGGAATGGCGGGTGCTGGAGGCGGAGGAGCTGGGGTTGCTGAAGGGGGGGTGAGGATCAGGACCCGTTCCGGAGGCCCTTGATGATCATGACGATCCCGAGCAAGGCCACCGGTGCGGCGTAGGGGATGGCATCGTCCCACAGGCGTGGGTTCGAGACGACGGGGGCCCAGAGGACTGCGGCGGCGAGGAAGACGATGCTGCCTGAGATTTGGTTCATGAGGGGTGGGAGACGTTGATGGGAAGATGACTGAAGGATGCGCGTTGTGCCAGCGGGTGCAATGTCCGCATCACCCACAGGGACGAAGGCGGATCGAGGTCCACATGGGCATGAACCCCATTTACATCTCGAACCCAAAGAGCGGGCAATTCGATTCCTCCCGCGATCGTCAAAAGTCCTCCGCACGGGGTGGGACATTCAGCGTATCCCTCAAATGCCAACTCCGAGTCCGCGGGTGCCAAAACGGTGGGGTTCTGGTAAAATGATGAGGCACTTCGGGCGTCCAATCCAAGAAACCGATAAAAACCGGAAGTGCATTCGGAGAAGGCCGCATCCCGAGAGAACTGGACCGCCAGTCTCCCGGAAGTCCTGTGCTCGATTCGCAGGCGATCGCCCCGCAGCGGTAACGGGACCGGGCTGTGGAAATTCAGAAACGCCATTTCGAGGTAGGGCAGCGGATTGCCCCACGCCTGCACCAGAATCCGGAGCCCCTCGCCGACCATGGGATCGCCTTGTTCCAAGGCCAGTCGTGTCCGGCAGAAGATGTGGCCTTGGAGGGGGTAGTCATCCCAGCACGCGCCAAGGGTGACTTTGCGAGCTTCGTCGCTGCTATCGATCGCATGCCATCGGGGAGTCATTGGTTTGTGAGGGATGCTTCCCGTTCGTTGTTCACGCTGTAGCGGGAATGGGGCACGGGATCAAGACTCCTCCAGATCAAGTGTTCCGCCGACCTCGGTTTCGTCGGCGCGCGGGGCCTGCCTGCTGCCGGGTACCGTTCCGGTCGGCTGAGGGCGGCCGACCCAACCTTTGAAAAGTGGGTGGGACAGGAGACTCCCCCCTCCTTTCGCGGGGTCGCAGGAGGGGGGGTGGTGCGACAGGGGCTCAGGCAATTCGTCCGCCGGGTTGTTGCAGGGCGGGAAGCTCGAGGGTGATGGGCGGATGGCTGCGATCCCTGCCGGGATCGGAGGAATCCGAGAGTGTCCGTAGCCGGGGGTGGTCGCTGTCGCTCGACCCCCGGCTACTGGGGCTTTGATCCCTGCCGGGATCGAAGGTATGGGCGATGCTCGTCAGCAAGCCTGGAGGCTGGCGCTCGACTATCGGCTGCTGGGGCTTTGATCGCCCCGGGATCGAAGGCAATCGGCCTGCTTTCGCACCCTCAGCTCTCGCGCTCGCAGTCGGCTCCTATTCAGAGCCTACCATCTACCATCTACGATCTGCCATCTGCCATCTGCCATCTGCCATCTGCCATCGTGCCATCGTGCGACGGAGAAGCTCGCAAAAAAGACGGGTGGAATCCGCGGCCGGGTTGCGGCAACTTCCGGGCGTGAGGTTTCCGGGGACTTGCTTGTGCGGATGGCTGTTGCTGCTGGGTGGTGCCCCGGCGGAGGAGCAGCGCTTTTCCTTCGAGCGGCCGCTGATGGGGACTCGCTTTGCCATCATCTGCCACGGGACGGAGGAAGCGGTGGCGAAGGCGGCAGCGGACGAGGCCTTTGCGGAGGGGGAAAAGATCAACGCGGTGGCATCCGATTATTTGCCGGACAGCGAGCTGATGCGGTTGCCGGCGGGCGGGGCGGCGGTGGGGGTTTCGCCGTTGCTGGCGGAGCTGCTGGACGTTTCGCGGACGATGGCGGAGCGCTGCGACGGGGTCTTCGACCCGACGCTGGGGCCGCTGACGGTGCTTTGGCGTGAAAGCCGGCGGACGGGCGAGTTGCCGGCGGCAGAAGCAAGAGGCCATGCGATGGCGGCTTGCGGGTGGCGGGAGCTGGAAGTGGACGGGAAGGCGCGGACGGTCCGGCTGAAGAAGCCGGGGATGCGGCTCGATCTGGGAGGCATCGCGAAAGGCTTCGCGGCGGACCGGATGTTCGAGGTGATGATGAAGCACGGTTTTGAGCGGACTTGTATCGCGGCGGGCGGCGATCTGCGTTTGGGCGATCCGCCGCCGGGGAAGACGGGCTGGAAGGTCGGGTTGAAGACCTTCGATGTGGAGAAGCCGGAAGAGGTGGTGGAGCTTTCGAACTGCGCCGTTTCGACTTCGGGCGACCTGCACCAGTTCGTGGAGATCGGCGGGAAGCGGTATTCGCACATCCTCGATCCGCGAACCGGGCTGGGGCTGACGGAACGGCTCGCGGTCAGCGTGATCGCGCCGACCGCGACGGTGAGCGACGCGCTGGCGACGGCGTGCTGCGTGACCGGGGCGGCGGGAGCGGAGGAATTCGGGCTGAAGCGTGGCGCGACCCGGGTGATCGTGCGGAAGTGACCTTTCAGCCGGCTTTGGCGCGTTGGCGGAGACCGGTGAGGACCATTTCGGCCAAGGGCGTGAGCTTGCCGCGCCAGGCGGCGGCGATGGCGAGTTCGGGGCAGTCGGGGATCGCCCAGGCGACGGTGCCTTTCGGTGCGGCGAGGCCCGGAGCCTTCACGCTGAGGCCGCTGCCGAAGCCTTGCGCGACGTAAGCGTGGACCAGTTCGAGCGAGTTCACCTCGATCCGCGCCGGCCAGTCGAGGCGGGCCTTGGCGAGGGCCTTCGAGAAAAGGCGGCAGAGCACGGTGTCGGCGGCGGGGCGGATCAGCGGGAGATCCACCGCCATGCCGTGCATGCCGGAGCGGGCGATTTTATAGGAGTCGGGAAGCAGCAGGATGAGCGGCATCGAGATCAAGACTTCGGTGCGGATGCCGGCGGGCGGGCGGGACTCGAGTTCGCAGACGGCGAGGTCGACTTCCTCGCGCTCCAGCAGGTCGAAGGCGCCGCGCTGGTCGGTATCGACGAGGCTGAGTTCGAAGTCCGGGCGGGCCTTGCGGACGGCCGCGAGGACATCGGGCAAGTGCTGGCGGATAATCGTCGCCGGGGCGGCGAGGCGGAGGCGGCGGGACGCGGTGCCGGAAATCTTGGCGGCGATGTCCGGCAGCGCGCCGAAGAAGGGCGCGAGGAAATCGTAGAGTTCCTGGCCGGCGGGGGTGAGCTTGAAAGGGCGGCGCTGGAACAGGCGGACGCCGAGCTCGGCTTCCAACAGGCTGATCTGGCCGCTGATCGCCGGTTGCTGGATGCCATAGGTCATGCCGCGGGCGGCGGCGGTGATGCCGCCGTTGCGGGCGACGTGGTAGAACAGCTCGAGGTGATGGAGGTTGGGAGCCATGCGGGGATTGATCCCGAAGAAAGCGGCCGCGGCACGCCGAAAACGCGGGGTTTTCTCCGGCGGTGGCACTGCTAGGGTGGCGGCGTGGCAGGGGAGGAAAAAATCGTGCTGGCCTTCGACGGCCAGTGCCTGATGTGCAGCCGGAGCATCCGCTGGCTGGCGGAGCACGATGCCGCGGACCAACTGCGCTTCGTCAGGCTGCAAAGTCCGCGGGGCCGGGAGATGGAAAAACAGGCGGGGACCGGCGACCTGATGACGGCGCTGGTCGCGGCGGACGGGCGGATTTATTCGCGGTCGGACGCGGTGTTGCGGCTATGCCGGGCTTTGGAGTGGCGGTTCCGGGTGATCTCGTGGATCGGGCGCACTTTCATCCCGAGGCGGTTCCGGGACGCGGCCTATGATTTCATCGCGGCGCGGCGCCACCGCTGGTTCGGGAAGGGCGATGCCTGTGCGATGCCGTCGGAAGCGCTGCGCGGGCGCTTGTTGGAGTAGTGCCGAAGGAGGGCAGCGGGAGGGCGGCTACCATGGGATTCACCGTGGCGGGCCGCCAGAAGACGCAACTTGCAAAGTTGCGCTACTTCGCGGGTTTGACAGCACCGCCCGCAGCCCCTTTTCTCCGTCCGTGTCGCCGGATTCCCAACAGGACTTCGCGTTCGCCTTCCTGAGCATTTTGTTCGAAGGCGCGCCGTTCATTTTGCTCGGCACGCTGATCAGCGGCTTCATCGATATCTACCTGCCCGCCGGCATGATGGACCGGCTGCTGCCGAAGAAGAAATTCCCGGCCATTCTGGTGGCGGGTCTGTTAGGGTTCATCCTGCCGGTCTGCGAATGCGCCGTGGTCCCGGTGATCCGCCGGCTGGTGAAGAAGGGCCTGCCGGTGTCCTGCGCGCTGACCTACATGCTGGCCGCGCCGATCGTCAATCCGATCACCGCGCTGAGCACGTGGAAGGCCTTCAAAGGTCCCGAGATTCCCTTTGGCGCGGACCTGAGCTACTCCGCCAGCTTGGTGATGACCGTTTCGCGGCTCGGGCTCGGTTTCCTGGTCGCGGTGGCGGTCGGCTTGATCGTTTCGCGGATCCCGATGGTGAAAATCCTGCGCCAGCGGCTGGTTGACAGCCTGACCAAGGAGGAGACGCCGGCCGTGGCCCACTCCCATGCTCACGATCACCACGATCACGACCATTCCTGCTGCGGTCACGATCACGGCCATGATCACGGGCACGACCACCACCATCACGACGAGAAAAGCGACAACCGCATGGTCGCCGCCTTCCGCTCGTCGATGCGCGACTTCGTGGATGTCGGCGTTTATTTCACCATCGGCGTGGCGATTACCGCGCTGTTCAACACCGGCATCGCGCCCGGCGCCGAGTGGCTCGACGGGCTGGCGAAGAACGACGTCATCGCCCCGGCCGCGCTGATGGCGCTGGCCTTCGTGCTCAGCCTTTGCAGCACCTCGGACGCCTTCATCGCGGCGACCCTGGACAAGTTCACCTACGGCGCGAAACTTGCCTTCCTGACTTTCGGTCCGATGCTCGACGTCAAGCTGCTGTTCCTCTATCAGACCGTTCTGAAGAAAAGCTTCATCCTGTGGCTCGCGCTCGGCTTGTTCGTCACCATCGGCGCGGCGGCGATCGCCTGGCAGGCCGTCATCTTCTCCTTCGCCACCCCGTGAATCCGAAACTCCAGCGCGTGTTGTTTTCGCTCGCCCTGATCACCTGGGGTGGGGTGCTGGTGTATTTCTACGCCACGGGCCGGATCACCAAGTATCTCGCGCCGGATTTCCGCCCGCTGTCTTTGGCCGGAGGACTCGGCCTGCTGGTGGTAGGCGCTTTCAACCTGCTCACGGCGACCCAGGAGGCATCCTGCGGCCACGATCATGGGCCGGACGATACGCACGACCATGAAAGCATGGACGTCCATCCGCTGGCAGCATTCCTGATCCTGCTGGTCCCGCTCGGTCT